>NZ_JBLIYT010000004.1:0-373676 GCF_057480795.1 Pseudomonas sp. P110(2024)
CCATCGACCCCAACACGCCGCAACTGGCGATGTTCAACGAGGCAGAGAGCGAGCCTCTGTTGACGGTGGAGACGCCGGATGAAGAAGTCGTCACACCAGCGCCACGCCGGGGAAAACGCAAGCCACTCTCGGCTGATCTGCCGCGTATCGAAGTCATCCACGAACTGCCTGAACACGGACTGACCTGTGCATGCGGTTGCCGCAAGCATGAGATCGGTGAGGAAATCAGCGAGCAGCTGGATATCGTGCCGATGCAGATCCGCGTGCTCAAACATGTCCGTAAGGTCTACGGCTGCCGGGGATGTGAAGTTGCCCCGATCACGGCAGACAAACCGGCTCAACTGATCGAGAAGAGCATGGCCAGCCCGAGCGTGTTGGCGATGTTGCTGACCACCAAGTATGTCGATGGCTTGCCGCTGCACCGTTTTGAAAGTGTCCTGAGCCGGCACGGGATCGACATTCCACGTCAGACACTGGCGCGCTGGATCATCCAATGCAGCGAACATGTCCAGCCGCTGCTGAATTTGATGCGTGAGCGATTGCTGGAAAGTCCGGTCATCCATTGCGATGAAACCCGTGTCCAGGTACTGAAAGAACCGGATCGAGATCCGACCAGCCAATCCTGGATGTGGGTGCAAGTCAGCGGACCGCCTGACCGAAAAATCGTGCTGTTCGACTACAGCTCCAGTCGGGCGCAGGAAGTTCCGTTGCGCCTGCTGGAAAGTTATCGCGGGTATGTCATGACGGACGATTACGCCGGCTATAACGCGTTGGCGCTGCAGCCTGGCGTGGAACGGTTGGCGTGCATGGCGCATGCCCGGCGCAAATTCGTCGACGCTCAGAAAGTGCAGCCTAAAGGCAAAACCGGACGGGCCGATGTCGCACTGGCAATGATCAACAAGCTGTATGGCATCGAGCGCGAACTGAAAGACGCCAGTGACGAGCAGCGTTATGTAGCGCGACAGGCGCAAAGCCTGCCAGTCCTGACCCAGTTGAAAAGTTGGTTGGACAAGGCCCAATCCCAAGTGACGCCGCAAAGCGTGCTGGGCAAGGCCGTGAATTATCTGGCGAATAACTGGAGCCGGTTGGTGCGTTACGTCGAGGCTGGTTATCTACCAATCGACAACAATCTGGCTGAGCGCTCGATCAAGCCGTTTGTCATCGGTCGCAAGGCCTGGCTGTTCAGCGACACGCCCAAAGGCGCCACGGCCAGTGCCCAGATCTACAGCTTGGTCGAGACTGCAAAGATCAACGGCCAAGAGCCTTATACGTGGCTGCGCCACGTACTGGAGCGACTGCCCCACGCGCAGTCTGTAGCAGACTATGAAGCGCTACTGCCGTGGAACTGCTCGCCGGAGATGCCACGATAACTGCGACTTCCTATTCTCGGTAGGTGGGGTTCATGGATCGCTTACCATTGATTTGGATCTGATTTTTGCTTCTTCGGCATCTGAAATGTCCCACGCAATACTGACAACGCCCCCCACCGTCGCCAACGCCGCCCCCCATAGCCGATAGCGCCCCAGGCTGATGTCCGCTCCCCGCGCAATCGCGCTGTTCCGCTCGACGCCCAGCAGGGTCTGTTCCGTCCCCACTGCCAGTAGCTCGAATCCCGCTGCCGCACTGGCCAATCCTGCGGCCACCACCTCGCTCCAGAAACGCCGGTCCTTGTCATCCCGCTGCCCCTGCAACAGGAGCAGTCCCGCCTCCAGCAGGAGCAGGCCACTGGCCAGCCGAAGCCGATAGAACGAATGAGCATGAGCGCCCTGCAACGTCTCCACATAGGCGCGATCAAGGCGTCGGACCATGGGGGCCGCCACCCGTCCTCGCGAGGGGGTGTCACCCTCGAGTGCGTGTTCACTCAGGCGCAGGTTGAGTGCTTGCTCGCCCAGCGAGGCGATGAGGTAGGTGCCCAGGCGCCGGTACAGCAGGCGATCCATGTTGCCGGGGGCGCCGGCCTGCAGGCTCTGGCGCCCCAGTTGACCCAGCCAGGCCAAGGCCCCGGCGGTGTTGAGGGCGCTGTGCTGGGCCAGCTGGTCGAGGTGGCCGTCCACCCGGCTGAACTGCGAGGCGAGTTCCTTGGCGTACTTGAGCGAGGTGTCCACCTGCTGCCAGTGATCGTATTCCGGCGGCAGTGCTTGCAGTGCCTGACGTGTCTGCTCCAGCACCTCGGCAATGGCGCGCTGGTTGAAGACGAAGGAACGCAGGGCCAGGTTGTCGGGCGTCAGCGTGTCGGCATGCCACCACTGGGCGAGCAGCCGCGCCCCGGCTGGCACGCCCTCCATGCCGACCACGCTGAGCCCGGTCTGGTGAGCGAAGCACAGGCCGCTGCGCAGGTCGTTCTCGTCGTAGTAGGCCAGGGCCGCGAGCAGCTGCTCAGATTGCAGCCAGACGAGATGGTCGTCGGCCCGCACGTCGGCCAGGCGCTGCGCTTCGAGTCCGTGGGATTCGAACCAGGCCAGCTGGTCATGCATGGCCTTGAGGTCGACGTGTGGCAGGTAACGCGTTTCGAACTGCCGGGCGAACTCGCCGTTGTTCGCCCGGGCCTCAAGGTCCTGGCGCCTGAGTGCGCCTGCGGTATCGAGAATGCCTTCCTTGGCCTGCGCCCACCAGGCGGCCATCTGCGGGTTGGCGCCCTGGTCGGCACCGGCGAGGTGGGCGCGCATGGCCTCTTTGTGACGGTCGACCAGCGCGGCGACCTTGCGCTCACTGAATTGCTGATGCAGTTCGGTGAAGGCCTGGGCGACCAGCACCTTGCGCTCGTTGCTGGGGCCGGGTTCTCCCGCGACCGACTCCGTGGCTTCCAGCCAATCCTTCAGGTGTTCCATGCCCGCGTTGCGCCAGGCATTGAGTTGCTGGGTGATGCCGATGGCATCTTCCACCACCACCGCGATACCACGGGCTTCGGGTTTGCCGGCAACCGGGCCCAGCATGTACCGGGCTGCCGTCAGCGAGTGGACGCTGGTTTCACTGAACAGCTGGTTGTCCAGCAGCTTGCGCAATGAGCTGTCGGTTTGCGCAGCGAAATCGGCGACCAGGTCCAGTTGGTCATGGCGCAGCACATAGGGCCTGGGCGTCGGGCAGCCAAGGCCGGTGAAAGCGGCGACATCCACGGCCGGCAGCCTGTCGCGTCGACGCAGCAGTTGCTGCTGGGCCGCTTCGGTCAACGGGTCGGGGCTGTAGAACAGGCGCAGCTCGGCCAGGTCTTCGAGGTCATGGACGTTGAACGCCAAGGCCGTATTGCGAATCATGTCGCGCAGGGTGTGGACATCTGTGGCGTCCGGCTCGGACTGCCCGGGGGCAACCAGCGATAAAGAACCGTTCGCCGCAATGCGATAGGGCGGGTGCAGGCTGTGCTGCCCGCTGCGCTTGCGTTTCTCCATGACGTACAGGAAGCCTTGGCGCAATGGCCGAATGGCATAGTCGGCCTGCTGGAGCGTGGCAACACTGTAGGGATGGCGCAGGTGATCGGGCAGGGTTGGCAAGCGCAGGCGCTGGCCGGTAGTGCCGGCAACGGCCGCATAGCGCAGGGGCAGGATGGTGAAGGTGCGCGTGCAATGGACGGCGGGCCCGCTGGCGAAGGGGGCCTCCAGGGCCTCGCAGGCTTGCCGATTGATTTCGAGCAGTTTGTTGAAGTCGAACATCCGATGTCCTCAGCGAAGCTGTTCATGCAGGCGTGTTAGCACCGAGCCCGTGGCTGTTGCAGCCAGCCACGGGCGACGTTACGCAGACCTGAAACACTAGCGAGGAACGGATTCTGGGTGGTCGACAGGGCTTCCCAAGTCCGCGTAGGACGTTTCTCTGATTTTCCCTTTCAGGGCTATTTGGCAGCATTCGCTTACAGTTCTTGGGAGAAACTGCCTGAGGATGCCCCCATGCCGAAGCCCGCGAGCAGATCGACCCCCGCATCGCCAGCCTTGCCGACCGGCGTGGTCCGCACCTGGTCCCGGGTCAGGGCGCTGATCCACCATGCCGGGCTGCTCAATGCCAGTCTCAAGGGCGACACCCGCCGGGCCATCGAACTGTATGAGGACGAGTGGCTCGACGAGCAGGCATTCATCGCGCTGGTGCTCAACCTGGGGCAGTCCTGAATCACCACCCAGGCCTTGCGAGGGAGCAGTCGAGCGTTACACCGCCCGGGTGTTGACCAGGCGCACGCCCAGGCCGATGAACAGCGCGCCGGTGGCACGCTTGAACCAGGCGGCCAGGGGCGAAGCCTTCAGGCGCAGGCCGAAGCGCCAGGCGGTGAAACAGTAGAAGGAATGCACCAGGCAGACGATCAGTGCGCCGCTCAGGTACATCGCCGCGAACTGGCCGAAGATCGGCCGCCCAGGCTCGAGGAACTGCGGCAGGAAGGCGCAGAAGAACACCAGGGTCTTGGGATTGCTCACCGAGACCAGGAAGGCCTCCACGGCGATCCGCCATTGCGTCTGGGGTGGCGTCGCGACCACCTGGGCCGCCGGGGCGGCGGGGCCTCCTTTACCCAGCAACTGGCGCAGGCCGAGGTAGATCAGGTAGCTGGCGCCGGCCAGCTTCAGCACCAGGAACGCCGTGGGCAGCGAGATCAGCAGGGCGCCCACACCCATGGCCACGGCGGTGATCGTCAGCAGTTGCGCGGTGAGGTTGCCGAACAGGGTCATGCCCATGCCGGAGGGGCCGTAGCGCAGGGCGTTGCGCACCGTCAGCAGGACGTTGGGGCCGGGGATCAGCGAGGTGAGCAGGTAGGCGAAGGAGAAGGTCAGCCAGAGGTGCAGGGCCATGGGGGCGCGTCCTTTGCGCGGGGAAAGTCGAACAATGCCAGCAATCGGGGCGGGCTGCCATGGGTACTACGCCAACCTGGAGCGGCCTTGCCGAGGCGTCGGACCGGTCGGAAAGGGCTGCGCAGCAGCCCCGGGATTTCAGCATTGTTGCAAAGATCGCCGGGGCCGCTTTGCGTCCCTTTCGCGACGCAAGGCCGCTCAGAGAGATCACGCCAGTTGAGAAATCTCCGCAAGACAATTGATCCCACGCTCTACGCCCCAGACTCAGACCTAGACGTCAGCGCGGTAGGCGCCCGCTGACGAAGTGCGCCACATCGTTGAACCCGGGTGTCGAGGCATGGCCCGGCGTCACCAGAGAGTCGATGAACGCTTCGTCCTCCGCCGTGATCTTCACTGCCAGCGCGCCGGCATAGGTGTCCCACTGCGCCTCGGTGCGCGGCCCGACGATGGCCGAGCTGACCAGGCGGTTGTTCAGCACCCAGGCGATGGCGAACTCGACGATGCCCACGCCCTTGGCCTCGGTGTAGGCATGGATCTTCTGGGCGATGGCCAGCGACTCCTGGCGCCATTCCACCTCCATGATGCGCTTGTCCTGGCGGCCGGCGCGGCTGCCTTGGTCCGGGGTCGAGCCGGGCGCGTACTTGCCGCTGAGCACGCCGCGGGCCAGCGGGCTGAACGGCACAACGCCCAGGCCATGATAGGCGGCGGCGGTCAGTTGCTCGGGCTCGGCCTGGCGGTTGACGATGTTGTACAGCGGCTGGCTGACCACAGGCTTGGCCACGCCGAGCTTCTCTGCCAGGTTGCAGATCTCGGCGATGCGCCAGCCACGGAAGTTGGATACGCCCCAGTAGCGGATCTTGCCCTGGGCCAGCAGGTCGCCGATGGCGCGCACGGTCTCTTCCAGCGGTACGGTGTGGTCCTCGCGGTGCAGGTAGTAAATGTCCAGGTAGTCGGTGCCCAGGCGTGTGAGGCTGGCCTCGATGGCGTTGAACAGGTGCTTGCGCGACAGGCCGCTGCGGTTGGGCACGCCATCGACCGGGCCGTAGCCAGCCTTGGAGGCGATGATCCAGTCGTGGCGGTTGCGCGCCACCGCCTCGCCGACGATCTCCTCGGAACGGCCGCCATTGTAGACGTCGGCGGTGTCGACGAAATTGATGCCCTGGTCCCAGGCCTTGTCGATGATGCGCAGCGAGTCTTCGGTGCTGGTCTGCTCACCGAACATCATGCTGCCCAGGGTGAGGGCCGAGACGTGCAGGCCGGAGCGGCCGAGGGGGCGGTAGATCATTGCGAGTCATCCTTTCCTTACAGTGTGGGTGAACTTGTTTTACACAGTTCACCTCGGTATTGAAAGCTCGCGGTGGCCAAGGCAAGGCGTGCGCTCAGGGCGTCGGCAGGCCGAGCAGTTCACGCCTTGTCTCCAGGGCAATGGTTGCATAACCCTTGCCGGTACCCCGGTTGCGCAACCCATGGTCATGCTGGGCCGTCACGTCTTCCCAGCATTCGATCGACAGCAGCTGGCAGTAACTGCTGTCGGTCTCGAGCTCGAAGTCTATGAAGCGTTCGGTATCGGTCAACAGACTGCCCGTCAGGCTGGCCATGCCGGGGAAGTCGAACTCAAGGTCCAGCAGCAGGGAGCGTGTCCAGTCGATCCCGTGGCTTTCGGCGACGCGTAGCAGGGCAGGCGGTACCTCACGGGTGAGCCAGGGGCGTGCCGACTCTCTGATGCGATGGGCAGTGAGCAGGTTCTGCTCCTGCACATTGAGTTGTCGTTTCCTGAGCAACCGCTGGATATCCAGGGAGCGCGAGTTCATCCGTCGGCCCCGCTGCGGCCGAGGGCCTGCAGAAAGTCCTGTTCGCCGTCTGCCTGCCACCAAGGGATGCGAACCTGGCCGCCTTGTTGCCGAAGTTGGCGCAGCAACGACAGCAGGGCGTCGATTCGAGGCGCATCCCAGTCAGGCCCCATGCGATAGTCCAGTGTCAGGCCGTGCTTGCAGACCATCACGCCCAGGTCAGGGAGGGGCTGGCCATCGATGTTGATACCCTTCGCCAGTACATGAAACGGTTCGACGACACCGTCACTGACACGTGAGGCATCCTGTGGGCCGGTAAAGGGCG
This sequence comes from Pseudomonas sp. P110(2024), assembly GCF_057480795.1. Classification (NCBI taxonomy): domain Bacteria; kingdom Pseudomonadati; phylum Pseudomonadota; class Gammaproteobacteria; order Pseudomonadales; family Pseudomonadaceae; genus Pseudomonas; species Pseudomonas sp. P110(2024). The sequence continues at coordinate 6,876 of NZ_JBLIYT010000004.1, forward strand.
TTTCGCACCCGCTTGCCTTGTCCCATAAGCTGCCGCAGCCCACCCTCGCACCGAGGGTGAACAGGCGTGCGAATGCGCTCGGCATGTCCGCGCTCCGGGCAAAGTAGAGCTCGATTTCCGGCAGTGTACCGTCGTCATGGCTGAAGTAGCCTGCCAAGGGGTGCGCTTGTGGCGTCTCTACATGCAATACCAGTTCGATCGAGTCTTCACGTAACCCCGCAAGTTTTTCGCTCTGAATTCTGCTGATGACGAATCGTGAGCCAGGGCGAGTTTCGGCAGGCATGGAAAAACCGTTGGCCAGCCGCTGTCTGAGCGCTTCGGTGAAGGTGATTTGAAGCATGTCTTCATTCAGTGCCAGGAACGCCTCTCGCCGATCACAGGAAACTCGCAACATCGTGCAGGTTCCCGTGGCAGAGCGAAGCGCGAGTTGCGCGTGGCTGCCAGGTCGGCATCGGCGCATTGTCCGTGCCAGGTTGTTGAATGCCTGGGTACTGGCAAAGAGGTGGGCCTGGTGTTCGTGCCAGTCGAAGTGCACTGGATCAATCTCCCTGCGCTGGGGCGAGTCTGCGGTGTACTGTACGATGAGGAGCGCGCGGTTGCCACTGTCCGGGCAACGCCAGGTCTCAATCCGGCCAGGCATCGATCAGGTCACGCGCCTCGCGGCTCGACAGCGGCCGTTTCAGCCGCTGCGACAGCACCGACATGGCCCGCGCGTGGCCCTTGGCGATTACCGCCTCGACCTGGTCGTCCAGGCACTGCAGGGCGATGAAGTCGCCCTGTTCCGGGGTGCCGACGTATTCGATGCGGTTCCAGCCGCTGGCATGCCCGAGCACTTCGTAGGTGCGGCCGTGCTGGTAGGTCCAGAAGAACGGCACGTCGTCGTAGCGGCGGCGCTCGCCGAGCATGTTGGCGGCGGCGATCACCCCATGCTGCTGGGCCAGGCGCCAGTGCTCGATGCGTACCGGGCGGCCGGCCAGAGGGAAAGTGGCGATATCGCCGGCCGCCCACAGGCCGTCGGCGGCCTGCAGATGGGCGTCCACTGTCAGTGAACGGTCCTCGGCCAGGGGGAGGTTTTGCAGATAACCGGTGGCCGGGCTGACGCCGGTGCCGAGCAGTACCAGCGGGGTTTCCAGGCGCTCGCCAGTGGCCAGCAACACGGCCTCGACCCGCTCCCGGCCTTCGAAGCCGCTGACCTCGGTCGGCCCGTGGAATACCACGCCCTTGCGCTCGTGCAGCTCGCGCAGGCTCTGGCCGATGCGCTCGCCCAGCTGTCGGGCCAGCGGGATGGCGTGGCGCGTGACCACATGCACCTGTAGGCCGTACTTGCGCAGGGCGCTGGCAGCCTCCAGGCCGATGAACCCATCGCCGACGATCACCACCGGCTGGCCTGGTTCGGCCAGGTCGAGCAGTTGCGCTGCATCCGTGCGCGAGCGCAGCACGCAGATACCGGGCAACTGCACGCCGGGGAGTTCGGGGCGTCTGGGTTTGCCGCCGGTGGCCAGCAGGGCGGCGTCGTATTTCAGCTTCTGGCCGTCGGCCAGGGTGAGCACGCGCTTGTCGGCATCCAGGGCGCGCACCTTGCCGTGCAAACGCTGCAGCTGGCCACGGCGCAGGGCGTCCGGGGCCAGCAGGGTCGGCACTTCGTCCACCGGCATCTGCCCGGCGATGACGAACTTGCTCAGGGCGGTGCGATCGTAGGCGTTCGGCTGTTCCTGGTCGATCCACAGCAGGCGCCCGTCAAAGCCATGCTCAAGCAGGGTGGCGATGGCGGCCGAGCCGGCGGCGCCGGCGCCCACCACGACGAAGGTGCGGGCGTCGCTGTGGCGCGGTGCCTCGGTTTCGGGCAGTGGCTGGTCGTCGACCCAGACCTGGCCATCCCTGAGCTGCACGGCATGGCGGCGCAGGCCGGTCAGGGCCGGCGGTTCGCACACCGCGCCCACGCCCACGGCGAAGGCGGCCTTGTGCCAGGGGCAGATCAGCAGCCCAGCACAGACCGCGCCTTGTTCGAGGGGCGCGCCCTCATGCGGGCAGTTGGCCTGGTAGGCCATCACCAACTCGCCCTGGCGCACCAGGATGATCTCCTCGGTGCCGGCCTGGACGCGCAGGGGGCGGTGTTCCTCGAGCTGGTCGAGGCTGGCCACGGCGTGCAGGGTCATGGCGGATCTCCTCAGGCGTTGTGTTTCATTTGACGCCCTCCATGGGCCAGGACTGCGACGAGCCGACGATCGGAGGTGGTCATTACAGCTTTTCACAAAAACTTCAAATGAGACAAAATTGACTCAAATCGAATATGTAAGTACCATTCGCGCCAAATTTAGTTAACGGCTCGGGTGAGTTCATGAGCAATTTGCGTGCAATAGGAATGGCCAGCTGGCTGGCAGTGGCTGTGGCCCTGGCCGGCTGCGGGGCGGCCGACGAACAGCAGGCCGGCGCTGAAACGGCCTTTCCGGTGGAAATCGTGACCGTGGCCGCCGAGCCACTGGCCCTGGCCTCGACCTTGCCAGGTCGGGTCGAGCCGATGCGGGTGGCCGAGGTACGTGCCCGGGTGGCCGGTATCGTCCTGCACAAGCGTTTCGAGGAAGGTGCCGACGTCAAGGCCGGCGATGTCCTGTTCCAGATCGACCCGGCGCCGTTCAAGGCGGCCCTGGCCCGCGCCGAGGCCGACCTGGCCCGGGCCCAGGCCGTGCAGCAGGAAGCCCAGGCGCGGGTAAAACGCTATGAGCCGCTGGTGAAGATCGAAGCGGTCAGCCAGCAGGACTTCGACAGCGCCACCGCCGAGCTGCGCAGCGCCCAGGCCGCCGTGCGTTCGGCCCAGGCCGACGTGCACACCGCGCGCCTGAACCTGGGCTACGCCACGGTCACCGCCCCGATTTCCGGGCGCATCGGCCGTGCCTTGGCCACCGAAGGCGCGCTGGTCGGGCAGGGCGATGCCACGCTGATGGCGCGCATCCAGCAACTCGATCCGATCTACGTCGACTTCACCCAGTCCGCCGCCGATGCCCTGCGCCTGCGCCAGGCGCTCAAGGACGGCGCGTTGGTCGGTGGCGATGACAAGGCGCTGACGGCCCAGGTAGAAGGCACCGACTACCAGCGCCAGGGCGCGCTGATGTTCACCGACGTGGCGGTCGACCGCGGCACCGGCCAGGTCTCCCTGCGCGGGCGCTTCGACAATGCCGACGGCATTCTCCTGCCGGGCATGTACGTGCGCGTGCGCACCCCCCAGGGCACCGACCAGCAGGCGATCCTGGTGCCGCAACGGGCGGTGCAGCGCGGCAGCGATGGCGAGGCGCGGGTGCTGGTGGTCGGCACCGGCAGCCTGGCCGAGGCGCGCAGCGTGCGCACCGGCGTGATGCGGGGTTCGCGCTGGCAGATCGTCGAAGGCCTGCGCGGCGGTGAGCAGGTCATCGTCGGCAGCCCTGCCGGCCTGGCCCCGGGCATGCCCGTGGTGGCGCAGGCGCAGCCGGTCGCGGCGAAATAAGGCGAGGGAGGCGAGATGTCCAAGTTCTTCATCAATCGGCCGAACTTCGCCTGGGTCGTGGCGCTGTTCATTGCCCTGGCCGGCTTGCTGGTGATCCCCGCGTTGCCGGTGGCCCAGTACCCCAGCGTGGCACCGCCACAGATTTCCATCACCGCCAGCTATCCGGGGGCTTCGGCCAAGGTGCTGGTGGAGTCGGTGACCAGCATCATCGAGGAGTCGCTCAACGGCGCCAAGGGCCTGCTGTACTACGAGTCCACCAACAACTCCAACGGCGTCGCCGAGGTGCTGGTGACCTTCGAGCCCGGCACCAAGCCGGACATGGCCCAGGTCGACGTGCAGAACCGCCTGAAGAAGGCCGAGGCGCGCATGCCCCAGGCAGTGCTGACCCAGGGTCTGAAGGTCGAGCAGGCCAGCTCCGGCTTCCTGCTGATCTACGCCCTGACCAGCAAGGCCGGCGACCGCGGCGACACCACGGCCCTGGCCGACTACGCCGCGCGCAACATCAACAATGAACTGCTGCGCGTCCCGGGCGTGGGCAAGCTGCAGTTCTTCGCCTCCGAAGCCGCCATGCGGGTCTGGGTCGATCCGCAGAAACTGGTGGGCTATGGCCTGTCCATCGACGACATCAACAATGCCATCCGTGGCCAGAACGTCCAGGTACCGGCCGGCAGCTTCGGCAGCACGCCGGGCGCCAGCGAACAGGAGCTGACCGCGACCCTGGCGGTGCAGGGCACCCTCGATACGCCCGAGGCCTTCGCCGGTATCGTCCTGCGTGCCAACCCCGACGGCTCCAGCGTGCGCCTGGGCGATGTCGCGCGCCTGGCCATCGGCAGCGAGAACTACAACCTGTCCTCGCGCCTGGACGGCCACCCGGCCGTGGCCGGTGCGGTGCAGCTGGCGCCCGGTGCCAACGCCATCCAGACCGCCACCCTGGTCAAGGAACGCCTGGCGGAGCTTGCGCAGTTCTTCCCCGAGGGCGTCGAGTACTCGGTGCCCTACGACACCTCGCGCTTCGTCGACGTGGCCATCGAGAAGGTCATCCACACCCTGATCGAAGCCATGGTGCTGGTGTTCCTGGTGATGTTCCTGTTCCTGCAGAACGTGCGCTACACCCTGATCCCGTCGATCGTGGTGCCGGTGTGCCTGCTGGGCACGCTGATGATCATGAAGCTGCTCGGCTTCTCGGTGAACATGATGACCATGTTCGGCATGGTGCTGGCCATCGGCATCCTGGTGGACGATGCCATCGTGGTGGTGGAGAACGTCGAGCGGCTGATGGCAGAGGAGGGCCTGTCGCCGGTGGACGCCACCATCAAGGCGATGGGGCAGGTGTCCGGGGCGATCATCGGTATCACCATGGTCTTGGCGGCGGTGTTCCTGCCGCTGGCGTTCATGTCAGGTTCCGTGGGGGTGATCTACCAGCAGTTCTCGGTGTCGCTGGCGGTGTCGATCCTGTTCTCCGGCTTCCTCGCCCTGACCTTCACCCCGGCGCTGTGCGCCACGCTGCTCAAGCCGGTGCCCCATGGCCACCATGAAAAGGGCGGTTTCTTCGGTGCCTTCAACCGCGCCTTCGCCCGCGTGACCGAGCGCTACTCGGTGATGAACAGCGCCCTGGTGGCCCGCGCCGGCCGCTGGATGTTGGCCTACGTCGGCATCCTGGTGGTGCTCGGTTATTCCTACCTGCGCCTGCCTGAGGCTTTCGTGCCGGCGGAAGACCTGGGCTACAGCATCGTCGACGTGCAACTGCCGCCGGGCGCCAGCCGGGTACGCACCGACCACACTGCCGAGGCACTGGAGCAGTTCCTGAGGTCCCGCGAGGCGGTGGCCAACTCGTTCATCGTCAGTGGCTTCAGCTTCTCTGGCCAGGGCGACAACGCCGCGCTGGCGTTCCCCACCTACAAGGACTGGTCCCTGCGCGGTAAGGAACAATCGGCCGAGGCGGAAACCGCCGCTATCAACGCCCAGTTCGCCGCCAACGGCGACGGTGCCATCACCGCGGTCATGCCGCCGCCGATCGACGGCCTGGGCAACTCCGGCGGTTTCGCCCTGCGCCTGATGGACCGTGGCGGCCTGGGCCGCGAAGCATTGCTGGCGGCCCGTGACCAGCTGCTGGCCCGCGCCAACGGCAACCCGGTGATCCTCTACGCGATGATGGAAGGCCTGGCCGAGGCGCCGCAACTGCGCGTGCAGATCGACCGCGAGAAGGCCCGCGCCCTGGGCGTGAGCTTCGAAACCATCAACAGCACCCTGGCCACCGCTTTCGGTTCGGCGGTGATCAACGACTTCACCAATGCCGGGCGTCAGCAGCGCGTGGTGGTGCAGGCCGAGCAGGGCGAACGCATGACCCCGGAAAGCGTGCTGCGCCTGTATGCGCCGAACGCCCAGGGCGAACAGGTGCCGTTCAGCGCCTTCGTCACCACGAAATGGGAAGAGGGCCCGGTGCAGTTGGTGCGCTACAACGGCTATCCGTCGATCCGCATCGCCGGTGACGCCGCGCCCGGCCACAGCACCGGCCAGGCAATGGCCGAGATGGAACGCCTGGTCAGCGAACTGCCGCCTGGCATCGGCTATGCCTGGACGGGCCTCTCGTACCAGGAGAAGGTCTCCAGCGGCCAGGCCACGGCCCTGTTCGCCCTGGCCATCCTGGTGGTGTTCCTGCTGCTGGTGGCACTGTACGAAAGCTGGGCGATCCCGCTGACGGTAATGCTGATCGTGCCGATCGGCGCCTTGGGCGCGGTGTGGGCGGTGATGCTCACCGGCCTGCCCAACGATGTGTACTTCAAGGTTGGCCTGATCACCATCATTGGCCTGGCGGCTAAGAACGCGATCCTGATCGTCGAGTTCGCCAAGGAGTTGTGGGAGAAGGGCTACAGCTTGAGCGACGCCGCCATCGAGGCCGCGCGCCTGCGCTTCCGCCCGATCGTGATGACCTCCATGGCCTTCATCCTCGGCGTAGTGCCGCTGGCCATCGCCACCGGCGCCGGCGCGGCCAGCCAGCGCGCCATCGGTACCGGGGTGATCGGCGGCATGCTCAGCGCCACCTTGCTGGGCGTGGTGTTCGTGCCGATCTGTTTCGTCTTCGTGCTGAAGCTGCTCAAGCGCAAGCCGGCCCCCGTGCAACACGCTATAGAGGTGACTCAGTGATGCTCATGCGCAATCTCGCAATTTCGTTCGCGCTGGCCGTTACCTTGACCGGCTGCTCCCTGGCACCGACCTACCAACGCCCCGAGGCGCCGGTGGCGGCCGAGTGGGGCGATGCCGCCGGCCATCACGGCAAGGCGGTGGAGCAGTTGGACTGGCAGGGGTTCATCGTCGACCCGTCCCTGCGCCAGCTGGTGGGTACCGCGCTGGACAACAACCGTTCGCTGCGCCAGACCCTGCTGGATATCGAGCAGGCCCGCGCGCAGTACCGTATCCAGCGTGCCGACCGGGTGCCGGGCTTAAATGCCGGGGTTTCGGGCAACCGCCAGCATTTGCCGGCGGACCTGTCGAGCAACGGTCGCGAGGGTGTCAGCAGTACATATCAGGTGGGCCTGTCGTTGCCGGAGTACGAGGTCGATCTGTTCGGTCGGGTGAAGAGCCTGAGTGACGCGGCCCTGGAACAGTACCTGGCCACTGAGGAAGTTGGCCGCGCCGCGCGCATTGCCCTGATCGCTGAGGTAAGCCAGGCCTACCTGACCCTGGACGGCGCCGAGCGGCGCCTGGCGCTGACCCGCCAGACCCTGGCCAGCCGCGAGGATTCGCTGGCCCTGGTCGGCCAGCGGCGCACTGCCGGCACGGCCACGGCGTTGGATCACCAGGAGGCGCTGGGGCTGGTCGAGCAGTCGCGGGCCGAGCTGGAAGGCATCGTGCGCGAGCAGCGCCAGGCCTACAACGCCCTGGTGCTGCTGCTGGGCAGCGCGGACGCGGCCACGGCGATCCCGGCCGAGCGTAGCGAGGCGCCGCTGGTCCTGCAGGATATCGCCCCGGGCGCGCCGTCGGCGCTGCTCGAACGGCGCCCGGACATACTCGCCGCCGAGCACCGGCTGCGGGCACGCAACGCCGACATCGGCGCGGCGCGGGCGGCGTTCTTCCCGCGGATCAGCCTGACCGGCAGCTTCGGTACTTCCAGTGCGCAGATGTCCGGGTTGTTCGACGGCGGTTCGCGCAGCTGGAGCTTCATGCCGCAGCTGTCGCTGCCGTTGTTCGACGCCGGGCGCAACAGGGCCGGCCTGAGCCTGGCCGAGGTGCGCAAGGATTCGGCGGTGGCGGCCTACGAAGGCACGATCCAGACCGCCTTCCGCGAAGTCGCCGACGCCCTGGCCGCCACCGACACCCTGCGCCGCGAGGAAGCGGCGCGCCGGGCCCTGGCCGACACCAGCCGGGCGACCGTGGCGCTGGCCAAGGCGCGCTACGAGGGCGGGGTGGACAGCCACCTGCGTTACCTGGATGCGCAGCGCAACGGCTATGTCAACGAAGCGGCGTTCATCGAGGCCAGCACCCAACGCCAGCTGGCATTGGTCGATCTGTTCCGTGCCCTGGGCGGTGGTTGGCCAGGCAAGGGCTGAAAAACTCCTTTGGTTGGGGATTCCAACCGCTTAGCCCCGGGGAGTTTTGCCCGGGGCTTTTTTTGCCTCTAAGAATGGGGTAGGCAGGGCCGACGAAATCGCGGGGCAAGCCCGCTCCCACAGAGCACGCGTATTTCTGCGGGAGTGGGCTTTCGTGGGAGCGGGCTTGCCCCGCGATCGAGGTGTTAATCCTGCAGCAGATCCGGGCTGTTGAAGTTACTCAATCGCGGGTCGTCCTCTATACACTCCAGCCCCTGGACATTCGCTTGTAGCAAGGCCTTCTGCAAACTCCGCTCACCCGCCTGCCAGGCCTGCTCCAGCAGCGGCAGCAACCGCCGTGGCAGCACATTGAACATCGGCTGCCAGTACCCGCCCTGGCGCACCATGGCCGGGCTGTCGTGGGCCACCGCCAGGGCCAGCAGGTTCTCGATCAAGGCCCGATCGATCAGCGGCGCATCGCAGGCCAGCACCACCACCCATTCATGCCGTGCCACCTTGAGCCCGCTGATGACCCCGGCCAGCGGACCAGGAAAGTCCGCATCGGCATCGTTGACGAGTTGGTCGGCATACGCCGCATAGGCCGCCTGGTTGCGGTTGCAGGAGATCACAAGATCATCGCTGAGTGCCCGCACGGCACGTTGCACATGGGCCACCAGCGGCTCGCCGCGCCAGGCCACCAGGCCCTTGTCGCGACCGCCCATGCGCTGGCCACGACCACCGGCGAGGATGAGGATGGAGCAGGGGGGGAGGGCGTCAGGCATGAAAAAGGGTTCCGGGCAGACAATGCCGGGAACCCTCCCATTTACCGCGAGGCTTGTCCAGTCAGGCCTCGTGGGTGGCTGCTTCGGTCGTCCTTGCCCGACCGCGCCCGGCCAGGCGCATCACCACGACGAAGAACACCGGCACGAACACCACGGCGAAAGTGGCGCTGAGCATGCCGCCGATCACCCCGGTGCCGATCGCCTGTTGGCTGGCCGAGCTGGCGCCGCTGGCGATGGCCAGGGGCACCACGCCGAGGATGAACGCCAGCGAGGTCATCACGATCGGGCGCAGGCGCAGGCGCGCGGCCTGAATCGCGGCGTCCACCGCGTCGTGGCCCTGGTCGACCAGGGCCTTGGCGAACTCGATGATCAGGATGGCGTTCTTCGCCGACAGGCCGATCAGGGTGATCAGGCCAACCTTGAAGTACACATCGTTGGGCATCCCGCGCAGGGTCACCGCAAGCACCGCGCCAAGCACGCCCAGGGGCACCACCAGCAGCACCGCGGTGGGGATCGACCAGCTTTCGTACAGCGCCGCCAGGCACAGGAACACCACCAGCAGCGACAGCGCCATCAGCAGCGGGGCCTGGCTGCCAGACAGACGCTCCTGCAGCGACAGGCCGGTCCATTCCAGGCCGGCGCCGGCCGGCAGCTGGGCAACCAGATGTTCGACCTCGGCCATGGCCTCGCCCGAGCTGTGGCCGGCCGCCGGCTCGCCGGAGATCGACACCGCCGGGTAGCCGTTGTAGCGGGTCAGCTGCACCGGACCGGACTGCCAGTGGGCGCTGACGAAGGCGCCGAGGGGCACCATCTTGCCGCTGTTGTTGCGCACGTGGATCTTCAGCAGGTCCTCGACCTGGCTGCGCCGGTCGCCTTCGGCCTGCACCACCACCCGCTGCATGCGGCCCTGGTTGGGGAAGTCGTTGACATAGTTGGAACCCACGGCGGTGTCCAGCACCGCGCCGATGTCGGCGAACGACACGCCCAGGGCATTGGCCTGGCGCCGATCGATTTCCAGTTCCACCTGGGGGCTTTCGGCCAGCGAGGCTTCGCGCACGTTGACCAGTACCTTGCTCTTGCGCGCCGCCTCCAGCAACTGGTCGCGGGCTTGCATGAGCGCGGTGTGCCCCATGCCGCCACGGTCCTGCAGGCGGAACTCGAAGCCGGTCGACTCGCCCAGGCCGTCCACCGGCGGTGGCAGCACCGCGTAGGCGATGGCGTCCTTGAGCTGGGTGAAGGCCAGGGTGGCGCGGTCGGCGATGGACTGCGCGCTGTCGTCGCCACCGCGTTCGGACCAGTCCTTGAGCGTGGTAAAGGCCAGCGCCGCGTTCTGGCCGCTGCCGGAGAAGCTGAAGCCGAGGATCAGCGTGGTGTTGGCCACGCCCGGTTCTTCGGCGTTGTGCGCCTCGATCTGCCGGGCCACTTCGATGGTGCGCGCCTGGCTGGCGCCTGGCGGCAGCTGGATATCGGTGATGGTGTAGCCCTGGTCCTCGGTGGGCAGGAAGGCGGTGGGCAACTGGCTGAAGCCGTAGCCGAGCACAGCCAGCAGCACGGCATACACCAGCAGGTAGCGGCCGCTGCGGGCCAGGGCGTGGGTCACCCAGCGCTGGTAGCCGTTGCTCATGCCCTCGAAGCGGCGGTTGAACCAGCCGAAGAAACCCTTGCGCTCATGGTGCTCGCCCTTTTCCAAGGGCTTGAGCAGGGTGGCGCACAGGGCCGGGGTCAGGCTCAGGGCGAGGAACGCCGAGAACAGGATCGACACCGCCATCGACACCGAGAACTGCTGGTAGATCACGCCCACCGAGCCTTTCATGAAGGCCATCGGCAGGAACACCGCCACCAGCACCAGGGTGATGCCGACGATGGCGCCACTGATCTGGCCCATGGCCTTGCGTGTGGCTTCCTTGGGCGGCAGGCCTTCCTCGGCCATGATCCGCTCGACGTTCTCTACCACGACGATGGCGTCGTCGACCAGGATGCCGATCGCCAGCACCATGCCGAACAGGGTCAGCACGTTGATCGAGAAGCCCAGCGCGTTCATCACCGCGAAGGTGCCCATCAGCGCCACCGGCACCACCAGGGTCGGGATCAGGGTGTAGCGGAAGTTCTGCAGGAACAGGAACATCACCGCGAACACCAGCACCATGGCCTCGACAAGGGTGTTGATCACCTGCTTGATCGAGACCTTGACGAACGGCGAGGTGTCGTAGGGGATGTCGTATTTCACCCCGGCCGGGAAGTAGCGCGCCAGCTCGTCGAGCTTCTGCTTGACCAGGCCCGCGGTTTCCATGGCGTTGGCGCCGGGCGACAGCTTGACGCTGAAGGCGCTGGTGGCCTTGCCGTTCAGGCGCGTGCCGTACTGGTACTCCTGGGCGCCGATCTCGACCCGGGCGACATCGCCGACGGTGACGGTCGAGCCGTCGGTGTTGGCGCGCAGGACGATGGCGGCGAATTCCTCGGGGGTGCTCAGCTGGCCCTTGACCACCACGTTGGCGGTGATCTCCTGGGTCGGCCGGCTGGGCAGGTCACCGATGCTGCCGGGGGCGACCTGGGCGTTCTGCGCGGCGATGGCCTCGGCCACGTCGTTGGGCGTGAGGTTGAAGCCGACCAGCTTGGCCGGGTCGATCCAGATGCGCATGGCCCGCTCCGAGCCGTACAGCTGCGCCTTGCCGACGCCCTTGATGCGGCGGATCTCGTTCATCACGTTGCGCGCGAGGATGTCCGACAGGGCAATCTCGTCGAGGTTGCCGTCCTCGGAGGTGAGGGTGGCCAGCAGCAGGAAGCCGGTGGACACTTTCTCAACCTGCAGGCCTTGCTGAGTCACCGGGCGCGGCAGGCGCGACTCGATCACCTTGAGGCGGTTCTGCACATCGACCTGGGCCATGTCCGGATTGGTGCCGGGCTGGAAACTGGCGGTGATGGTGGCGTTGCCCAGGCTGCTCTGCGACTCGAAGTAGAGCAGGTTGTCGGCACCGTTGAGCTCCTGCTCGATGATGCTGACCACGCTCTCGTCCATGGTCGCCGCCGAGGCGCCCGGGTAGACGGCGTAGATTTCCACCTGCGGCGGCGCCACGTCGGGGTACTGGGCCACCGGCAACTGCGGGATGGCCAGGGCGCCGACCAGGAGGATGAAGAGGGCGACCACCCAGGCGAATACCGGGCGGTCGATGAAGAACTGCGGCATGGATCAGGCCCTCATTGGCCGGTGTGTTGGGCGACCGCGGAGGCGCCCGGTTGCTCGTCGACCTGGACCTGGTCGCCGGCCTTGACGTGTTGCAGGCCCTCGACCACCACGCGATCACCCGGGGCCAGACCCTCGCTGATGATCCAGCGATCACCCTGGGCGCTGCCCAAAACCACCTGGCGTTCGCTGATGCGCTTCTGCGGGTCGACCAGCAGCACCTTGGGCACGCCGGCGCTGTCGCGCAGGATCGCCCGTTGCGGCACGCTGATGCCCTGGGGCTGCACCGCCTGGTCCAGGCGCACGCGCACGTAGCTGCCCGGCAGCAGGTCGAGGTCGGGGTTGGGGAACTCGCTGCGCAGGGTGATCTGGTTGGTGCTCGGGTCGACACTGATGTCCGAGAACAGCAGCTTGCCGGCCAGCGGGTAGGCGCTGCCGTCGTCCTGGATCAGCGTGGCCTTGACCTGGTCCTGGCCGACCTGGCGCAGTTCGCCGGCGCGCAAGGCGCGGCGCAGGGCATTGAGCTCGCGGGTCGACTGGGTGACGTCGGCGTGAATCGGGTTCAACTGCTGGATGGTGGCCAGCGGCGTGGTTTCGTTCTGTCCGACCAGCGCGCCCTCGGTCACCAGGGCGCGGCCGATGCGCCCGGAGATCGGCGCGGTGACGGTGGCGTAGCCCAGGTTCAGGCGCGCCCGTTCCAGCGCCGCCTTGGCTTCGCCGACCGCGGCGTCTGCCTGGAGGAAGGCGGCGCGGGCGTTGTCGTACTCCTGGCGGCTGACCGCCTTGTCGTCGACCAGCTCGCGGTAACGCTGTTCCTGCAGGCGGGCCTGGTACAGGGTTGCCTCGGCCTTGGCCAGGGTGGCGCGGGCGCTGTCGAAGTCGGCCTTGAATGGCGCCGGGTCGATCAGGAACAAGACGTCGCCCTGCTTGACGTCGCTGCCTTCGCGGTACACCCGCTTGAGCACCACGCCGGCTACCCGGGCGCGCACCTCGGCGGTACGCGGCGCGAGGAGGCGGCCGCTGAGTTCCGTGCTGATCGCCAGTGGCTGCACGGCCAGGGTCTCGACCCGGACCTGGGAAGGCGGGGCCTGTTCTTCCTGTTCGGCGGCGTCGTTGCAACCGGCCAGGGAAAGGGTGATCAGCGCCAGCAGCGCCAAGGGGCGCAGGCGCGAAGGGCAGGGAATGGACATACGGATCTTCCAGGTTTGATCCAGCGTATGCTAAAGCAGCCGTTCGGGTGGCGGCTGTTAAGCTGTGTTGGGCGTGTGTGAAAAAGTGTGAACAATCGGCGGTGGCCCGCGCGGGATTCTATATCCTGCCTTACTTCAATCTTTCGTCAAATCCCCTTATGCCGAACATTCTCCTGGTCGAAGACGACAGCGCGTTGTCCGAACTGATCGCCAGCTACCTGCAACGCAACGATTTCCATGTCCGGGTGATTGCCCGCGGCGACCATGTGCTGGACGAGTTCCGCCGCCAGAAACCGGACCTGGTGATCCTCGACCTGATGCTGCCGGGCCTCGACGGCCTGCAGGTGTGCCGCCTGCTGCGCCAGGAGAGCCAGGGCCTGCCGATCCTCATGCTGACCGCCCGTGACGACAGCCACGACCAGGTGCTGGGGCTGGAAATGGGCGCCGACGACTATGTCACCAAACCGTGCGAACCCCGGGTGCTGCTGGCCAGGGTGCGTACCCTGCTGCGCCGCAGCAGCGTCAACGAGCCGCGCCTGGACAGCGACCTGATCCAGGTCGGTGGCCTGCGCATCGACCTGGCCGAGCGCACGGTCAGCTGGCGCGGCGAGGAGGTGGAACTGTCCAGCGGCGAGTACAACCTGCTGGTGGTGCTGGCGCGCAACGCCGGCGAGGTGATGAGCCGCGACCGTATCCTGCAGCAGTTGCGCGGCATCGAGTTCAACGGCACCGACCGTTCGGTGGACGTGGCCATCTCCAAGCTGCGCCGACGCTTCGACGACAGCGCCGGCGAAGCACGCAAGATCAAGACCGTGTGGGGCAAGGGGTATCTGTTCAGCCGGGTCGAGTGGGAGTACTGACAGGCCATGCTCAAGATCCTGGTGCGGCTTTACCTGGTGATCATCGTCGCCTATGCCGGGGCGATCGCGCTGATCCCCGACACCATCGTCGGGTTGTTCCATGAGCGCTTCATGGCCTACAACCTCGAGCAGGCCAAGGGCGTGCAGACCCTGATCGTGCGCCAGTTCCAGCAGGCGCCGCAGGAGCAGTGGCCGGCAGTGGAAAAAGACCTGGCCGAGGTGTTCAAACCTTTGCAAGTGCGCCTGTTGCGCATGGACGATGCCGACTTGAGCAGCGAGGAGAAAGCCCGGCTCGAACATGGCCTGTACGCGGTGCGCATGGCCGACTGGGGCTACTACGAAACGGTGCTGGCGCCGCTGGATTCGCAATGGCTGGTGCGCCTGCATTCGCCGGACGACCCGCTGGACATCAACGTGCTGTCCTGGGGCGTGACCGTGCTGATCGGCGCGGCCATGCTTGGCTGCCTGCTGTTGTGGGTGTGGCCGCACTGGCGCGACCTCGAACGGCTGAAGGACACTGCCCGGCGCCTGGGGCGCGGCGAGATGTCCGAGCGCACGCATATCTCGCCTCGCTCGAACATCGGTGAACTGGCCGGGGTGTTCGACACCATGGCCAGCGATCTCGAACGCCACGTTAACCAGCAGCGCGAACTGCTCAACGCGGTTTCCCACGAGCTGCGCACGCCCTTGACCCGCCTGGACTTCGGCCTGGTGCTGCTGTTCGACGAGGTGCCGCCGGCCAGCCGCAAACGCCTGCTGGGGTTGGTGGGCCATGTGCGCGAACTGGACGAACTGGTGCTTGAACTGCTCTCCTACAGCCGCCTGGACAGCGTCGACCAGGCCCGCGAGCGGGTCGAGGTGTCGTTGCTGGAACTGGTGGACAGCGTGCTCGGCAGCTTCGCCGAGGAGCTCGACAACCGTGGCATCCGTTGGGAGGTGCGCTGCGAAACCGACCTGCCGCGTTTCGTCCTCGACCCGCGGCTGACCGCCCGCGCCGTGCAGAACCTGGTGCGCAACGCCATGCGCTACTGCGATGAAAGCCTGCTGCTGCGCCTGCGCCGGGAAGAGGACGGCGCTTGCCTGGTGACCGTGGAAGACGACGGCATCGGCATCCCAACCGAGGAGCGTGAGCGGATCTTCCAGCCGTTCTATCGCCTGGACCGCAGCCGTGACCGTAATACCGGCGGGTTCGGGCTGGGGCTGGCGATCAGCCGGCGGGCCATCGAAGGGCAGGGCGGCACGCTGACCGTGGCGCAGTCGGCGCTGGGCGGGGCGCAGTTCAGGATTCGTTTGCCAGCCGGGTAGTCCACAGGACGAAGCGGTCCTTGCCGGTGTGCTTGGCCTCGTACAATGCCTGGTCCGCCCTGATCAGCGCCAGGCTCAGGGTATCGCCGCTGTCGATCCGGGCCAGGCCGATGCTGATGGTCACCGGGTGCGCAGACAGGTCCTCGCGCACTCTCTGGCACAGCGCGGCGACCTGCTGCTCGGCGCTGGCTTCGTCCAGCCCCTGGAAGAAGATCGCGAATTCCTCGCCGCCCAGCCGGGCGATCTCGTAGCCGATCATCGCTGCCTTGATATGCGCTGCCACGCGCTTGAGCACCTCGTCGCCGATGTCATGGCCGAAGCGGTCGTTGACCTGCTTGAAATTGTCGATGTCGATCATCGCCAGGAACTGTCCGGCATCCGCCTGGCGCAGCTGCTTTCCGGCCTTGGCCATGAACGAGCGGCGGTTGGGGATTTCGGTCAGGGCGTCGATGTAGGCCTGTTCCAGCAGCACGTTGGTCAGGTAGAAATTGTGCAGCTTGGCCTGGCGGATGCGCAGGTAGCTGTAGGTCACCAGGCCGCTGAGGAATACCCCGTAGCTGATCAGCATCGCGCCCTCAAGCTCCAGGGCCTCGATACGCGTGTGGAAGAACGGGTTGAGCATGAGCCAGGTGATGCCCAGGGCGCAGAAGAACGACCAGCGCCGCACCGGCAGCAGCGAGACGGCGTAGAGCACCGTCGAGACTCCGAGCACCAGCCACACCGGGCGCAGAACGATCGGAATGCCCTCGATCACCAGGCGCATGGCCAGGGTGATCACCGCCACGAACAACAGGTTGAGCACGTCGAAATGCTGGCTCTTGCGGGTGAAGCCCAGGACCACGCAGAGGCTGCACAACAGGGCGATGAACACCCCCGACAGCCAGGTGAAACCCTGGCCGCCAAGGTAGCTGACGATCAGGTCGAAGATCAGCCAGATGGCGATGCCGATGCAGAAGATCAGCAGGCAGAAGCGGCGCATGGCCTCGAATTCGTGCTGGCGGAACTCGGCGCGCAGGGCGGCGGGGGCGACCTGTTGGCGAATGTGGGCTTCGAGGGTCTTGTACATGGAGGCGATGATGGCCTTGAAATTGTTGTCTGTTATGCCTTCCAGGGCTGTGAGGTCTCTGTAGGAGATCACCCAGCCTTTCGGGCTACGCTGTCGCGCAGGGAACCGTCCCCTGTGGGAGCGGCCTAGCGTCGCGAAAGGGGCGCGCAGCGGCCCCAGGTTTAAAGTCACCCTCAAAATTGCCGGAGCTGCTGCGCAGCCCTTTCGCGACGCAAGGCCGCTCCCACAGGGATCGCGCTAGCTTTAGCAGTTGAGTAAGACAGTTGTTCCTACAACGAGCCTGATTGCAGCACATCCTTGGCCCAGGGCCGGTAGCGCAGTGCGAACACAGCCTCGGCGTGGCAGCCTCCGCTCAGCGCCGGCTGCGCCGGTTCGGCGCGGAACGGTTGCCCAGGCGGGCTGACCTGGCGAAACGCCTCGCGCACGATACCCACCTGGCAGGGCAGGGCCTGTTCATAGCCCTGGCGCACGAGTGGCGGCAGGCGACCGGTGCCGGCACCATCCTGCCACCACACGTTCAGGCCAAGGTTCGCCAGTTGCTCCAGCCACGCACCACTGACCCGTGGCGACAGCTGGCCGGCGCTGAAGGCACTGATATGCAAGGGCTTGTCCAATTGCCGATTGAACGCCTGCAATTGTGTGTAGAGCGCATCGCGCCTGGCCGCATCGCGAAAGTGCAGGTCGTCCAGCTCCAGCGGCAGGTACCAGCCGGACACCGGCAGCGCCCAGTCGGTCTTGAGCTGCTGGTATTGGGTGAGGGAGCGGCCCAACTGCGACTTGAAGTAGCTGTTCAGGCCTTCACCGTCGAGCTGTTCGAGCCGCTGGTAGTAGGCCGGATCCATGTACAGCCCCAGCACCAGCTCCAGCCCCTGGGCCTGCGCCTCGCGCAGGCTGCCGGCAAGCCAGCCGTGGGCGCCGCCGAAGTCGCTGTCGCCGTAGGCGCTCCATTGCACGATCAGGGTCGTGCCACCCTGGGCCCTGGTGGCGCGCCACAGTTGTTGCCACTGGGCTGGCGTGACGTTCGCATCACGGTTGAGCGGCTGGTAGAACAGGCGCTCGTCGGCAAGGGTCGGCAGGCACAGGGCGAGCAGGCAGAGAGCCAGAAAGGTACGCATCAGAAGTTCATCTCCACACCCAGCAGCACGCCGTTGGCGCGCTCGTAGAGGTTGCCGCCCAGCGCCTGCTGGTACTCGGCGCGCACTTTCAGCGAGCCACGGTAGGCGTTGTAGCGGTCGTCGTCGAACCACCACTGCCAGCGCAGGCCGACCCCGGCGCGGGCGTCCTGGCGCCAGTCGTTGCTTGGGTCCTGGCTTGAGAACTCGAGGAAGCCGTAGGGCATGATCGTCTGCGGCGACCGGCTTGGCAGTTTCCAGGCATGGCCCTGCTGGAAGCGCGACAGCCAGGCATGATCGCCCGCCCGGGTCCACCAGGCGGCGTCGAGGTAGAGGAAGCGCTCGTCCCAGTCGTCTTCGTCGATGCGCCAGTCATTGCGGTACCGGCCCTGGTCGAGGAACGAGGCGGTGGCACGCAGCAGCAGGTCGTTGCTCGATTCGGCGTTGTGGCGCAGGTCGCCCCAGTTGCCGCCGACCTTGGCCGGGCTTAGCAGCTCGCCCAGGCTCAGGCCGCTGTAGTGCGTGCTGTCGATCTGGCGCTGGTGGTAGAGCTCGGCGTACAGGTTGAGGTTGGCCTGTCCGAGCGGCTTGTAGCGCAGGCCGACGCCGGTGCCCATGCTCTGGGCGTAGTCGGTGCGGCTCTGGCCACCGAACAGCACGCGGCCATAGACCGACAGGGTGCTGCCGTTGCGGCTGGGCTCCTCGCCCAGGGCGTGGTCCCACATCGCCAGCTGCACGTTCTGCGATTGTGCCCGGCGGGAGCTGCCGGCGCGCGCGCCGTTGTCGAGAAACCTATCGTTGGTCGAGGTACCGGCTGGCGACCAGGTACTGGCCAGGGTGATGCTGTCGCGGCGCGACAGGGCTTCATGGGCACGGCGCTGGCGATACTTGCGCGCCTCCAGGCTGCCGTACTCGTCGTCGCCGTCGACCAGGTTGCGCTCCACGTCCAGCACCCGGCGCAACTCGCGGCGGGCCGAGGCGCTGTCCTCGGCCTCGTCGTAGCGCAGGGCCAGGGTCTCGCCCAGGCGGTAGTCCTCGGGGAAGTCGCGGGTGGCGCGCTCCAGATAGGGGATGGACTGGCGCCGTTGCTGCTTGTCCGTCGAGCCGGCCAGGCGCATGCCGTAGTCGGCGCGGTAGCGCGGCTGATCCGGCGCCAGGCGCACGGCCTCGGCCAGCCAGGCGGTGCTCTGGGGGCTGTCGCCGGCCTGCTGGGCGGTGCTGGCGGCGGCGTAGTAGTGATCGGCGCGCGGGGTGTGGCGCAGGGCTTCGCGCTGGAAGGCCAGGGCCTGCTGGGCGTCGCCCTGGCGTTGGGCGATGGCCGCGCCCAGGGCCCAGTCGTCGGCGTTGCGGTGCGCGGCCGTGTCCCAGTGGCGGCGGGCGGCGTCGGCATCGCCGGCGTTCAAGGCACCCCGCGCCGCGGTCAGGCGAGCATTGTCGGTCCAGGCGTCGGCCGGCAGGCTGTTCCAGATCGGCAGCGCTGCTTCGGCATCGCCCGAGGCCTCCAGCGCGTAGGCCAGGGGCAGGCGGCTGGCGGTGTCGCCCAGGCGTTCGGCGGCCTGGTAGTAGACCACGGCTTCGCCGGGCCGGTCGGGCATGGCGCAGCGGCCCAGGGCGCGATACTGCCCGGCTTCGCTCGGGTTGGCCGGGATCGCCTTGCGCAACGCGTTGCACTGGCCGGCCTCGGCCAGGCGGGCGAGCAACTGGCCGCGGGTGGCGGCATCGACTCGCGGCACCAGGGCGAGCATGCGCGGGGTGTCCAGCGGACCGTCGTTGCGCGCATAGAGGTTGCCCAGGCGTTGCAGCAGCGAGGGCGTCAATCGGCCCTGGCGGCGGTCGTAGGCGTTCTCCAGCAACTGCCGGGCGTGCTCGGTCTGGCCTCGCTCGAGCAGCATGAACGTGGCTTGCTCCAGCGCCGCGAGGTCGCCGGTCTGGCGGTAGCGTTGTTCCCACTGAGCCGCCGTGCGTGGTTGCGGCGGCTGCGCAGGGTCGCCATACAGGCGTTGCTTGAGAATGGCATAGCTGCGCGGATTGTCGCGGGCCTCGCACTGGCCGAGCTGCTCGCGGGCCAGCTTCAGGTCCTTGTGCGACAGCCAGTCGACGGTCTCCAGGCACGGGCGCTGCAATTCATTGCTCAACTGGCGCACCAGCGCCGCATCGTCGCCCTCGCGGGCCAGTTCCCAGAGTTGCCGGCGCTGTTCGGGATGCTGCAGTTGATCGGTGGGCAGGCTCTGCAGCCAACGCTCGGCCTGCTGGTTGTGGCCCATGGCGATGGCGCGGTTGGCCATGGCCAGGCGGGCATGGGTCGCCGCCTCCTGGGAAGGCGCGCTGGCCAGCAGTTTGTTCAGGCCCTTTTCATCGACCTGCTGGATATAGGCGTTGGCCAGACGCTGCCAGTCCTGCGGCGGCAATTCGCCCTTTTCGGCCAGGGGTTGCAGCTGGTCGATGGTCTCGCCCCAGTTGCGCAGTTGCTCGGCGAAGTTGGCCCGGGTCATGCGCAGCACCATGCCGTCGTCGCGCACCGGCAACTGATTGAGCCATTCCAGGGCCTTGGCCGCGCCACCGAACTTGGCCAGGCTGACGCTGTAGGCTTGCCACAGGCGCACCCGCTGCTGGCCCTGGCTGTCGGCCAGCCACGCCTCAACCTGGCTCTGCGCGGGCGGGTCCTGCTCGATCCAGGTCAGGCGCAGTTCGAGCAGGGCGTCGGCGTGCTCGGGGTTGTCGTCGAGGTCCTCGGCGATGGCCTCGGCTTCCTTGTAGCGACGCTGGTGGGCCAGGGCCTCGGCCAGCAGGGCGCGTGCCTCGTTGTTGTTGGGCACGCGCCCCAGCACGTGGCGGGTCAGGCGCTCGACCTCCGCCCAGTTGTCCTTCTGCGCCTCCCGGTAGCCACGCTCCATGAACGGGTAGCTGGTGAAACGCTGGAAGTCGGTCATCGGCTTGGTCGGCGCGGCCAGGGTGGAAGAGCACAGCAGCAGGCTGGCGAGGGTCAGGGAAAGATGGGGCGTCATGCCACCTCCCGGGTCAGTTCATAGGCGGCCTGCTGTTCGCTGGCCTGCTCGGCGAGGGCTTGCTGCAGCACCTCTTCGGTAATGATGCCGCGGGCGATCAGGTGCTCGCCCAGGCTCTGCTGCTCGGGGTTGAAGTCGATCAGCGCCTGGTTGAACAGGGTCACCGGCACCATGCCGCGCACCTGCAGTAGCGTGCCGAGCATCACCTGGTGGATGCCGACCTGCTCCAGCAGGGTGGCGTCGTCCTGATGGCGCTCGAGCACCGCGAGCATTTCGCGGGTCTCGGGCTTTTGCCAGGGGCTTGGGTAGTGGTAGCGCAGGCCCAGGGTGACCCGCCCTTGCGGCGCCAGGCGGGCGCGTACCGGGCGCTTGAGCTGGCGACTGATCACGCCCAGCGAAACCTGGCTGACCGGGCTCTCGCTGGCCAGCACCAGGGTGTCGCCGTCCTCGTCCACCGGCAGCACGCCGTAGTGGGTGGCGAGCTTGCGCGGCAGCTTGGCGATCAACGCAGGTTCAATCTTGAATGGATTCAGCGGCGCCCAGGGCAGGTCCAGCTGTTCAGCCAGGGTCTCGACCAGTTGCTCGCTGCTCAGCCAGCCGTGCAGCAGCAACTCGCGACCCAGGCGCCGACGGACCGGGCTGGTGATGGCCTGCTCCAGCTGGGTTTGGCTGATCAAGCCTTTCTCCACCAGGCGCTGGCCCAGCGGCGTGCGCGCAGGCGCGGCGAGGGCGGGGAACTCGTGGGTGGTCTTGTCCCAGGCCACCCGCCGCGAATCGCCCATTTCCATCACCTGGCGCAGGGCGCGCAGGTTGGCGAAGAAGTTGACGAAGTTGCTCCACATCATCCGCGGCGCCGACAGCAGGCCCTCGAAGATGCCGTAGTAGCGGGTGACGAACCAGAAACGCTGGAACAGGCGGTTGAACAGCAGCAGGCCGTTGAGCCACAGCAGCGTGCTCAGCAGCTTGCTGTCGCTGAGGATCGACATGAAGCGCCACGACTCCGGCGCGATCACCGTCACCAGCCACATCGCCAGCAGCACCAGCAGCAACAGGTTGACCAAAAAGCTCAGCAGGTAGGCGAACAGCCCGCGGCGGTCGCGCCAGAGGAAGTAGTTGAGCGCCCCCTTGCGGCTCCAGCCGAGGTTGCTGGTACCCTGGAACACGATGCCGACGATCCACCGCGATTTTTGCCGGATGGCGTGCTGCCAGTCCCGCGGGAAGTGCTCGCGCACGCAGATCACCTGGGCGAATTCGCGGCTCATGCCGAGGCGCCAGTCCTGCTTGAGGGCCAGCGCCGGGTCGGTGATGGAGTAGCGGGCGAAGATGCACTTCATGCCCTTCTGCTTGAGACGAAAACCAATGTCGTAGTCCTCGGTCAGGCTCTGCACATCGAAGGCGATGCCGTCGCCGTCCTCGAGCAGGGCGCTGATCGCCCGGCGGCTGAAGCAGGTGCCGACCCCGGCGCTGGGCACCTGGCCGGTGAGCGCTTCGCGCACGATGACGTCCTTGCCGTGGTTCTCGGCGAACTCGTCGACATAGTGGCCGGCGGTGAAGCCTTTCCATTCCGGTGCGTAGGGGTACACCGGAATCTGGATCATGTCCTTGTTCGGCAGCAGGTAGTTGAACAGGCGCAGTTCCATCGGCGAGATGACGTCCTCGGCGTCATGCAGGATGAAACCGGCGAACTCGATGCGCGCGTCCTGCTGGAAGCGCAGGATGGCGTCGATGATGTTGTTCAGGCAGTCGGCCTTGCTGGTCGGGCCGGGGCGGGCGCAGACCACCTTGTGCACGTTGGGGTAGTGCAGGCAGACGGCGTCGACGTCGGCCTGGGTCTGCGGGTCGTTGGGGTAGGTGCCGACGAAGATCTGGTAGTTCTCGTAGTCGATGGTTGAGGCCGCCAGGCGCGCCATCTCGCCGACCACGCCGACCTCGTTCCAGGCCGGCACCATGATCGCGAGGGGCTTTTCCGCCACCTCGAACAGGCGTTTCTCGTCGGCCTTGTCGAACTTGTCGTAGATCCGAAAGCGCCGGATCAGCGTGCGTCCCCAGTAGCACAGGTCGATGAACAGGTCGTCCAGGCCGAGCACGAACATCAGTGTCGCCAGGATGATGGCGAGGATCTTCAGGCCGAACAGGACATAGGTGAGGAAGTCGATGAAAGCCAGGCTCATGCGTTGTCCCGCGCGGCGGATTGCTCGGCGAACCAGCGGCTCAGGCGTTCGGCGATGCGCTCGCTGGCGTGGCCGTCGCCGAAGGGGGTGAACACCTGCGCCATGCGCGCGTAGGCCGCCGGGTCGTCGAGCAATTGGCTGGTCTCGTGGACGATGCGCTCGGTCAGGGTGCCGACCAGCTTGACCGTGCCACCCTTGAGCACGGCGGGGCGCTCGGTGACCTTGCGCAGCACCAGCACCGGCTTGCCCAGGGCTGGCGCCTCTTCCTGCACGCCGCCGGAGTCGGTGAGGATGATATGGGCGCGGTTCATCAGCCAGACGAAGTGCGGGTAGTCCTGGGGGGCGACCAGGTGGATGTTGTCGCGCCCGGACAGCACGCTGTACACCGCGTGCTGCACCTGTGGGTTGAGGTGCACGGGGTAGAGGAACTGCACGTCCGGGTAGCGCAAGGCCAGTTCGGCCAGGGCCAGGCAGATGCGTTCGAAGCCGCTGCCGAAGTTCTCCCGGCGGTGGCCGGTGATCAGCACCATGCGTTGGTTGTCGCTCAGCACCTTGAGCGGGGATTCGGGGGCGGGGCGCCAGTTATCGCGGTGCAGCTTGTCGCGCATCCACAGCAGGGCGTCGATCACTGTGTTGCCGGTGACCTCGATATGCTCGGGCGGCACGCCTTCGCGGATCAGGTTGGCGTCGGAGTCGCGGGTGGGGGTGAAGTGCAGGTCGGCGAGCACGCCGGTCAAGCGCCGGTTGGCTTCCTCGGGCCAGGGCTGCTGCAGGTTGCCGGTACGCAGGCCAGCTTCGACATGGCCGATGGGTATATGCCGGTGGAAGGCCGCCAGCGAGGCGATGAAGCTGGTGGTGGTGTCGCCGTGGACCAGCACGATATCGGGCTTGACCTGCTCGTAGGCGCGGTCGAGCTTGTCCAGCAGGTCGCGGGACAGGCCGTTGAGGGTCTGGTTCTGGGTCATCACCTGCAGGTCCTGATCGACCGTGAGGCCGAAGGCGGTGAGGACCTGTTCGAGCATTTCGCGGTGCTGGCCGGTGGAGCAGATATGCAGGTCGACCTCGGGCCAGTCGCGCAGGACGCGGGCCAGCGGGGCCATCTTGATCGCTTCGGGGCGGGTACCGAATACCATCATCACGGTGTAAGCCATCGTGTAGTTCCTCGTTCGATTCCCTGGACGAAGTTGTACGACGTGTCGCCGCTTGCCAGTCATAGATACAAGCAGTCGATCACGGGGTTGTCCAATGCGCGGCCTGCGCCGGACGGTGCGCTGCAGGCGCTTGCGGAAGTGCCATGGAGGCGGGGGTCGTGTCGGCACTGTCGAGGCCGAACGCCAGGGAGGGTTGGTGCGGAAACGTTTATGCTAGTTTTTCTTGATTGAACGGTCAGTCAATAAAGTATTTCCGGCTTTTTCTTACAGCCTTCTTCTTGTAGCTTTGTAGGTCTTTTCTTCAGGGAGTAGAGCATGCAAGGCAAGGCGCGCAAGGTCGTCCAGGCCATCCTGTACGAGGCCATCGCCGTGGCCTGCGTGGCGCCGGCGCTGGAGCTGGCGTTCGGCGCCGGCATGGCCCAGTCCACCGTGCTGTCGATCCTCATGTCGGGCATCGCCATGAGCTGGAACATGGCCTACAACTGGGCGTTCGAGCGCTGGGAAGCGCGCCAGCGCCAGCGCAGCCGCACCTTCCTGCGGCGCCTGCTGCATGCCCTGGGCTTCGAGGGCGGGCTGGTGCTGATCCTGCTGCCGCTGGTGGCGTACTGGCTGGACATCGGGCTGTGGGCGGCGCTGGTGACCAACCTGGCGTTGTTCGTGTTCTTCTTCGTCTATGCGTTCGTGTTCCAGTGGGGGTTCGACAAGGTCTTCGATGTGCCGGTATCGGCGCAGGAAGCGGCCAAGGGGTGCTGATATCGGGGCTTTTCCCACAAGTCACCGGGTTCCCCTTAGCCCCACGCATCGCCAATAATCTACGTTCAACCATGCCAGACCCGCACCGATGCCGCGTCCGATCATCCTGCCGCTCGCCGAGAACTACCGCCATGGCGAGCACATCGCGCCGCACTGTCATGACCGCGCCCAGTTGATCCACGCGATCAGTGGCGTGGTCACGGTCAGTGCCCGCGAAGGCTGCTGGGTGGTCCCCCCGGGGCGTGGAGTGTGGGTGCCAGCGGCGGTCGAGCACGAGCTGCGCATGGCCGGCGTCGTGCGCATGCGTACCTTGTTCGTCGAACCCAACGCGCGCCCGGACCTGCCGCGCCAGTGCCAGGTGATCGAGATCTCGCCGCTGTTGCGCGAGCTGATCATCCGCGCCATGGACATCGCCCCCGACCATCCGGCCCAGGGCCGCGAGGCGCGGATCATGCAACTGATCCTCGACGAACTGCGCGTGCTGCCGGTATTCGCCCTGCATGTGCCCAGTCCGCATTCGGCGCACCTGCAAGGCCTGTGCGAGGCCCTGCGCCAGGCACTGTCCGAGGACTGGAGCCTGGCCCGTGCCGCGGCCCACAGCGGCCTCAACCCGCGCACCCTGACCCGTGCCTTCCAGCGCGAGACCGGCCTGAGCCTGGTGCAATGGCTGCGGCGCATGCGCCTGCTGGCAAGCCTGGATGCCCTGGCGGCCGGGCAGTCGGTGCTGGAGGTGGCGCTGGACCTGGGCTATGACAGCCCCAGTGCCTTCAGCGCGATGTTCCGCCGCACCCTCGGGGTATCGCCGTCGGTCTACTTCGGCAGGGCCGTGGAGCGCTGGTAGGCCAGCCCCGGCGCCTCGTCCCAGCCGCCACCCAAGGCCGTGAACAGGTTCACCTCGGCGAGCAACTGCGCCAGACGGTCGCTGATCAGGCCCTGCTGGGCGCTGAACAGCGAGCGCTGGGCGTCGAGGAAGGTCAGGCTGCTGTCGATACCGGTGCGGTAGCGGTTCTCGGCCAGGTCGTGGTAGCGCTGGCTGGCTTTGACCAGGTCGCGCTGGGCCCGCAATTGCTGTTGATAGGTGCTGCGCGCCGCCAGGCCGTCGGCCACTTCCTGGAAGGCGGTCTGGATCGACTTCTCGTAGCGCGCCACCTGCATGTCCTTCTGCAACGTGGCGTAATCGAGACTGGCACGCAGGCTGCCGGCGTTGAACAGCGGCAGGTTGACCTGCGGCTGGAACAGCCAGGTGCCAGTGCCGGCGTCGAACAGGTCGGCCAGCTCGCGGCTGCTGCTGCCGGCGTTGGCGGTCAGGCTGATGCTCGGGAAGAACGCTGCCCGCGCCGCGCCGATATTGGCGTTGGCGGCCTGCAGCTGGTACTCGGCTTGACGGATGTCCGGGCGGCGCTGCAGCAGGTCGGCGGGCAGGCCGGCGGGGACCCTGGCAATCTGTTCGTCGGCCAGCGGCAATGCCGGCAGGTGTTCGTCGATCTGCGTGCCGACCAGGCGCTGCAACTGGTTGAAGTCCTGGGCGGCCAAGCGGGTGTAGCGCGCCACGGCGGCGCGGGTGCTGTCGACGCGGGTGGTGGCCTGGATCTGGTCGAGCGCCGACAGCGTGCCGGTGCGGCGTTGACGCTGGGTCAGGCGCAGGCTCTTTTCGTCGGCTTGCAGGGTCTGGCGCGACAGGGCCAGCAATTCCTGGTCGGCACGCCAGGTCAGATAGGCGCCGGCGACGCTGCTGAGCAGGCTGAGCTCGGCGCCACGCCGGGCCTCGTCGGTGGCCAGGTAGCTGAGCAGCGCCTGGTCGCTGAGGCTGCGCAATCGACCGAACAGGTCCAGTTCATAGGCGCTGATGCCAACGGTGGCCGATTGCTGGGTGCTGATCATGCCTTCGCCGCCGGTGCGCCGCCGTGGCAGGTACTGGCGTGTGCCCTGGGCGTTGGCCGCGATCTTCGGCATCAGCTCGGCGCGCTGGATGCGGTACTGGGCGCGGTAGGCCTCGGCGTTGAGCACGGCCACGCGCAGGTCGCGGTTGTTGGCCAGCGCGGTGTCGAGCAACTGGCGCAGCACCGGGTCTTGGAACACCCCGCGCCAGTCGCCGGTCAGGTCCGTGGCGGGTGGCCCGCCCCGGTAGGCGACGCCCGTGGGGTACTGCTCGGCGCTGGGCGAAGGTGGGCGTTGGTAGTCGGGGGCGAGGCTGCAACCGGTCAGAACGAGAGCAAGCAAGGGCAGGGCGATTCGCGGCATGACAGGGTCTCTGGGATCAGGTGCCGGCCATCCAGCGGGCCAGGCCATGGCGTCCGCTGACGCCGAGCTTGGCGGTGGCGCGTTTCAGGTAGGTCTCGATCGAGCTGTTCTTCACATTCAAGCGCTGGGCCATCTGCGGCACGGTGGCTCCGGTGAGCAGGCCGATGCACACTTCCTGCTCGCGGGTGGACAGGCGGATTGCCTCCTGCTCCAGGCGCTCGGTGAAGACCTGGCGCAGCGAGCCGGCCTCATCCGCCTGCACGCTGCCCGGACGACGCTGGGCCGTCTGCAGGAACAGCTGGGCATGGTGCTCGACCAGTGGCAGCAGGGTGTCGGACAGGCGCTTGAGCAGCGACAGTTCGGTCAGGGAGAACATCCGCTCGCTGCGCTGGCGATGGCAGCAGATGACCCAGCGCCGGTCGCCGCTGCGCGACACCAGGTTGCACTGGTGCACGGGGGCGTTTATCTGGATCAGCAAGGGGTCTTCCATGCGCATGATGCTTTGCAGCAGGGGATGGCGCAGCTGCGCTTGCGCGGGCGTCGCCTCGGGCAGGCCGGCGCTGCCCAGCACCTTGACCTGGCGGATGTTGGCCTGGTCGCTGTCAAGGGTCCACTCGCTGAGGTCGAGCCGATGGATCGGCACCTGGTCGTCGATCAGCTGGAACATCTGTTCGGCGAAGGTGGCATCGCCGGTGCTGGCAACCAGTGCCCCCAATTGCAGGTACAGGTGCGGGTCGTGGCGGTGTTCGAGGCTGTCGATCAGCTTCATGTCGTCGTCTTCCTTGATCCGGTAACGCGGTGGGTCTCGCGGTCGAGTCCTCTCTGTGGTGGGGCTTGGCGCTATTGAATAGCAGGCTCCGAGCCTGCGTCTGTAGCGGAAAGCGGGGACAGGAAATGTCAAATTATCCGACAAGAAAAGTCGGCATTTCCGTGGGCTCATGCAGCCTTAATTGACGGATTGTCGGACAATTGGCGCCAGAAACCGGCCAGATCGCCGGCGATTGCCCCGTCGGTTGGCGGGGGTAGGCAGGTACCGGCTGCCGACTATCGTCAATTTCCTACAAAAGTTTCAGCGGACTTAGGCGGAGCAATAAGGGACTGGCCAATGTCCGGGTTTGGGGGGCCATACAGGGCGCGGGGTGGGTGCTTGAATCCGCGGACGATCCCGTTTCAAGGAAGACCCGCCCATGCCTGTCGCCGATAGCTTCCCCCTGACCTGCGCCCAGCGCGACATCTGGCTGGACCAGATCAGCCACGGTGACTCGCCGCTCTACAACGTCGGTGGGTATCTGGAATTTGACGGCGCCGTGAACAGTGGTCTGCTGCGGCGCGCGCTGGCGCATCTGGTCGCGCTTCACGACGGGTTGCGCACGGTGCTGGTGCGCGAGGCGGGGGACGATGGCATCGCTCGCCAGCGCTTTGTGGCCGGCTTGCAGGTGCCGCTGGACGAGCACGACCTGCGCGGGCAGGCCGAGCCGTTCGCCGCTGCGCAGCGTCTGGCCAAGACCTTGCTGCAACAGCCCTTCGCCCTTGAAACCGGACCGTTGCTGCGCATGGCATTGCTGCATGTGGATGCCGGGCGCAGCCTGCTGATGTTGCAGGCCCATCACCTGATCCTTGACGGCTGGGGCCTGGAGCAGTTGCTCCACCAGTTGGGCCAGTACTACGGTCTGCTTGAGCAGGGCCTGGCACTGCCGGACACGGCCCCGTCCTACCGAACATTCATAGAGGATGACCTGGCCTACCAGGGATCGGCCCGTCAGCAGCGCGATCTTGCCTATTGGCTAGGCCGTTACCCACAACTACCGGATGCGCTGCTGCAGCCCAAGGAACAGGCCCTGCCGCCAGGTGCCACGCCCAGCCATGCGCTGGAGCGCAGTTTCGACGGCGACCTGCTGGCGCGCATGCGGCAGCTGGCCGACGAGCTGCAGGGATCGGTCGCCCATGTGCTGCTGGCGGCCTTGCACGTGTGCTGTGCCCGGGCCTGGCAGCGGGACGACTGGGTCGTCGGCCTGCCGGTGCGTAACCGTGGCAATGCGCGGGCCAAGGCGACCCTGGGCATGTTCGTCCAGGTCAATGCCTTGCGCATGGACTTCGGTCGGCAGTTGAGCTTCGCCGAACTGGTGCGCGGTATCGGCGATGCCCTGCGGCGCGACCTGCGTCACCAGCGCCTGCCGCTCAGCGAGCTCAACCGGGTGCTGGGGCTATCCCGGGAGGCCCGTGGGCAATTGTTCGAGATCACCGTGTCCTACGAGGAAGAGGGCCACGACCTGCGCTATGGCAGCCTCGGCGCCCACAGCGTGAAGGTATGCAACGATCACGAGCCGACGCCGCTGTCGATCTACCTGCGCAGCAACCCGCACAATGGCAAGGCCTGGCTGCACCTGGTACATAACCAAGCCTGGCTGGCCCCCGAAGAGGTCGAGGTGTTCACTGCGCGCCTGCTGCATGTGCTGGCCCAGGGGCTGGCGCGGCCGCAGGCGGGCATCGACGACTACGACCTGCTGTTGCCTGACGAGCAGCAGCGCCTGCGCCTGTGGAATGCCACCGCCAGCGCAGCCCAAGGCCCGGCTCTGATCCATCGGCGCATCGAGGCCCAGGCCGCGCTGCGCGCCGAGGCGACGGCCGCCGTGCACGAGGGGCGCCACCTGAGTTATGCC
The DNA here is from genome assembly GCF_057480795.1 of Pseudomonas sp. P110(2024). Lineage (NCBI taxonomy): Bacteria > Pseudomonadati > Pseudomonadota > Gammaproteobacteria > Pseudomonadales > Pseudomonadaceae > Pseudomonas > Pseudomonas sp. P110(2024). The sequence goes on from NZ_JBLIYT010000004.1 coordinate 36,357, forward strand.
GAGCTGAACAACCGCGCCAACCAGCTGGCCACCCAACTGCTGGCCCTGGGCGTGGTGCCGGAGCAACGGGTGGCCGTGGTCGCCCGCCGCGGCCTGGACACCCTGGTCGGCCTGCTGGCGGTGCTCAAGGCCGGCGCCGCCTATGTGCCGATCGATCCGGCGCACCCGGACGAGCGCCTGCGCTACCTGCTCGACGATTGTGCGCCGAAGGTGGTGCTGACCCAGTCCGGCCTGCGCGAGCGTCTGCCAGCCATCGAGGTGCCGGTGATCGAACTGGACCGCCTGCCACTGCCCGCGACGGCGTTCGCCGACCTCGAGGTGCCGGGGCTGTCGGGTTCTAGCCTGGTCTATGTGATCTACACCTCCGGCTCGACCGGTCAGCCCAAGGGCGTGATGATCGAGCACCGCATGCTCGCCAACCTGGTCGACTGGCACTGCGAAGCCTTCGATCTCCACCCTGGCAGCGCAACCTCCAGCCTGGCCGGTTTCGGCTTCGATGCCATGGCCTGGGAGATCTGGCCGGCTTTGTGCGCTGGCGCCACCCTGCACCTGGCACCGGTGGGCGAGGGCGGCGAGGACATCGACGCGCTGCTGCGCTGGTGGCGCGCCCAGCCGCTGCAGGTCAGCTTCCTGCCCACGCCGGTGGCCGAGCACGCCTTCGCCCAGGGCGCGCCACATCCGACTCTGCGCACCTTGCTGGTCGGCGGCGATCGCCTGCGCCGGCTGGCCCGAGAGCGTGGCTGCCAGATCATCAATAACTACGGGCCGACCGAGGCCACGGTAGTGGCCAGCGCGGGCGAGGTGCGCCCGGGCCAGGTGCTGCACATTGGCGCGCCGGTGGCCAACACCCGGCTGTACGTGCTCGATGCCCAGGGACGGCAACTGCCGATAGGTGCTGTCGGTGAGCTGCACATCGGCGGCGCGGGAGTCGCCCGCGGCTATCTGAACCGCCCCGAACTGACTGCCGAGCGCTTCCTCGACGACCCGTTCACCCTGCAGCATGGCGCCCGGATGTACCGCACGGGTGACCTGGTGCGCTGGTTGCCCGACGGTACCCTGGAGTACCTTGGGCGTAGCGACGACCAAGTGAAGATACGCGGCGTACGGGTCGAACTGGGCGAGATCGAGAGCGCGCTGGCCAGTCATCCAGCCGTGCGCGAGGCGCTGGTGCTGCTGCGCGACGGCCAACTGGTGGCCTGGTACCTTGGCGAACAGCCGTCGACCCCGTTGCAGTTGCACGAACACCTGCGCAGCCGCCTGCCGGCCGCCTTGCTGCCGAGCGCTTATGTGGCGATGGCGGCCTGGCCGTTGACCGCCAATGGCAAGCTTGACCGCCGCGCGTTGCCCGCGCCGGGCAACGAGGCCACGGTACGGCGCGCCCACGAGCCGCCCCGAGGCGAGCTTGAACAGCGCCTGGCCGCGCTGTGGGCCGAGTTGCTGGAGGTGGAGCAGATCGGACGGCACGATCATTTCTTTGAACTGGGCGGTCATTCGCTGCTGGCGGTGCGCTTGATCGAGCGCATGCGTCAGGCGGGGTTGCAGGTCGATGCCCAGGTCCTCTTTGGCCAACCGACCCTGGCGAGCCTGGCCGCGTCGCTTGACGGCGCCCCCGTGCACTCGGTGGCGGCCAATCGCGTGGCCCCGGGTTGCCAGCGGATCACCCCAGAAATGCTGGCCCTGACCCACCTCGAGCAGGCCGACATCGACCGCATCGTCGACAGGGTGCCGGGCGGGGCGGCCAATGTGCAGGAAATCTACCCGCTGGCACCGCTGCAGGAGGGGCTGCTGTATCACCACCTCACCGAAGACCGTGACCCGTACCAGCAACAGGCGCTGTTCGCCTTCGCCAGCCAGGCTGCGCTGGAGGCGTTCAACCGCGCCTTGGCCGGGGTCATCGAGCGTCACGACATCCTGCGTACCAGCCTGGCTTGGGAAGGCTTGGCGCAGCCGCAGCAAGTGGTGTGGCGCCAGGCCTGGTTGCCGTTGAGGGTGCTTGCGTCCGGTCCGGGCGACGCGGCCACCCGGCTGCGCGAAGAGGGACTGCGGCTGGACCTGCGTCAGGCGCCGATGATGGCTCTGGCCTGCGTCGAGGACAGCGCGCGGCAGCGCTGGCTGGGGCTGCTGCACTTCCACCATCTGGTCAACGACGCCGTATCGGTGCAGGTGCTGCTGGCCGAACTGGCGGTACTGATGGCGAACGAAGGGCATACATTGCCCAGGCCGGTGCCCTACCGCAATTACGTTGCCATGAGCCGCGACGAGGCTCGGCAGGCGGGCCATGAAGTGTTCCTGCGCGAAGCACTGGCCGGGGTGGAGGCGCCGCCGAGGCTGGCCGGCATGGGCGAGGGGATCCAGACCCGTGTCGAGACCTGCGTCCTGACCGTTCCTGAGGACCTGGCCCTGGCCCTGCGCCAGCGCGTGCGCCAATACGACGTCGGCCTCGGTAGCCTGATGCACCTGGCCTGGGCCCAGGTGCTGGGGGCCTTGGGTGGTCGCGACGAGGTGGTGTTCGGCACCGTGCTGCTGGGGCGGGTGATGGCGGGCGAGGGCGCCGACCGGGCATTGGGCATGTTCATCAACAGCCTGCCGCTGCGGGTGTCGCTGGCGGGTCGCGACGTGGGCCAGGCGCTGGTCGGAATCCACGGCCAGCTGGCGGCGCTGCTCAGGCACGAGGACGCGCCGCTGGTGCTGGCCCAGCGCTGCAGTGGCCTGCCCGCCGGCGTGGCACTGTTCGACAGCCTGCTCAACTACCGGCATGGCGCCGCGCACGACGCCGAAGCGTTGCCCGGGGTGACCCTGCTCGATGCCAGCGAGGTGCACAGTCACGCCCTAGTGTTGACCGTGGACGAGCAGGGCGACAGCCTGCGCCTGAGTGTGCGGGCACCTTGCGAGTTGGGTGCCGGACGGGTGCTAGGGTTCGTTTCCTGCGCCCTGCAGGCGCTGGCTGCCGCCCTGCTCAGCGAAGCCCCGGTGGCGCTCGAGGCGCTGCCGACCCTGCCGGAAACGGAGCGTGTGTATCTGCTGGAAACCCTCAACAGCACCGAGGTTGCGCTGGATCCCGCGTATCCGCACCTGCCGGCGCTGTTCGCCGCTCAGGTGCGACGCACGCCGGATGCCGTGGCGCTGCAGAGTGAAGACGCGCAGCTCACCTACCGCGAGCTCGACGCCCAGGCCAATCGCCTGGCCCATCACTTGATCGGCCTTGGCGTGCGGCCCGACAGCCGGGTAGCGGTGTGCCTGGAGCGGGGCGCCTCGCTGATCGTCGGCCTGCTCGGCGTGCTCAAGGCCGGTGGCGCCTATGTGCCGCTGGACCCCGGCTACCCCGACGAACGCCTGCACTACATGCTGGCCGACAGCGCGCCCCTGGCACTGCTGGTGCACGGAGCCACCCGTGGCCTGTTCGAGGGTCAGTCGACACCGCTGGTGGATCTGGATCACGGTGACTGGCAGGTGCACGGCGACCATGCGCCGGAGCTGCCGGAACTGGGTGGCGGGCACCTGGCCTATGTCATGTACACCTCGGGCTCGACTGGCACGCCGAAAGGGGTGATGGTCGAGCACGGCGGGCTGTGCAACCTGATGCGCTGGGGCAGCGACCTGTGCCCGCCGCGGGCCGACGACGCGCTGCTGCAGCGGGCGCCGTTCAGCTTCGACGGTTCGGTGTGGGAGTTGTTCTGGCCACTGTGCGCGGGCTTGCGCCTGGTGCTGGCCCGCCCCGACGGTCACCGCGATCCGGCTTACCTGGTGCAGCTTGTCCAGTCGCGCAGGGTGACCACCGTCAAGTTCGTTCCGGCCCTGCTGCAAGCGTTTCTCGACACCCCGGGCGTGGAGCGTTGCAGCAGCCTGCGCGATGTCTTCTGTGGTGGCGGCGAGCTGACGCTGGCGCTGGCGCAACGGGTGCGCCAGGCCTTGCCCCAGGTGCGCTTGCACAATGTCTATGGCCCCACCGAAGCTACCGTGGACAGCACCGCCTGGACCTTGGAGCCGCAGCAGCCGTTGCCCGTCGCCGCCCCGCCGATCGGGCGGGCGATCGGCAACACGCGTCTGTACGTGCTCGATGCCCATGACCGTCCGGTGCCTGTGGGTTGTGCCGGCGAACTGCACATCGGCGGCATCGGTGTGGCCCGCGGCTACCTGGGCTTGCCGGCGTTGCAGGCCGAGCGCTTCATCGCCAGTCCGTTCGTGGCCGGCGACCGCCTGTACCGAACCGGCGACCTGGTGCGCTATCGCGCCGATGGTGAGCTGGAGTTTCTCGGTCGCAACGACTTCCAGGTCAAGCTCAACGGCCTGCGCATCGAGCCGGGCGAGATCGAGGCGCTGTTGGCGGCTCATCCGGACCTTGGCCAGGTGGTGGTGCTGGTTCGCGAGGAGCGCCTGGTGGCTTATGCCAGCTGTCGCGACGGCCATGGCGCGCCGACGCTGGAAGCGCTGCGTGCCTACCTGCTGGCGCGACTGCCGGCCTACATGGTGCCCTCGGCCTATGTGCTGCTGGCCGAGTTGCCGCTGAGCCCCAATGGCAAGGTCGATCGCCGCGCTTTGCCGGCGCCGGGCGTGGAGGCGGTGATCAGTCGGGCCTATGAGGCGCCCCGTGACGAGCTGGAGCATACGCTGGCGCAGATCTGGACCGAAGTGCTGAAGATCGAGCAGGTCGGCCGCGACGACAACTTCTTCGAGCTGGGTGGGCACTCGCTGTTGGCGGTCAGCCTGGTGGCGCGCATGCGCCAGGCCGGGCTGCATGCCGATGCGCGCCTGTTGTTCAGTCAGCCGACCTTGGCGGGCCTGGCGGCCAACACGCGTCGCGGGCAGGAACAGGTGGCGATTGCGCAGACCACGATTCCAGCGCTCAAGGGCAGGCGGCGGATCTGACCGGTTGGGGCCGCTACTTCGGCGAAATGCGATAGACGCAGCGCCGATCCCCTGAAATCAGGTGTTCGCAACGCTCCACCAGCCCCTGCTCGCCGATCGCCGCCTGGAATACCTGCAGCTCGCTGCGGCAGAACCCCTGGCAGCGGGTGGCGGCGATGCAGATCGGGCAGTGGTTCTCGACGATCAGCCAGTCGTTGCCGTCGGCCTGCATTTCGGCCATGTAGCCGGCGCGCTCGCGCAGCTGCACGAGGATGCGCACCTTGTCCTCCAGGCTTTGGCCATCGGCGCAGGCCTGCTGGTACTCACGGCTGTTGCTGTCTTCCATGCGGCTGATCAGGCGGTCGACCCCGTCGCTGCCGAACACCTGCTCGACGCTCTCGATCAGTTGCAGGGTCAGCACGCTGTGGGAGTCGGGGAAGCGGCGCTGGGCCGTGGCGGTCAGTGCCCATTTCTGCGAAGGGCGCCCGGCGCCCTTGGCCGGCACGCTGATGCCGCTGACCAGGTCGGCCGCCTGCAGTTTCTGCACTTGCTGGCGAGTGGCTTCGAAGGTGATGGTGAGCAGCTGGGCCAGGTCGGCGGTCTTGAGCGGCCCGCGGGTCTTGAGCAGGAACAGGATGCGGTCGGCGGTGCAGTTGGTATCAACGGTGGTCGAGGTCATGGAGCGCTGGAAACCGGGCGTGAATGAACGGATCGGGCACTCTCCTGGGCCATCCTTTGCGCAGGCAAGTGGGCGAAGGATAGCCCGGATTCGTGGTGATTTGTGCAAGAAGAACGATTATCGAATATAAAATTTATATGCGATAAAAATATAAAAGGTATTAGTTGTATTTATTGAGTCCGCGGCTAAGCTGAAATGCGGAGCCTGTGCTTGCCGGTCCCAGGGAGGGGTGCGTGCACGTCCATCGACACCTTGCTGGCAAATGCCGGGCATGGGCTCACCCACAATAACTCGACAGGGATGTGAGTGCATGAATGCCCAGAAACCCGTGACCATCTATGAACACGCCGACGCGCTGAACAGCCTGCAAGGCGTGGTCGACCTGGTGAAGCTTTCCGACCAGTACCGCCAGTCCGCGATCCTGCATTCGGCGCTGGCCCAGCGTGTGTTCGATCACACCCGCCAGCCGGTCAGCGCCCAGGCCCTGAGCGATGCGCTGGGTTGGGTGCCGAACAAGGGCCGCATCTTCCTCAACGCGCTGGTGGCCATGGGCCTGTTGAAGCGCACCGCCCAAGGTTTCGAGAACCTGCCGCTGAGCCAGCGTTTCCTGGTCAGCGACAGCGCCGAGTTCATCGGCCCGATCATCGACCACCAGCGCCTGCAGTGGCAAAACTGGCCGCGCCTGGACGAAGTGCTGCGCAGCCGCACCTCGCTGGATTTCCAGCAGGAAAACCGCTTCAAGCACGACCTGGCGGCCCGCGACGCCTTCAACGATGCCATGGTCCGTTTCAGCCAGCCCATGGTTGATGTGCTGCGTGACCTGCCGCTGTTCGACAAGGCCCGCCGGGTGATCGACCTGGCCGGTGGCCACGGCACCTACCTGGCCGAGATCGCCAGCCGAAATCCGCAGGTCAAGGGCGAGGTCTGGGACCTTGAGCCCACCCGCGAGGCGGCCGCGGCCACCTTCGCCAAGTACCGTCTTGACGACCGCCTGGGCTTCCATGCCCGCAACCTGCTGGACCTGGCGCAGTACCAGGGCGAGCGGGCCGACGTGGTGATGCTCAACGACTGCCTGCACTATTTCACCCGCGAGCAGGTGCGTACCCTGATCGCCGGCGCTGCCGGCATGGTCGAGGGCGACGGCGCGCTGCTGGTGCTGAGCATGGCCCTGGAGGATGACGAGATCCACCCGGCGCTGTCGGCCGACTTCTCCCTGCACATGATGCTCAACACGGTCAACGGCGAGCTGCATCCGACCCGCTACCTGATCGACAGCATGGCGTCGGCGGGGTTGAGCGTGGAGCAGGAGCCGATTGGCCGCTACACCCTGCTGATCGGGCGGAGGGCTGCCTGATGCTGCGCTTGTTGGCATTGCATGCCGCGCCGCTTGGCGACGCGGCGGCCCAGGCCCTGGACAGCTTGGGCAGCGCCGCGGCGGCGGCAGGTTTCAGCCTGCAGGTCAGCCAGAAGCCGGCCGGCCAGGGGCCGGTGGACGCAGTCTGCCTGCTGCTCGACAGCGCCACGCCACCGGTTGCGTTGAACACGTTGCTCAATGAGGCCAGCGGGCTGTGTCGCAACACCGCGCTGGTGCTGGTCCGCGTGCAGGGTGCACTGGCACAGTTGCCGCCCGCCAGCGGCGTGATCGCCCAGTGGCAGCAGGCGAGCCAGGGCTTTCTCTATCCGTACTCGCTGGATATCGGCGCCGGGCAGGCGCCGGAGCTGGCGATCAAGGACTGGCTGGCGGGCTTCGCCAAGTTCGCGGCCGCGACCAAGCTGTGGCGTTCGCTCGACAGCCTGGGCCTGGACGAAGCGGCGCGGGCCGCGCAGCGCCCCGAGCTGAACCACATCAATATCCTCACCCGCGACCTGGAAGCCTCCAAGGCGTTCTACAGCGACATCCTCGGCGCCAACTACTGCTACAACCTGGGGCCGCGCAAGGCCGTGATGGAGCTCAACGGCTTCGACTTCTTCATCGAGCAGAGCGAGTCGTTCAGCTACCCGACCGGCTACCACATCGGTGTGCGGGCACTGCCCGGGGATGTGCGGCGCATCGCCGAGCAGGTCACCGCTGCCGGCACCATCAAGCTGGTCAAGGGCAACGGCCCGGCGCCGGGCTACCACCATGGGCCGGACAACGTGCGCAGCGCCGTCTACTTCGAGGACCCGGATGGCCTGGTGATCGAGGTCTACAGCGCCGAAGTGGAGATGATCGAAAGCAACCCTCGGTTGCTCCTCGACCGCCTCTGACCCCACGTCGTCACAGGCCTGCCGCTCGGCGGGCCTGTGCCTAGGCAGGTATTCGCATGAACAGCTACAAACAGTGGCATTGGCCACGGCTGCCCAGCCCATTGCCCAAGGATGTCAGCGACCGGGCGTTGATGGGCTACCCAGAGCACTACCAGGAGCATCCGTTGCAGGCGCAGGTCGCCACGGCGCTCGACGATCTGCTCCAGGCGCCGCTGGACGTCTTGCTGACGTTGCTTGAGCAGCCACGCCAACCCCTGGCCCGGCGCATCGCCGCCGGCGAGGTGCTGGCATTGCGCGGCGACCCGCGCATCGACACCTTCGCCCCGCAGATGATCGATATCCCGGCGGCGCGGGTGCACATCGGCCTCGACCCGCGCGCGGTCGAGCAGGTGATGGACCAGTTCGACGGGCTTGGCCTGGACCGCAGCTGGATCGACAAGGAAACGCCGCGCCACGCCGTGGAACTGGCGGCGTTCCGTATCGCCCGCTTCCCGGTGACGCACCAGGAGTACCGCCAGTTCCTGCTCGACAGCGGGCATGCCGGCATCCCCGACGGCTGGGCGTTCGGCCGGTATCCGCGGCACCACGCCAACCACCCGGTGTACAGCGTCTCGGCCAGTGACGCCGATGCCTACGCCCAGTGGCTCAGCGAGCGCACCGGCCGACGCTTTGCCCTGCCCAGCGAGGCGCAGTGGGAGTATGCCGCCGCCGGCCCCGAAGGGCGTCAGTTCCCCTGGGGCGACGCCTACCAGGTCGAGCACGCCAACACCGCCGAGCTGGGCTATCTGGACAGCACGCCGGTCGGCGTGTTCAGCGACGCCGCATCGCCCTTCGGGGTGCTGGACATGGCCGGCAACGTCGAAGAGTACGTGGCCGAGGACTACCGGCCATACCCCGGCGGCCCGCAGATCGAGGACGACCTGGTGCTCGATGTCGGCACCCACCGCGTGGCCCGCGGTGGCAGCTTTACCCGTTTCCGCGACCTGGCGCGCACCGCGCGCCGCCACGGGCGTTACCCGCGACCGATCTACGTCATGGGTTTTCGCCTGGTTGAAAACCACAACTGAGCTGTTCCGTCTTCCGTGCAAGAGGTCTGATTCCATGAACAAGGATGTTTCGCTTCACACCATCGTGCCGATTTCCATCCTCGGCGGCGATGTCGATGCCCATTTCTTCGGCTTCCACGGCTTCGAGCGTGACCAGGAGCATTTCGCCGTCGGCATCGGCCGCGAGCAGTGCGACGTGCCGTTGGTGCGGGTGCACTCCGAGTGCATCACCGGCGATGTGTTCGGCTCGCAGCGCTGCGATTGCGGCCCGCAATTGCAAGAGGCGTTGCGCACCCTCAAGGAGGTGGGCGGCTACCTGATCTACCTGCGCCAGGAAGGGCGTGGCATCGGCCTGTACTCCAAGTTCGAGGCCTACCTGCTGCAGGACAAGGGCCTGGACACCTATGAAGCCAACCTGCGCCTGAACCACTTGGCCGACTCGCGCTCGTTCGACCCGGCCGTGCAGATCCTGCGAGCCCTGGGCGTGGACCAGTGCCGGTTGCTGACCAACAACCCGGAGAAGGTCGCCCAGCTGCGCGCCGGTGGCATCGATGTGATCGAACAGGTGCCCACCGGGGTGTTCCTGACCAATCACAACCGCAACTACCTGCAGGCGAAGGCCGTCAAGTCCAGCCATTCGATCAAGCTCTGACTCCAGCGAAAAAGGATCTTTCGATGAAACACATTGGCCCTATCAGCGGTATCGCCGCCCATGCCGCGCGCTTCGTCGCCACCGCCGGCTACGACAACCAGGTGATCTTGTGGAACGCCGCCACCGGCGAGCCGATCCACCGTGTGCACCACGACCACCTGGCCAACCAGTGCGCCTTCAGCAGTGACGGCAAGCACCTGGTCAGCGCCAGCAGCGACTACACCGCGCGCATCTGGGAAGTGCCGAGCATGCGCCTGAAAGCCGTACTGCAGGGGCACAACGACGATGTCGAGATGGCGGTGTTCTCGCCAGACAGCCAGCGCGTGGCGACCTGTTCGCGTGACCATGTGCTGCGCATCTTCGACCTCGACGGCGTGCAGTTGCAGGCGTTCCATGGCCACCAGGCCGACGTTATCTCGGTGGTCTGGTCGCCGGACGGCCAGCGCCTGATCTCCAGCAGTGACGACGGTACCGTGCGCCAGTGGGACACCCGCAGCGGCCAGCAATGCGACGAGGTGGACATCGGCGGCGTGGAGACCGACACCATCGCCATCACCCGCGAAGGCGTGGTGTTCGCCGGGGACGACGAGGGGCGCATCTCGATCATCGCCCAGGGCCAGGTGCAGACCGTGCCGGCCCACGCCGCCGGGATCAAGCGCATCGTCTGGAACGACGACAAGCGCCTGCTGGTGAGCCTGAGCTATGACCGTTCGGCGATCCTCTGGACCTTCGACGCCGCGCGCAACCTGGTCAAGCGCCGCAGTACCGCGCTGCCGAGCATCGTCTGGCCGCGCAGCTGCGCTTTTGTCGGCGACGAACAACTGGTGTTCGCCACCTTCGGCTCGCGCTACGCCACCTGGAACTACGAGCAGGACCAGTGGCAGGTGTCGGGCATCGAGCCGGCGGTAAGCATTAACGCCGTGGTGCGCAGCGAAGAGCGCCAGTACAGCATTGGCGATGCTGGCATTCTGCACCGTGACGACCAGCCGGTGACCAGTGTCGGCAGCCTGTGCAACTTCCTCCTGCCGTTCGGACCGCTGCTGTTGACCGGCGGCCAGATGGGCCAGGTGTTCGATGGCCTGTCCGGGCGCATGCTGTACCAGCACCGTTCGCCACTCAACTGCGGCGCCACCTTCGTCAGGAATGGCGAAGACCTGGCGTTGATCGGCACCTATACCGGCGAAGGCCTGGTGTTCGGCCATGATGGCCAGGGCGGGCTGCGCCTGGTGGCGTCGATCCCCATGCATGACAACGCGATCAAGGGCGTGGCCGCCGACCAGCGCCACCTGTTCAGCGTCTGCGCCTCGGCCGATGCCGCGCTGCACAGCATCGAGGATTTCAGCAGCGTGCGGCATATCGAGGGGGCGCATACGCGTATTTCCAATGGTTGCTGCCCGATCACCGGCGGTTTCGCCAGCATCGGTCGCGACCTCAAGCTGCGCCTGTGGCTGGAGACCGGCGACGAGGTGTTCGACTCGCCGCACCAGCACTCGATCAAGTGCATCGCCGCCTCCGCTGATGGCCGGGTGATCGCCACCGCGGCCTACAACGGTACCGTGGCACTGTTCGACCTGGTCTCGCGGCGCTGGCTGCCCATGCAGCGGCCGACCGCCAGCGGCATTTCCTGCCTGACCCACGACGCCGTCAGCGGCGCCTTCCTGGCCAGTTCCTATGACGGGCGCATCTACGGCATCGACGCCCGCCTGGCGTCCTGAAGGAGCAGCACATGAGCAAGCAAGCAAGTGACTTCATGGCCCAGGGCGACTACCGCAAGGCCCTCGATACTTCGTTCGTGCACCGCTACAGCCATGGCGAGGACGAGTGGTCGTGGGACATCGGCATGATCCAGGCGGCCCAGGCTTTCCTCGAGCGTCTCGACCCCCGTGCTGATCAGCATGTACTGGACATCGGCGTGGGCCGTGGCCGTGACGCCTCCACCTTCATCCTCGCCGGGCATCGGGTCACCGGCCTGGATATCGTCGAGAACTCCAGCTGGCCGTTGCTGCGCAAACGCTGGGGCGATCGCCTGGACCTGGTGAACAAGGCCATGCAGGACTGGCAGCCGGCGCCGGGCACGGTGTTCGATGCGGCCCTGGACAATGGCTGCTTCCACCACCAGCATCCGGACGAGTGGGGCGCGTACCTGGCCCATGTGCGCCGCCTGCTGCGCCCCGGCGCGCTGGTGGGGCTGAACGTGTTCGGGGTCGACGCGGCCCATCCGCAGCCGGGCTGGCGCGAGATGGACAACCAGCGCCAAGGCTACTTCTTCACCGACGATGGTATCCGTCAGACCCTTGAGGCCCATGGCTTCACCTGGGAGGGGCTGGAGGTGATCGAGCGCCAGCACGGCGAAGCCCGCTACCTGTTGGCGCTGGTGCGCACGTGAGTGCGATCGACCGCCATTACCTGGACATGGCCCTGGCGCTCGCCAGCCAGGGCCTGTACAGCACGATGCCCAACCCGCGGGTCGGTTGCGTGATCGTCAACGCCGGGCAGGTGGTAGGGCGCGGCTGGCATCAGCGCGCCGGCCAGCCCCACGCCGAAGTGCACGCCCTGCGCGAGGCAGGCCCGGCGGCGCGCGGGGCGACCGCCTATGTGACCCTGGAACCTTGCGGCCACCAGGGTCGCACGCCGCCGTGCGCCGATGCCCTGGTGGCGGCGGGGGTAAGCCGGGTGGTCACGGCCAGCGGCGACGTCTCGCAGAGCATCGGCGCGGATCGCCTGCGCGAGGCGGGCATCGTGGTCGAGGCATTGCCCTGCCCACGTGCGCGGGCGCTCAATCGCGGGTTCTTCTCGCGCATCGAACGCCAGCGCCCGTGGGTGCGGGTATTGCGTCCGGCGGCGCTGGAGATCGGCGCGATTGGCGAGGGCGCGATGCTCAGCCATTGCGACGAGCAGGCGCCCCTGGCGCACTGGCGGGGCAGGGCCTCGGCGCTGCTGAGCACTTGTGACTGGGTGAAGGCCTGCGACACCTCGCTGGTGGCGCAGGTTGCCGGGCAACGCGCCGAACCGGTGGTGCCCTTGCGGGTATTGGTCGACCAGGGGCTGGACTGCCCGGCTTCGGCCAAGATGCTCGACGGGCGTGCGCCGACGCTGGTTTTGCATGGGGCGCAGGCGAGGCGGGACGGTCGGTATGCACGGGCCCGTTGCCAGGTGCTGGAGGATCTGGGGGCCTTGCGGATACTACAGACGTTGCATGAGCTCGACTGCAACGAAGTCCAGGTCGAGGCCGAGCCGGCCTGGTGCGAGGCCTTGGCGCGCCAGGGGTTAGTGGATGAGTGGTTGGTGCAGGTTTGAGGCCTTCCTGAGCGCTGTACTATCCCTGTGGGAGCAACCGTCTTGCTCAGGCCCCTCAATCTGGCGCGATCTCTGTGGGAGCGGCCTTGTGTCGCGAAAGGGCTGCGCAGCAGCCCCTATTGCGGTGAAACGCTGAAATTACCGGGGCCGCTTCGCGGCCCTTTCGCGACACAAGGCCGCTCCCACAGGGATATGCGTAAGCCCCGATCATTTCAGCGACTGCAGATCAACCCGACCTGCAGGCTGTTCTGTTCGAACAGGTCCCAATATCCCGGCGGATGCGCCTTCTTGCGGATCCCGCTGATCAGCGGGGCAATCCAGCGCACATTGCGCAGGCCGACATCGTGGGCGGCCTGCTCGTAGACTGCCTTGTCCCAGCGGTAATAGGTGAAGTCCGCAGGCGGTGAGCTCATGAATTGCCCCTGGCAGCGCAGGCCGCCTTCCACCGGCTGCTCGTCCAGCACACGGATGCCGTATTCGGTGAAATTGCCCAAGGCCAGGTCGAAGGCGGGATTCGCCGTGTAGGCGATCAGCTGTCCGTTCGGTTTGAGGTTGAGCGCGACGCTCTCGAACATTCGCCGCAGCTCCTCGACGCTGCCGGCGTAGTTGAACAGCCAGGCGGCAGTAACCTTGTCGAACTGGCCGATGCGGCCCATCTGCGCCACGTCGCGCACTTCGTAGGCGATGCCGTCGTTGGCCTGGCGCGCCTGGTAGATCATGCTCGGCGAGATGTCCACGCCGTGCACCCGAGCCGCGCCCCAGTCCTTCAGGCGGCGGCTGAAGAAGCCATGCCCGCAGGCCAGGTCGAGAATCTCATCGCCGGTTACGTCGCCGGCCATGTAGCGAAACGTGTCGACCTCGACCCCGCGCTGGCTGGCGTGGCTGGTGAAGTCTTCGAACTGCTCGCTGATCCGCTCGTAGACTTCCTTGGATTCCTTCATGGGCACTTCTTCCTTTCAGAGGTGAGGCGCAGCGCCAACGGCAGGGCCAGCAGCGGTGCGCAGGCGAACACGGCGAACAGCCACAGCGCCGCCTGGCGCGCGCCTTGCTCGCCGCCGGGCTCGACCAGCCCGGCACCATTGGCGACCAGCCCGGCCAGGGCCGCAGCCAGGGCGGTGGCGTAAAGTTGCACGGTGGTGATCGAGGCCGAGGCGAGGTTTTCCTCGCCGGGGCGCGCTGCCTGCAGCACCCGGGTGAGCAGGTGCGGCCAGCCCAGGCCGATCCCCAGGCCCACGCCGGCCAGGGCCAGGGCGAACAAGGCCAGGCCCGGCGCGCTGGCGATCCAGGCCGGGGCGGGGGTCAGCAGGGCCAGGGCCAGCAGTGCCACCGCGACCACCAGCGGCCCACTGCGGATCTGCCAGGCGCCGCCTTCACGGTCACGGCCGGCGCTGGCCAGGGCGCCAACCGTCCAGCCTGCGGCCATCACGGCGGTCAGGTAGCCGGCGGCGAGGGGGCCGAAACCATGGATGCGCTGGAGGAAGTAGGGCACATAGATTTCAGTGGTGATGGCTGCTACCAGCAGGCACATCATGGCGAACAGTGCGCCCATCGGTTGCCTGAGGCTGTAGGCGCCCGTGGGCAGCAGGTGGTGGCGCGCCCTGGGATCGAGGCGGGCGATCAGCGCGGCGATGGCCAGGCCGGCGACGATGCCGGCCAGGTTGACCCACAGGCTGTCGGCCAGGCTGGCCGCACAGATCGCCAGCACCGAGGCCACCAGGCAGGCGATCAGCCCGTAGGCCGGGCGCGCGCCATTGTCGTCCAGCGCCTGGCGCGCCGGCAGGCGCAGGCAGACGATCAGCGCCAGGGCGCCAGCCACCGGCAACAGCGACCAGAATGCCCAGCGCCAGTGCCCGCCCTCGGCGAACACTCCGCCCACGGCCGGGCCGCACAGGGTGGCCACGCCCCACATCGCCGAGACCAGGGCCATGGCGCGAGGCCACAGGCGGCTGTCGAACACCAGGTGGATCAGCGCATAGCTCAAGGCGAACAGGATGCCGCCTCCCAGGCCCTGCACGCTACGCCCGAGCAGCAGCACCGGCATGCTCCCGGCCTGGGCGCAGAGCATTGAGCCAAGGGTGAACACCAGCAGTGCCAGCAGGTAGGCGACCCGCGGTCCGCCACGGGCCAGCAGGCGGGTGGAGAGGGTGGAGCCGATGATCGAGGCGACCACGAACAGGGTGGTGTTCCAGGCATAGAAGGCCAGCCCGCCGATCTCTTCGATCACCGTCGGTAGCAGGGTAGTGACGATGTAGACATTGATGGCGTGCAGGGCGACACCGCCAGCCAGGGCGATCGAGCGCAGCGCGTTGCCGCCGCTGAGCAGTTCGCTCCAACGGGCCGGCGGCTGTTCGGGGATGGCGGTCATGTACGCTCCTTGCGTGGTCCTGCGCTGGAATTCTAGGAGTCGGCAAATAATTATTCAATATATTGCTTGTGTAATTTGCTTGCGGTGGATTTGTTAGGATCGTGCTCTTTTGTCTTGTTTCAGGAGCGACATCCATGATCATCAGCACCACCAGCCAGCTCGACGGTCGCCCGATTGCCGAGTACCTCGGCGTGGTCAGCGCCGAATCGGTGCAGGGGATCAACTTCGTGCGCGATTTCTTCGCGCGCTTTCGCGACGTCTTCGGCGGCCGCTCGCAGACCCTGGAGGGCGCGCTGAAGCTGGCCCGTGAGCAGGCCACCGAGGAACTCATGGCGCGGGCACGGCAGTTGCAAGCCGATGCGTTGGTGGGCGTGGACTTCGAGATCAGCATGCCGTCGGTACAGGGTGGCATGGTCGTGGTGTTCGCCACCGGCACGGCGGTACGTCTGAAGTAAGGCCAGTTGCCATTGGTCGGGCCAGGAGATTTTGCCCGGCTGGTCTGCAAATGACCGGCTAGTCTCACTTCAACGGACCGTCGCTTCACTAGGCAGGTGTATTGCCTGCCGGCACGGTTGCCATTGGAGGGAGACAGGGCATGAGCGAATCCTATTTCGAAGACTTGAACGATGCGTTTCCGATCAACAGCCAGGTACGCTGCGGCCAGGCGGCTGTTCGCCTGGGCTTTGCCAACATGACCCTGGACGAGTCGGAGCAACTGCAACCGGCGCACCTGCAACGGGCCAAGAAGGGGCGTTTCACCCCGCGTGTCCCGTCGAAGAAGTGAACCTGCGTTGACCTCATAAGCCCGCTCTCACAAGCAGGAGCGGGCTTGCCCCGCATCACGTTTGATCAATCAACACGAAACCGCCCGACGGCACGCCTTTCCCGCCATTTCTTGACCCCGCTCATGGTATCGGTGCGTCCCCCTCGCCGAAGGCCCTAGGCTGTGCTTTTCTTGCGCGGGATTTCAGACACGGAGTATCGACTTCAATGCGAATCAGGGAAGAGACCTACTGGCAGTGGGCCGATGCGCAGCTGCACAGTCGCTGTCACGACGAGGAACTGAGCGACGGCACCAGCTTCGATGTGCAGGTGCGCCTATCCAGGGTCGGTGCCACACAGTTGTTTCTCGGACTGTATGCGCGCAGCGGCGAGGCCTTGCTCGAGGAGTACTACCCCTCGCGGCCGGGCGAAACCATGACCCGTGCGCTGGTCTGGGGCGTGGATCGCGCCCGCGCCCTGGCAACCGGCGCTTTGCCATTGCCGGAACAGGTGCCACGTCGGCGCCTCGCCTAGCAGCAATGAAAAAGCCCGGCCTTTTCAGGCCGGGCTCAAGAAACGGTGTGCTGCGCCGCTTCAGTTCAGCGCGTCGATCACCTTGATTGCCTGCCGCTCGCGGGCGGCGGGCCATTCTTGTTGCAGGGTCTGCAGTACGCGACCGACGAAGGTGGTGTCGGCGGCGGCCTTCTTGCCGACGTAGCCCTGACCACGCCGGTAGACCTTGAAGCGGGCGCGCATGCTGGGCATGTGCGATTCGAATTCGGCTTCGACCGTGTTCGGCGGCAGGCGGTCCAGGCGGACCTCACCGGACTGGCTGACCCACAGCAGGTGGTCGTCGAGGCTGTCCTTGCGCGCGGCGAACAGACGGGCCAATTGGTCGATGGTTGGATTGTTGTTCAAGTTCATCATAAAGCCCCCATTACTCTCATTCGTTGGTGAAGTTCGGCTGAAGTTCACATTCGGCGCCACACGATGTAGCGCGCTAACCAAGGCTGCTACAGCAGCTTCGCAACAGGGGCTTTCTCACGCTGCCTTCTGGGCAGTTTCCCTCTCCACGGACGGCCTGCGTTACCGCGCAGGCCGTCTGGAACACCCTTGCCACCGCTCCCGATCGGGGAGACGGCCTCATCATGCACAAGGCGCGGGAAGGGCGTCAACAGGTTTGTAGTGATTATTTTTAGTCACTACATCTTGTCGGACAATCTTCCCGGTTCTGTCACGCCAGTCCGTTGTCGCCGTGCTCGAGGTAGCCGGGGCGTTGCCGCAGGCGCTCATGATAGGCCTCCAGCGCCGGCAGTTGCGGGTGCTCCAGCGGCGTGCGCCGCCAGCGGTTGAGGGACAGGCCGATGGCCACGTCGGCGAGGCTGAAGGCGTCGCCAGCGACATAGGCGCCGGTGGCCTGCAGGCGCGCTTCGAGCAGGCGCATCCTGGCCGTCCACTGGGCGCTGCTGGCGGCCAGCAGTGCAGGGTCCTGATGCGCCGGCGATTGACGCACCAGCGACATGAACGGGTAGCGCCAGGCGTCGTTGAGGTCGGTGGCCTGCCAGTCGAGCCACTGGTCGACCGCGGCGCGGGCGCGCGGGGCGCCGGGGTAGAGCGCCTCGCCGCCGTACTGGTTGACCAGGTAACGCAGGATGGTATTGGACTCCCACAGCACGAAGTCGCCATCGACGATCACCGGCACCGTGGCGTTGGGGTTCAGCGCCAGGAACTCGGGCGTGTCGGTGGCACGAAAGCCACTGCCCCAGTCTTCGCGCTGGAACGGCAGGTTCAGTTCGGCGCAGGTCCACAGTACCTTGCGCACGTTGATCGACGAGGCCTTGCCCAGGATCTTCAGCATGTCACGGCTCCAGGCTGGAAAGGATGCGTTGCGCGGCGCGCACGCGTTCTTCGTTGGGGTAGTTGCGGTTGGCCAGCAGGACGATGCCCATCTGCCTGGACGGCACGAACGCCACGTAGGCACCGAAGCCGCCGGTGGCGCCGGTCTTGTTGTACCAGGCGGCTGGATCGGCGGGCAGCGCCGGGTTCAGCGCCTGGATCGGGTTTTCTCCGCGGATGATTTTGGCGCCGTTGTATTCCAACAAGGTGTCGAGGCTGACCGGGTAGGGGTAGCGCTCCCAGCCCAGGCCCTGGATCATCGCGCCGACCTGGAAGTAACCGGACTGGGTGATGGCGATGGCCTTGCGCATGGCGGGGTCAAGCGTGTCCGGCTGCAGTTGCAGTTGCACATAGCGCAGCAGGTCGCTGGCGCTGGTCTTGATGCCGTAGGCCTGCTCGGCGTAGGGGCCCGGGTTGACCCGCACCGGCTGGTCCTTGGCGTCGTAGCCTTGCGCGTAGAGCCCGCGGGCGCTGGCCGGAACCTCCAGGTAAGTGTGCTTGAGCCCCAGGCGGAGCAGCACCTGCTGGGTCATCAGTTTGGCGAACGGTTGTTGCTGCGCACGGGCCGCCAGGTCACCGAACAGGCCCAGGCTGGGGTTGGAGTAGCAGCGGTGAGTGCCGGGTGCGAAGCGGGGCTGCCAGTGCTGGAACCAGGCCAGGGTCTGGGACGGCGTCTGTACTTCATCGGGGAACTGCAAGGGCAGGCAGTCACCGCTGTAGGCTCCCAGTTCCAGGACGCTGGCCTTGCCGATCGAGGCCTTGGCCAGGGCCGGCTGGTAGCGGCTGGCGGGGGCCTGCAAGTCGAGCTTGCCTTCGGCGCTGGCCAAGGCGGCGAGGGTCGCGGTGTAGGTCTTGCTCACCGAGCCGACCTCGAACAGCGTGTCGCGGCTAACCGGCTGGCGGCTGGCCTTGTCGGCCAGGCCGTAGTTGAAGTAATGCGACTGGCCGTTGGCATACACCGCCACGGCCATGCCGGCAATGCCTTGCTCGCGCATCAGCGCCGGGATGACGTCATCGACGGTGGTTTGCAAGTTGTTGGCCAGCAGGGGGGGCGAGGCCAGCGTCAGGGCGGTGGCCAGCAGCAGGCGAGGGGGGCGTTTCATGGTGGGGCGTTCCTTGTCGTGGATCAGGGGCGTGGCGAAGCGAGGTGTCCGTTGGGCGACACCGACAGGGGTTCCGGCGTTAGCGGCACAAAGGCCAAGACCTTATCGTCCGGGCTTGCACAAAGACAAGACGGAAACTGTGATGAGATATCTACGGATGCTGTTCGACAACTTCACCCTGGCACTGCTCGGGGTGGTGTTCATCGCCACCGTACTGCCGTGCTCCGGCGAGGGCGCGCTGCTGTTCGGCTGGTTGACCAACCTGGCCATCGGCCTGCTGTTCTTCCTGCACGGCGCCAAGCTGTCGCGTGAGGCGATCATCGCCGGTGCCGGCCACTGGCGCCTGCACCTGCTGGTGTTCACCTGCACTTTCGTGCTGTTCCCGCTGCTGGGGCTGGCGTTCAAGCCGCTGTTCGTGCCGCTGGTGGGCAATGAACTTTACCTGGGCGTGCTGTACCTGTGCGCCTTGCCGGCCACGGTGCAGTCGGCGATCGCCTTCACCTCGCTGGCCCGGGGCAATGTGCCGGCGGCGATCTGCAGCGCGGCGGCCTCGAGCCTGTTGGGGATCTTCTTGACGCCGCTGCTGGTGATGCTGCTGCTGGGCGCTTCGGGCGACACCGGCTCCGGGCTGGACGCGGTACTGAAGATTACCTTGCAGTTGCTGGTGCCCTTCGTCGCCGGGCAGGTCGCCCGCCGCTGGATCGGCGCCTGGGTCAAGCGCAATGCACGCTGGCTGAAGGTGGTGGACCAGGGCTCGATCCTGCTGGTGGTGTACACCGCCTTCAGCGAAGCGGTGGTCACGGGCCTGTGGCATACGGTCTCGCCGCCGCACCTGGCCGGGCTGTTCGCCGTGTGCGGCATCCTGCTGGCGGTGGTGCTGCTGGGCACACGACTGCTCGGGCGAGTGCTGGGGTTCAATGTCGAGGACCGCATCACTATCCTGTTCGCCGGTTCCAAGAAGAGCCTGGCGACGGGCGTGCCCATGGCGCAGGTGTTGTTCGTCGGTGGCGGCATCGGGGCGATGATCCTGCCGTTGATGCTGTTTCATCAGATCCAGCTGATGGTCTGCGCGGTGCTGGCGCAGCGGTATGCGGCGCGGGTGGAGGCGGGGCATCCTGAGGCGGGCGTCACGGTGAAATGATGCGCTGCGTTCACTGACCCACCAATGTTTGCAATCGCGCCAGCGCAGGCCCTTCGCGTTGGCGCTCGAACACCTGCAGCGACACCTCCAGCAATCCGGCCCGCGCCTGTGCGATTCGTTGTTCGCAGCGCAGGCGCAAACGCCCCTGGTCGCATTCGAACTGCCTGACGCCGGGCTTCGCGCCACCCTCCAGGCGCAGTTCGGCCAGGCGCCCCTGGGCCGCCAGCAGGGCCAGCCCCTTGTCGCGCAACAGCCCGTTGCCCTGGGTCATCAAGCCGGTGGCGCGCACGGCGGCGGCCATGGCCACGGCGACGATGGTCAATGCCACCAACACTTCGATCAGGGTGAAACCGTCCTCGGTGGTGCGCACAGGGGCTCCATTCTCGCGCAGGCCAAAGCGGTACTGTAGAGCGGCGCGATGACGGTTTGACGACGCCGACTCCCGAGCTTTTTCAATATCCGTGACATACCGGCTTGCCACAATCGGCCCCCGATTCGAACTCACGCAAGGAATGCCGAGATGCAGATCGTCCGCCGCAACATGCCCGCCCATCGACTCCGCCAGCAGGGTTTCACCCTGATCGAGATCATGGTGGTGGTGGTGATCCTCGGGATTCTCGCGGCGATGGTGGTGCCCAAGGTGCTCGATCGCCCCGACCAGGCCCGCGCCACCGCGGCGCGCCAGGACATCGGCGGGCTGATGCAGGCACTCAAGCTGTACCGACTGGACAATGGCGCCTACCCCAACCAGAACCAGGGCCTGAAAGTGCTGGTGGAAAAACCGGCCCAGGCCAAGGACGGCCAATGGCGCGCCTACCTCGACCGCCTGCCCAACGACCCCTGGGGGCGCCCGTACCAGTACCTGAACCCGGGCGCCAACGGTGAGATCGATGTGTTCTCCTTGGGCGCCGACGGCCAGGCTGGCGGCGACGGGGTGAATGCCGATCTCGGCTCCTGGCAGTTGTGACCGGCCATGGCGCGCCAGGAGGGCATGGCCGTGATCAGTGCGTTGCTGATCGCCGCAGTGGTGGCGGTGATCGCCGCCGGCATGATCGAGCGTCAGGGCTTGCTGACCCGTCAGCTGGAGAACCACCAACTGGCATTGCAGGGCCAGTGGGCCCTGGAAGGCGGCCTGCAGTTCAGCCGCCAGGTGCTGTTCGAACAGCGCTTGCGCGATCCGCTGGTGCGTGGCGGTCAGCCCTGGGCTCAGCCGATGCGCGACGTGCCGTCCGGCAGCGTGCGCTTCGACGGGCAACTGGAGGACGAGCAGGGCAAGTTCAACCTGCGCAACCTGATGGTTGATGGCCAGGTGGACGCCGAGGCGTTGGCGACCTTCAAGCGTCTGTGCGCGCTGATCGGAATCAATGAGCGCCTGGCCACGGCCATCGCCGGACAGGTGATCGACAGCTACCCACAGCGCCCGCTGGCCGCTCTCGGCAAACTGGACAGCGGCCGGGCGACTTCACCGGGTGGTGCCGTCGAAGCGTTGCCGGCCAGGCGCCCGATGCTGCGCAGCGTCGAGGGCCTGGCCGGGCTCAAGGGCATGGATGGCCAAGCCCTGGAGCGCTTGCGCCGTTTCGTCACGGTGCTGCCGGCGCTGACCTGGGTCAATGGCAACACCGCCAGCGCCGAAGTGCTGGCCGCCCAGGTGCCGGGCCTGTCGCTGCAGCAGGCCGCGGCGTTGGTGGCTGAGCGCGATGGCGGGCGCTGGTTCATCAATCGCGGCGATTTCGTCAATCGCCTGCGCATGCCATCCCTGGCCATGGCCAATGTGCGGGTGGGGATCAACAGCGACTGGTTCCGCCTGCGCGGCCTGGTGCGCCTGGGCAATCGCGAGCTTGCCCTGCAGGCGCTGCTGCGCCAGCGCGAGGGGCAGTTGCCGGATGTCATCTGGCGGCGGGTGGGCGCATGAATACGGTCATGGACGTGTGGCTGGCACCGCTGGCCGAACTGGACGAGGCGTCGCTGCTGGAGTATCGCCTGGCCGATCGGTGTGGCCAGGCGAACCGCGGGCAACTGCTTCGGCAGGCCAAGGGTGCGCCCTGGCGTCTGCACCTGCACGAGCAGGATAGCCTGGCCTTGGACATCGCCATGCCGCCTCTGACCGGCAAGCGTCTGACGGCGGCGGTGGGTTGTGCGGTGCAGGGGCTGGTGCTGGGGGATGCCGGGCAGGTCCATGTCGCCCACGGGCCGCGCCGGGTCGATGGGCAGGTCGCGGTGGCCTGGCTCGGCTTGGCGGAAATGGCGCGGCTGCAGGCGTGGCTGCAGATCGGTGGGATCAAGGTAGCCGGGTTGCACGCCTGTCAGGACGCTGCACCGTCAGTGGTGGATCTTTCCGGCGGGTTGACCGGGCCGGCGAAGCCGATGGCCTGGGGGCGCACGCTGGGCATCTGGGTTGCGGCGACGCTGGCCTGGTGCCTGGGCCTCAATCTTTACGCGGCTCAATTGGCCAGTGAAGGTGACGCGTTGCGTAGCCACATGGTTGCGCAGGTGCGCCTGGCCTTCCCACAGTTGCCGGTGGTGCTCAACCCGTTGCAGCAGGCACGCCAGCAACTGCACGGCGGCACGGCGGTCGGGTTGGCGGCATTGCTGGACGGTGCCGGGCAGGTCATGCCGTTCCTGGTCGGCAATGTCGAGGCCATGGATTACCAGGATGGTCAGTTGCGTATCACCGCCCTGGCCGACGGCGGCAAGGTCCCGGCGGGCAGCGCCTGGCAGGCCGATCTTGCCGCCCGTGGCATTGACGCACAGACCAGCGGGCAAGGCTGGACCCTGCGCGCGGCCAAGCCATCCGGCGAGGAACTGGCCCATGTCGATTAAAGCGCGCCTGGCTACCGTCCGCGCGCAGGGGCGGCAACGCTGGCAGGCCCTGGCCGTGCGGGAGCGCCGGGCCGTCGCCCTGGGCGGTGGTCTGCTCGGCGTGTTGTTTTGCTGGCAGGTGCTGGTCCAGCCGGCCTTGGCCAAGATCGACCACTGGCAAGCCGAGACACCCAAGCTGCGCGGCCAGGCCCAGGCGCTCGCTGCGCTGCTCGGCGAGCGCCTGGCGCAGCGGCCCGCAGACACCGCCCTGGCATTGCGGCAAAGCCTGGAACAGGCCGGCCTGCTGGCACAGACCCAGCTCGACGCCGAGGGCGATGCCTGGCGCCTGAGCTGGCAGCGGGCCCCGGCCGAAGCGGCGATGGCCTGGCTGCAGGGCGTGCCGCCGCGGCTGGGGCTGGACATCGGCCAACTGGCGCTACGTCGCGACCCGGCTGCCGAGCCAGGCAGCCCGGCGACCTTCTCCGGAACCCTTCGCATGGATCAGGCGCATGGCGCTAAGGACCCTTCATGACGTGCCTCCGTTCACCGCGACTGCCGTTCGCGCCCTTGCTCCTGGCCCTGGCGCTCAGCGCCTGCGCCAGCGCGCCGAGCGCGCAACGCCCCCTGGCCAGCAGCGAGCTGGGCCGTCCGCTGGCCGAGGCCGGCACTTCGACGGGCGTGCTGGATCATCGTGCGCAGCCCGGGCCACAGACCCGCTCGGCAACGCGCCAACCCGCTCCTCGGGTCGGCCAGCGCCACAGCCGCGCCGTG
Organism: Pseudomonas sp. P110(2024); assembly: GCF_057480795.1. Lineage (NCBI taxonomy): Bacteria > Pseudomonadati > Pseudomonadota > Gammaproteobacteria > Pseudomonadales > Pseudomonadaceae > Pseudomonas > Pseudomonas sp. P110(2024). Next base: position 59,960 of record NZ_JBLIYT010000004.1, read on the forward strand.
GCGGCGCCGGTTCCGGCCAATCCGCTGGGTGACCAGCCAGTGCAGTTGAACTTCGTCGATGCCGATATCCAGGCGGTGGTGCGCGGCCTGTCCCGCGCCACCGGCCGGCAGTTCCTGGTCGACCCGCGAGTCAAAGGGCAACTGACCTTGGTGTCAGAGGGTGAGGTACCCGCCAGCAAGGCCTACGGCATGCTGTTGTCGGCCCTGCGCATGCAGGGCTTCAGCGTGGTCGACGTCGGCGGCGTGGCCCAGGTGGTGCCCCAGGCCGACGCCAAGCTGCTCGGCGGCGCGCTGGTGACCGGGGACCGTGATGCCGGCAACGGCATGGTCACCCGCACCTTCCGCCTGCAGTACGAGAACGCCGTCAACCTGATCCCGGTGCTGCGCCCGATCGTCTCGCCCGACAACCCGATCAACGCTTACCCCGGCAACAACACTCTTGTCGTCACCGACTACGCCGAGAACCTCGAACGGGTGGCGCAGATCCTCGACCGGGTCGACATTCCCACGGCCATCGACACCGACGTGGTGGCGGTCAACAACGGCATCGCCAGCGACATCGCCGGCATGGTCAACGAACTGCTCGACAGCCAGGGCAACGACCCGACCCAGAAGATCAGCGTGCTGGGCGACCCGCGTTCGAACAGCGTGGTGATCCGCTCCGGTAGCCCCGAGCGCACCCAGCTGGCCCGTGACCTGATCTACAAGCTCGACAACGCCCAGAACAGCGCCGGCAACCTGCACGTGGTGTACCTGCGCAATGCCCAGGCCGACAAGCTGGCGCAGAGCCTGCGCGGGCTGCTGACCGGCGAGAGCGACACTGCCGGCAACGACGCCACGCGCGCGCTGCTCAGCGGCGGCGGCATGCTCACCGGCGGCAGTGGCAACGGCACCAGCGGCAATGGCGGCAGCGCGCAGGGCAACAGTGCCAACAACAACGCCAATGCCAGCCGCAGTAGCAACCAGAGCGCCGGTACTACACCGAATGGCTATGGCAGCAGCACCCAGCAGAACGACCAGGGGCTCGCGTTCTCCGCCGGCGGCGCGACCATCCAGGCCGACAAAACCACCAACACCCTGCTGATCTCCGCGCCCGAGCCGCTGTACCGCAGCCTGCGCGAGGTCATCGACCAGCTCGACCAGCGCCGCGCCCAGGTGGTGGTGGAAAGCCTGATCGTCGAGGTCGGCGAGGACGACGCCAACGAGTTTGGCATCCAGTGGCAGGCCGGCAACCTCGGCAAGAATGGCGTGTTTGGCGGCGCCAACCTCGGTGGCAGCGGCCTGGTCAAAGGACCCAGCAGCATCGACGTGCTGCCCAAGGGGCTGTCGGTAGGGGTGGTCGACGGCACGGTGAAGATCCCGGGCATCGGCGAGGTACTCGACCTCAAGGTGCTGGCCCGGGCGCTGAAGAGCAAGGGTGGCAGCAACGTGCTGTCGACACCCAACCTGCTGACCCTGGACAACGAGGCGGCGAGCATCTTCGTCGGCCAGACCATCCCCTTCGTCAGCGGCCAGTACGTCACCGACGGTGGCGGTAACAGCAACAACCCGTTCCAGACCATCCAGCGCGAGGAGGTGGGGCTGCGGCTGAACGTGCGTCCGCAGATCTCCGAGGGCGGCACGGTCAAGCTGGACGTCTACCAGGAGGTCAGCAGCGTCGACCAGCGCGCCTCCAGCGCGGCCGGCACGGTGACCAACAAGCGCGCCATCGACACCAGCATTCTGCTCGACGATGGCCAGATCATGGTCCTGGGCGGCCTGCTGCAGGACGGCTACACCCAGACCAACGAGGGCATTCCATGGCTGTCCGGGCTGCCGGGGGTCGGTTCGTTATTTCGCAGCGAGCGCCGCGCCAGCAGCAAGACCAACCTGATGGTGTTCCTGCGTCCGTACATCGTGCGCGATGCGGCGGTCGGGCGCAGCATCACCCTCAATCGCTACGACTTCATCCGCCGCGCCCAGGGCAGCCTCAAGCCCGAGCACTCCTGGGCCTTGCCGGACATGGACATGCCGCTGCTGCCGCCGGTGGAGCAGGGCGTGCCCGAGCAAGGGCGAGTCCATCCGGCGGCGCTGCGCGCACCGCGGGCCGCGATCCGCGCGGTGCCGGTGGACGAGGTGGCGCGATGAGCCGCCTGCCCTACGCCTGGGCCAAGGCCCAGCGCCTGGTGCTGCGGGTGGACGGTGAGGACGGGTCGGTGCTGTCGCGCTGCCCGTCGAGCCCGGCCTGGGCAGTGGCTGAGGTGCGCAGACGCCATGGCCCGGCGCGGGTCGAGGCGCTCGACGATGCGCAGATGGATGCGCTGCTGGCCAGCGCCTACGCCGACACCGGCAGCGCGGCGGCGGTGGTGGGGGCTGCGGAGAACGAAGTGGACCTGGACCGCCTGCTGCAGGACATCCCGGAAGTCACCGACCTGCTCGAGGCCCAGGACGATGCGCCGGTGATCCGCATGATCAACGCCTTGCTCACCCAGGCCGCGCGCGACCAGGCCAGCGACATTCATATCGAGCCGTTCGAAAGCCACTGCCTGGTGCGCTATAGGGTCGACGGCACCCTGCGCGACGTGGTCTCGCCGCGCAAGGCGCTGCACGGCGCGCTGGTGTCGCGGATCAAGATCATGGCGCAGCTGGATATCGCCGAGAAGCGCCTGCCCCAGGACGGGCGCATCGCCTTGCGCGTGGCCGGGCGACCGATCGATATCCGTGTGTCCACCGTGCCCACCGGCCATGGCGAGCGGGTGGTGATGCGCCTGCTCGACAAGCAGGCGGGACGTCTGCGCCTGGAGGCGCTGGGCATGGACGCAGGCATCCTGGCGCGGCTCGACCAGCTGATTCGTCAGCCCCACGGCATCGTGCTGGTCACCGGCCCCACTGGTTCGGGCAAGACCACCAGCCTGTACGCCGCCCTGGCGCGGCTGGACGCCAGCGTCAGCAACATCCTCACCGTGGAGGATCCGGTGGAGTATGACTTGCCGGGCATCAGCCAGATCCAGGTCAACGCGCGTATCGACATGAGCTTCGCCGTGGCCTTGCGCGCCATCCTGCGCCAGGACCCGGACGTGATCATGATCGGCGAGATCCGCGACCTGGAGACCGCGCAGATCGCCGTGCAGGCCTCGCTGACCGGGCACCTGGTGCTGGCCACCCTGCACACCAACGACGCGGTGTCGGCGGTCAACCGCCTGGTCGACATGGGCGTCGAGCCGTTCCTGCTGGCCTCGGCGCTGCTTGGGGTGCTGGCCCAGCGCCTGGTACGCCGATTGTGTCCGCACTGCCGCGAGCCCGACCCGGCCACGCCCGGGCAATACCGCGCGGTGGGTTGCGCGCACTGCAACCACTGCGGCTACAGCGGCCGCACCGGCATCCACGAGTTGTTCTGCGTGGACGACGAGGTCCGTGGCCTGGTGCACCAGGGCGCGGATGAACAGGCCCTGCGCGTCGCCGCCCGGCGCAACGGTATGCGCAGCATGCGCGAGGATGGCCAACGCTGGGTCGACAGCGGCAGCACCTGCCTGGAAGAGATCCTGCGCGTGACACGGGACACCTGATGAACCGCTATCGCTATGAAGCCGCCGATGCCCAGGGCCGCGTGGTCAAGGGCCTGCTCGAAGCCGACAGTCCGGGGGCGGCTATGGCCCAGCTGCGCGCCCTGGGCCTGACCACCCTGGAGGTCGAAGTCCAGGACGTGGCCGGGCAGGGCAGTGGTCTGTTCGGCGTGAAGCTGTCCGACGGCGACCTGGCCTGGGCCACGCGTCAGCTGGCCAGTCTGCTGGCCGCCGGTCTGCCGCTGGAGGCGGCGCTGGGGGCGACCCTGGAGCAGGCCGAGCGCAAGCATGTGGCCCAACTGCTGGGCGCGGTGCGCGGGGATGTGCGCAGCGGCATGCGCTTGGCCGATGCCCTGGCCAACCGGCCGCGGGATTTCCCTGAAATCTACCGGGCGCTGGTGGCGGCGGGCGAGGAGTCTGGCGACCTGGCCCAGGTGATGGAGCGTCTGGCCGACTACATCGAAGACCGCAACACCCTGCGCGGCAAGATCCTCACGGCATTCATCTACCCCGGCGTGGTGGGGCTGGTGTCGGTGGGTATCGTCATCTTCCTGCTCAGCTACGTGGTGCCGCAGGTGGTCAGTGCCTTCACCCAGGCGCGCCAGGACTTGCCCGGGCTGACCCTGGCCATGCTCGCTGCCAGTGACTTCGTGCGCGAATGGGGTGTGCTGTGCTTCGCCCTGATGGCCGGAGCGTTCTGGGGCTGGCGGGTCTATCTGCGCGCCCCGGCGGCGCGCCTGGCGTGGCATGGGTGCGTCCTGCGGTTGCCGTTGCTCGGGCGTTTCGTGCTGGGCCTGAACACGGCGCGTTTCGCCGCCACGCTGGCGATCCTCGGCAGCGCTGGCGTGCCCTTGCTGCGGGCACTGGAGGCGGCGCGCCAGACCCTGGGCAACGAACGCCTCGACCAGTGCGTCAACGAGGCCACGGCGCGGGTGCGCGAGGGCGCCGGGCTGGCCTCGGCGCTGGCGGTGGATAAGGTCTTTCCACCGCTGCTCATCCACCTGATCGCCAGTGGCGAGAAGACCGGCAACCTGCCGCCGATGCTCGACCGCGCCGCCGACAGCCTGGCCAAGGACATCGAGCGCCGCGCCATGGGCATGACCGCGCTGCTCGAACCGTTGATGATCGTGGTCATGGGCGCGGTGGTGCTGCTGATCGTCATGGCGGTGCTGATGCCGATCATCGAGATCAACCAGCTGGTGCAATGACCCGTTGCGCCACTTCCCACACCTGCTGGCGGAACCATCGGCGCATGGGATCGGCGTGGGTGCGCGCGTGCCAGATCTGCATCACCTCGACGTGCGGCAGCACCAGGGGCAGGGCATGCAGGCGCAGGCCGGGATCGCGCTCGACTGCCTCCATGGCCAGCGAGCGCAGGCACGTCAGCAGCAGGTCGGTGCCGCGCACCAGGCGTGTGGGGGCGATGAAGCTGGACAGTCCGGCCACCACCCGGCGTTGCCGGCCGAGAGCCCGCAGGGCCTGGTCGACCCGGCCGTCGAGATCGCCGGTCAAGGTCGTCAACAGGTGGTCGCAGGCCACGAATGCCTCCAGGGTCAGGCCGTCGACCAACCTCGGGTTGTCGGCGGCGGCCAGCACCACGAAGTCCTCGCAGAGCAGCCGCTGCTGGTGGAATGTGTCTGGCAGGTCGCTGTAGAAGCCGGCGATTGCAAGGTCGCAGGTGCCTTTCTCCAGCGCCTCGCGGGGCAGGTCGCCACGGGTGTTGTGGGTGACCAGGGTCAGGTTCGGCGCCTGGTCGCGAAGAATCGGCAGCAGCCCGGGCAGCAAGGTCTGTTCCAGGTAGTCGGTGCTGTACAGGTGCAACTGGACCGGGCGTTCAAGGAAGTGCTCGCCGTCGCAGCGGCTGAAGAAGTCCTGCAGGTGCCCGATCAACTGCTGCACCTGCGGCGCCAGCTCGTGGGCCCTGGGGGTGGGGGTGAGGCCGCGTGGCGCGCGCACGAACAGCGGGTCGCCGAACTGGTGGCGCAACTTGTTGAGCTTGTGGCTCAGGGCCGGCTGGCTGAGCGCCAGGCGTTGCGCGGCCCGGGAGGCGCTGCGCTCTTCGTAGAGCACCTGGAACAGGTGCAGCAGGTTGAGGTCCTTGTTGCTGATATTCATGAATTGGATCGCAGGAATAAGTACTTTCGAATTATCGAATCATAGCGTGCTGGTTAGGATGGGCCCAACCTGTTGAGGGAGTCGCCCATGACCATCGCCATTTTCGCCACCATCCAGCCCTTTCTCGAATACCGTGACGCCACCGAGCAGGCCCTGCGCCGGATGGTCGAGCAGACCCGCGCCGAGCCCGGCAACCTGCGCTACGACCTGTTCGTGCGCGAGGGTGGGACGCTGGCGTTCGATCTGTTCGAGCTGTACGTCGACGAGGCCGCCGTCGAGGCCCATCGCCACAGCTCCCATTACCAGGTCTACCGCGCCGCCACCGCCGATTGGCTGGCCGCACCGACACAAGTGCAGCTTGCCCGCCCGCTGGATATCGCGCCATTCAACTGAATCAGGAATCGACCATGAACAAGATTGCTCCCGTTGCGCTGGCGCTGGCCGGCGCATTGCTGACTGGCCACGCCGCCGCTGCCGCGAAGGGCGAAGTGCTGGTGCTGTTGTCCAGCGAGAACCAGTTACCGCTCAAGGACGGCAAGCCGTACCCCACCGGTTATTACCTCAACGAGTTCGGCGTGCCCGCCGACCGCTTGCTCAAGGCCGGCTACAAGCTGGTGCTGGTGACGCCCAGGGGCAATGCGCCGAGTGTTGACGAGCGCTCGATCGACCCGATGTACTTCGGCGGCGATGCCGGCGAGATGCAGCGAATCCGCCAGGTGGTCGAAAGCCTGCCGGACATTCGCGACACGCTGTCGTTGAAGGAGGTGCTGGCGGGCGATCTGGATCGTTACGCGGGGATCTTCATCCCAGGTGGCCATGCGCCGCTGATCGACCTGGCCAACAACCCTGACGTCGGCACCTTGCTGCGCCATTTCCACCAGGCCGGCAAGCCCACCGCCGCCATCTGCCACGGCCCGATCACGCTGCTGTCGGCGCAGCAGGATCCGGTCGCCTACCACGCCGCGCTCGCCCGTGGCGAAACCCCAGCGGCCAGCGACTGGACGTACCAGGGCTATCGCATGACGATTTTTTCTGACCCTGAGGAGCAGATGTTCGAAGGCTCGCTCAAGGAACAGCGTCTGCAGTTCTATCCCGCCAAGGCCATGGCCGGCGCAGGAGGCGACATGAGCTACGCCGAGGCCTGGCAGCTCCATGTGGTGGTCGATCGCGAGCTGATCACCGGGCAGAACCCGTTCTCTGACAAGGCGTTGGCCGATGCGCTGCTGGAGCGGTTGGAGGCTGCAGGGCAATAGCGATTCGGGTGCTTGGCGAAACAGGTATAGCGCCTAGGAGACCGAGCGCCGCCCACGCGGCGCTCGATCCTGAGAGCGCTGCAAGGGGCGCGGTGGGCACTTGGTAGCTTTCACGCGATGGCCGGTTTCTTCATCGCCCCCAATCCCAGCACCAGCGCCCCCGCCATGATGGCGATGTCGGCAAGGTTGAACACGCCGGTATGCAGCGGCCCGAGGTTAAGCACGAGGTAGTCGACCACATGGCCGTCGCGCAGCACCCGGTCGATCAGGTTGGCCAGGCCGCCCATGGCGATGAAGTAGGCCGCGCCGGCCTTCACCGGGGTCGCTTGCCAGTGCCTGAACGCCCAGGTCACGGCCCAGCAGCATGCCACGCCTACCGCGGCCACGAAGATCAGTTGCTTGAGGCCCGGCGACAAGCTGGCGCCGAGGCTGAGGAACGCGCCAGGGTTCATGCTCAGGGCCAGGTCGAGCCAGACGATCTGGTTGCCGAACACATAGCTGTGGTTGTTCAGGGCGACCAGGGCGATCAGTTTCACCCACTGGTCGAGCATGATGAAGGCGACGCCGAGGATCAGGACGAGGGTACGGCTGGTGAGCATGCAGGCAATTCCTTCGCTGCGCGGGTGCGGCCGTCCGGTATTGGCGGGGCTGCCGGCAGCGCGGCGAAGATAGCGCAGGCGGGTCTAGACTTAAAGTCTGGACCGGCTTCAAAGCGGTTCGATCATCCATCCGACCACCGCCTCTGGACCTGACGTCGCCGACGGTGGCCTTCTGGCAAGAGGAGGGCAGGTCATGGACGAGGCACGGCTTCAGGAATTCATGGGCAAGCTGGTGGGTGACATGGGCGCGGCAGCGACGCTGGCCAATGTCATTCTCGGGGATGAGCTCGGGCTTTATCGGGCCATGGCTGACAGCCAGCCGGTCACGCCCGAGGCGTTGGCCGAACGGACCGGCTGTCAGCCACGACTTGTGCGTGAGTGGCTCAATGGCCAGGCGGCGGCGGGCTATCTGGTGCATCGTGATGGACAGTTCACCCTGCCCGAGGAGCAGGCCATGATACTGGCCCTGGAAGACTCCCCGGTCTACATGGCCGGCGGCGCCTCGGTGCTGGCGGCGCTGTTCCATGACAAGGACAAGTTGGTCGCGGCCATGCGCGGCAACGGCGCACTCGCCTGGGGCGATCATCATCCCTGCATGTTCAGTGGTACCGAGCGGTTCTTCAGGCCGGGTTATCGGACTTTCCTCGTCGCCGACTGGCTACCGGCACTGGAGGGTGTGGTGGCCAAGCTGCAGGCCGGTGCCCAAGTGGCCGATGTCGGCTGTGGCCATGGCGCCTCGACCATCGTCATGGCCGAGGCGTTTCCGGCCTCGCGCTTTACCGGCTACGACTACCATGCGCCGTCGGTGCTCACCGCCACCGAGCGGGCCCGCGACGCAGGCGTGGCCGAGCGGGTCATCTTCCAGCAGGCTTCGGCCAAGGACTATCCCGTTCGCGACCTGGACCTGGTGTGCTTCTTCGACTGCCTGCACGACATGGGTGACCCGGTGGGGGCGGCTCGGCATGCTTACCGGGCGCTCAAGGACGACGGCACGGTGATGCTGGTGGAGCCGTTCGCCGAGGATACGCTGGATGCCAACATCAATCCGGTCGGCAGGCTGTTCTATGCGGCGTCCACCTTCATCTGCACACCGAATTCGCTGTCGCAGGAGGTGGGGCTGGGATTGGGGGCGCAGGCCGGGGAGGCGCGGTTGCGGGCGGTGTTCGAAGAGGCAGGGTTCAGGCGGTTCCGCAGGGCGACGCAGACGCCGTTCAACTTGATACTGGAGGCCAGGAAGTAGCGATCTGTCAGTGCTGCCCCTATCGCGGGGCAACCCCGCTCCCACAGACAGCATGCACAAACAGAAGGGGCGCCATCTGGCGCCCCTTCGTCGTGCAGCTTAGGCTTCAGCGTCCCATGGACGATCGCCTTTTTCATCCTTGACGCGGGTCGGCAGGCCCATCACGTCCAGCGCCTTGAGGAACGGCTCGGCCGGCAGTTCCTCGACGTTGACCATGCGCCCGGCGTCCCATTCGCCACGGGCGACCAGCAGTGCGGCGGCCACCGGCGGCACGCCGGCGGTGTAGGAGATGCCTTGGCTGTCGGTCTCGGCGTAGGCTTCTTCGTGGTCGGCCACGTTGTAGATGAACACCTCGCGCGGCTGGCCATCCTTGGTGCCCTTGACCAGATCACCGATGCAGGTCTTGCCGGTGTAGCCCGGGGCCAGCGAGGCTGGATCCGGCAGCACGGCCTTGACCACTTTCAGCGGTACCACTTCCAGGCCTTCGGCGGTCTTGACCGGCTGCTCGGAAAGCAGGCCGAGGTTCTTCAGCACGGTGAACACGTTGATGTAGTGCTCGCCGAAGCTCATCCAGAAGCGCACGTTCGGCACGTTCAGGTTCTTCGAGATCGAGTGCACCTCGTCGTGACCGGTCAGGTACAGGTTCTGCGAACCCACCACTGGCAGGTCGTCGGTACGCTTGACCTCGAACATGGTGTTGCTGGTCCATTGGCTGTTCTGCCAACTCCAGACTTGCCCGGTGAACTCGCGGAAGTTGATTTCCGGGTCGAAGTTGGTGGCGAAGTACTTGCCGTGGGAGCCGGCATTGACGTCGAGGATGTCGATCGAATCAATGCGGTCGAAATACTGCTGCTGCGCGAGTTTGGCGTAGCTGTTCACCACACCCGGGTCGAAGCCGACACCGAGAATGGCGGTAATGTTCTTCTGCTGGCATTCCTCGAGGTGCTTCCACTCGTAGTTGCCATACCAGGGCGGGGTTTCGCAGATCTTGCCCGGTTCTTCGTGAATCGCGGTGTCAAGATAAGCGACACCGGTATCGATGCAGGCACGCAGCACCGACATGTTGAGGAAGGCGGAACCAACGTTGATCACGATCTGCGACTCGGTCTCGCGGATCAGTGCCTTGGTCGCCTCGACATCGAGGGCGTTGAGCGAGAAGGCCTGGATGTCGGCGGGTACCTTGAGGCTACCCTTGGCCTTGACGCTGTCGATGATGGCCTGGCATTTGGAGATGTTCCGTGACGCAATCGCAATACGACCCAGTTCGTCGTTATGCTGTGCGCACTTGTGGGCCACCACCTTGGCGACACCTCCTGCACCAATGATAAGAACGTTCTTCTTCAATTCAGCTTTTCTCCTTCGTGAAAGCCTGTCTTACGACAGGCTCGAAACGTAGTCTTCGAACCCGAACTCGCGCACCAGCTCGACGCTGCCGTCGAGCTGCTTGACTGCGATGGATGGCATTTTCAGACCGTTGAACCAGTTTTTCTTGACCATGGTGTAACCGGCGGTGTCGACGAACGACAGGCGGTCACCGATCTGCAGCGGCTTGTTGAACTGATACTCGCCGAAGATATCGCCGGCCAGGCACGACTTGCCGCAGACCATGTAGGTGTGCGCGCCGTCGTTGGGCGCCATCTTGGCGTTGAGGCGATAGATCAGCAGGTCGAGCAGGTGTGCCTCGATCGAGCTGTCGACCACGGCCAGGTGCTTGCCGTTGTACAGGGTGTCGAGCACGGTCACTTCCAGCGAGGCGCTGTTGGTGATGGCCGCTTCGCCCGGCTCCAGGTAGACCTGCACGCCGTAATGTTGCGAGAAGGCTTTCAGGCGTGCGCAGAACGCGTCCAGCGCGTAGTCTTCGCCGGTGAAATGGATGCCGCCGCCGAGGCTGACCCACTGGACCTTGTGCAGCAGGTGGCCAAAGCGTTCCTCGATGTGCGTGAGCATCTTGTCGAACAGGCCGAAGTCGCCGTTCTCGCAGTTGTTGTGGAACATGAAGCCGGAGATCTTCTCGATCACCTTCTCGATTTTCTCAGGGTCCCACTCACCGAGGCGGCTGAACGGGCGCGCCGGGTCGGCCAGCAGGTAGTCGGAACTGCTCACCTGCGGGTTGACGCGCAGGCCGCGCACCTTGCCCTCGGACTGTTCGGCGAAACGCTCGAGCTGGCCGATGGAGTTGAAGATGATCTTGTCGCAGTTCTCGAGCATCTCTTCGACTTCATCGTCGGCCCAGGCCACGCTGTAGGCGTGGGTTTCGCCGGCGAACTTCTGGCGGCCGAGCTTGAGCTCGTACAGCGAGGACGAAGTGGTGCCATCCATGTACTGCTGCATCAGGTCGAACACCGACCAGGTGGCGAAGCACTTGAGGGCGAGCAGGGCCTTGGCCCCGGACTGCTGGCGCACGTAGGCGATCTTTTCCATGTTGCCCAGCAGCTTTTGTTTATCGATGAGGTAGTACGGCGTCTTGATCATTTAAAGGCCCCCGGCCAGGCCGGCCAAAAAAAGGACACGCATTGTGCCTTCACTTGCCGCGGTACGAAAGGGCGCGAGGCGCATTTCGTCCGAGTCGCCCACGCACGGCGCTGTTGAAGCGCCATCTGGCCCGTGATTGCGCCGTCCCTGGCGCGGGTTCGGCCGGTATCGCGAGGATTGGCCAAATATGCTTTTTCATCGGGCGAGCCCAGTTGAACAGATCAATGTGACGATCCTGGTCTGCCACGTGATCGTGGCACGGGCAGGGGGCGCCACAGACTGACAGAGCCAGGCTATCACCCCCTAATAGCGCTTCTATTAGACCTCTGCCCAGGCTCGACTAGTCTTTGTGCGGGTTCCGCGAAAAGCCGGTGCACAGGCGTGCCCGGCCACTACTGATGAGCAGAGGGCGTGCTTGCGGGCGCGCCTGTTCCGAGACCTGGCAGCAAACATACAAGAACGCCCGGAAATCTGAATTGAACCGACCCGAAAGGTAGAAGCAGATGGCGAACGAATCGAAATGCCCGTTCCACCAGACCGCCGGTGGCGGCACCAGCAACCGTGATTGGTGGCCTGACCAGCTCAACCTGAAGATCCTCCACCAGCACTCCAGCAAGTCCGATCCCATGGACCCGGACTTCGACTACGCCAAGGCGTTCAAGAGCCTCGACTTCCAGGCGCTGAAAAAAGACCTGACCGCCTTGATGACCGATTCCCAGGACTGGTGGCCGGCCGACTTCGGCCACTATGGCCCGCTGTTCATCCGCATGGCCTGGCACAGCGCCGGCACCTACCGCATCGGTGACGGCCGTGGCGGCGCAGGCTCCGGCCAGCAGCGCTTCGCCCCGCTCAACAGCTGGCCGGACAACGTCAGCCTGGACAAGGCCCGGCGCCTGCTGTGGCCGATCAAGCAGAAGTACGGCAACAAGATCTCCTGGGCCGACCTGATCGTGCTCACCGGCAACGTCGCTCTCGAATCCATGGGTTTCAAGACCTTCGGCTTCTCCGGTGGTCGCGCCGATGTGTGGGAGCCCGACGAGGACGTGTACTGGGGCTCGGAGAAGGTCTGGCTGGGCGGTGACACCCGCTACGGTAAGGATCAGGTCAAGGCCCAGCCCCCCGGCCAGGGTGACTTGGTGGCCGAGCCTGCCAAGCATGGTGAGGAACAGAACCGTGACCTGTCGGCCGAGCGCAACCTGGAGAACCCGCTGGCCGCCGTGCAGATGGGCCTGATCTACGTGAACCCCGAAGGGCCGGAGGGCAACCCCGACCCGGTCGCCTCGGGCAAGGATATCCGCGAGACCTTCGGCCGCATGGCCATGAACGATGAAGAGACCGTGGCGCTGATTGCTGGCGGTCACGCCTTCGGCAAGACCCATGGCGCGGGCCCCGCCGACAATGTCGGCGCCGAGCCGGAAGCCGCGGGCCTTGAGCAGCAAGGTTTCGGCTGGCACAACAAATTCGGTACCGGCAAGGGCGCCGACACCATCACCAGTGGCCTGGAAGTGATTTGGACCTCGACCCCGACGAAGTGGAGCAACGAGTACCTCAACAACCTGTTCAACTTCGAGTGGGAGCTGACCAAGAGCCCGGCGGGCGCCCATCAGTGGCGACCGAAGGATGGCAAGGGCGCGGGGACCGTGCCGGATGCCCACGACCCCGGCAAGAAGCACGCCCCGTCGATGCTCACCTCCGACCTGGCGCTGCGTTTCGACCCCATCTACGAACCCATCGCCCGACGCTTCAAGGACAACCCAGACCAGCTCGCCGACGCTTTCGCCCGCGCCTGGTACAAGCTGATCCACCGCGACATGGGCCCGCTGGCCCGTTACCTCGGGCCGGAAATGCCCAACGAGGAGCTGTTGTGGCAGGACCCGCTGCCCAAATCAGGCCCTCAGCCGAGCGACGCCGATATCGCCGCGCTCAAGGCCAAGGTGTTGGCGTCGGGGCTGAGTGTGTCGGAGTTGGTTTCCGCCGCCTGGGCCTCGGCTTCGACCTTCCGTGGCTCCGACAAGCGCGGTGGTGCCAACGGCGCCCGCTTGCGCCTGGCACCGCAGAACGGCTGGACGGCGAACCAGGGCCTGGACAAGGTGCTGACGGCACTGGAGAAGATCCGCGGCGAGGGCGGCAACAAGATCTCCCTGGCCGACCTGATCGTGCTGGCCGGCAGCGCGGCGGTGGAGAAGGCGGCCAAGGACGCCGGGCACAACATCAGCGTGCCGTTCCATCCGGGGCGTGTGGATGCCTCGCAGGAGCAGACCGATGTCGAGTCGTTCGCCGTGCTCGAGCCGCTTGCCGACGGTTTCCGTAACTTCAGCAAGGCCCGCTACAGCGTCAAGGCCGAGAAGCTGCTGCTGGACAAGGCCCAGTTGCTGACCCTCACCGCACCGGAGCTGACCGTGCTGATCGGCGGCCTGCGGGTGCTCGGTGCCAATCATGGCGGCAGCAAGGACGGCGTGTTCACCGACAGGGTCGGCGTGCTCAGCAACGACTTCTTCCGCAACCTGCTGGACATGGGCGTGGAGTGGAAGCCGACCTCGGCGGACAACGAGGCGTTCGAGGGGCGTGACCGCAAGACCGGCCAAGTGAAATGGACCGCCAGCCGGGTCGACCTGGTGTTCGGCTCCCATGCGCAGCTGCGTGCCTTGAGCGAGGTGTATGGCAGCAGCGATGCCAAGGACAAGTTCGTCAAGGACTTCGTGGCGGCGTGGGTGAAGGTGATGGAGCTGGACCGCTTCGACCTGCCGTGAGGAAAGGCGTGGGGGCGGGGCAACCCCGCTCCCACGAGAAGCCACAGGGCAACCCGCTACAGGTCTTGCGATACCCCAGGCTGATCGTTGCCCGGCGTGTCCTCATGCAGCGAAGCCTGCGAGGTCTCCGGCAACGCCAACCCGCCCACCAGGGCCAGCAAGGCAATCACCACCAGGTAGAAGGCCGGCGCCAGGCGGCTGCCGCTCTGTTCGATCAGCCAGGTCGCCACCAGCGGCGCGGTACCGCCGAACAGGGTGTAGGCGACGTTGTAGGTGATCGCCGAGGCGGTGTAGCGGCTTCGGGTGGGGAAGCATTCCGACAGCAGCGCGGCGGTGACCACACCGCTCATCAGCGCGCCGATGGCCAGCAGGATCACTCCCAGCAATGCCCCCGACAGCGAACCGGAACTGGCCAGCCAGTAGGCGGGGAACACCGCGAGCATCACCCATAGGCACGTAAAGCCGATGGTCCTGCGCCGTCCGACACGGTCGCTGAAGGCACCCGCCAGCGGGCAGCCAGCGGCGGCGAACAGCAGCGCAACGGTCGAGACCAGCAGCGCCTGGGCGCGGCTGAGGTGGCCGACCGTCTGCAGGTAGGTGGCGAAGTAGGTGGTGAACATGTAGAACGACAGTGCCGTCAGCGAGATGAACGCGCCCAGGTTGCGAATGGTGCGGCCATGGTGGCGCAGGGTGTCGCCCAGCGGCGAATGCGCATGGGCCTTGCCTTCGGCCAGTGCCTGGCGAAACGCCGGGGTCTCCTCCATGCGCCAACGCAGGTACAGGCCCACCAGGCCCAGGGGCGCGGCAACCAGGAACGGTACGCGCCAGCCCCAGGCGTTCATCGCCTCGGGCGTGAGGCTGGCCTCCAGTCCGTAGGCGATGACTGCCGCGCAGGCAAAGGCGGAGAAGGTCGAGACCGGCACGAAGCTGCCATAGAACGCCCGCTTGCCCCGTGGCGCGTGCTCCATCAGGTAGGCGCAGGCACCGGCGTATTCACCGCCCGCGGAAAACCCCTGCAGGCAGCGGGCGAGGGTGAGCAGTACCGGAGCCAGCACGCCGATGCTGGCGTAGGTCGGCAGCAGGCCGATCAGGGTGGTGGAACCGGCCATCAGCAGGATGGTCAGCGACAGGATGCGCTTGCGTCCGAGCCGGTCGCCCAGCGCGCCGAACACGATGCCACCCAGCGGGCGCAGGGCGAAGGCCACGGCGAACACGGCGAAGGTCTTGAGCAGGGCGACGCTGGCGTCCTCACTGGCGAAGAACTGATTGGCGATCAGGGTGGCGAGAAAACCGTAGACGGCGAAGTCGAACCATTCGACGAAGTTGCCGATGGCCGAGGCGGCGATCACCCGCCGCAAGGTGGCGGGCGGGACCTCATGGGGGATGGACATGGATGCTCTCCGTTGCTCTGGCAGCCTGGGCGGATGCGGCGCGCTCAGGTCGCGCCGTCGTTGTTCTCGGGCCAGTAGACAAGCGCCAGGGCGAGCAGGCTTTGTCGAGGGCGACCTCCGGATATCCGTTAGCACCGCCCCTTGAGCTTGGAAGGACAAACATGATGTGTGGAAGCGGGCCTGCGCGCGTGGCGCTTGCAGTAAGCTTCCCCTTCCAATCCCCGCAAGGAGGCTCACCATGGGTGCGCGTGGCAATGACCGGCAAATCGACAACATCGAGTTCAACGTGGGCGATATCGCCCGCAGCAAGGCTTTCTACGGCCAGGTGTTTGGCTGGACCTTCACCGACTACGGGCCGACCTATACCGAATTCAGTGACGGTCGCCTCACGGGTGGTTTCACCACGGGCGAACCGGTTCGTCCGGGTGGGCCGCTGATCATCCTGTATGCCGCTGACCTGGCGCAGGTGCAGCAGCGCGTCGAGGCTGCCGGCGCCCGAATCAGCCGCCCGGTGTTCGCGTTTCCTGGCGGGCGGCGTTTCCATTTCATCGACCCGGACGGCTATGAATTGGCGGTGTGGACGGCCGACGCCGTGTAGGGGTCAGGCCGGGCTGTCGATGCAGACGCGGTTGCGTCCCTTCTGCTTGGCCTGGTACAGCGCCTTGTCGGCCCTGGCCAGGGCGTCGGCAGGCGTGCCAGCGTCGCGGGGCTGCCAGCTGGCCACACCCAGGGAGATGGTGACGGTACCGGTCGGTACGATCGGGGTGTGCTCGACCGTCAGGCGCAGGTGGCCGGCGACAGCTGTCGCCACCTCCAGGCCGGCACCCGGCAGCAGCATGAGGAACTCCTCGCCGCCGGTACGGCACAGCACGTCGCCTTCGCGGCAGGTCCCGCGCATCAGCCTGGCCAGCTGCTGCAGCACACGGTCGCCGGCATCGTGGCCGTGGCTGTCGTTGATCCGCTTGAAGTGATCAATGTCCAGCACCACCACGGCAAACCCGCTCTGCTCGGCCTGTTGCACCCGCAGTGCCTGTTGCAGCCCGCGCCGATTGACCAGCCCTGTCAGAGGGTCGGTCTGGGCATCTCGGTTGAGCCGGCCGATGCGCTCCTGCAGCAGGTTCACGCCGAACAACAGGGCACGCTTGAGCTCCGCGGCCTCTGCATACCAGGCACGGACCTGGTGGATGCGTTCGGTGGTCTGCTGTTGGCCCATGCCCCGGGCGACACTGGCCAACTGCCGCAGCGGGTGGGCGATGACTTGCGTGAGCCAGTACAGCAGCAGGCAGCCGAGCAGCGCCAGCGGCGCGGAAATCACCACTACATTGAGGATCAGCTGGCGAAGCGGTTCCACGGTTTGGCGCAGTGGCTGCTGGGCGACGATGGTCCAGCCGGCACTGGGTACCGTGGCGAACCCGGCGAGCATCTCCACGCCCTGGCTGTTGACCAGGCGCCGGGTGCCATGGTCGAGGTTCGGCAGGTCGTCGAGCAGCGCGTTTTCGCCTACCAGGGTGCCGACCCGTTTGCTGTCGGGGTGAAACAGCAGCCGGCGGTTGCGGTCGACCACGTACAGGTACGAGCCGTTCTGGTAGAAGTGCGTGCCCAGCAGGCTGTTGAGCAGGTTGCGTTCGCGCAGGTACAGGCTGCCGCCGATATAGCCGTGGTAGTGGCCGCTGGCGTCGAAGATCGGTTGCGAGAGCACCACCAGCAGGTTGTCGGCCGCCGACAGGAAAGGTGTGGAGACCAGCGTGCGGCGCTCGTGCAAGGCTTGCCGGGCGCCGGGTGAGGTTGCCTGGCTGCCGGCCAGGTGCTGCAGCGGTGCGGGCGATAGCGAGCGCACGGTCCCCTGGGCGTCGACCCGCAGGGTGGAGTTGAACAGGTTGCTCTGTTGCTGCAGGCGGTCGATCTCAGCTTGCACCAGGCTGTCGTCGTCCGGGTGCAGGCCACTTTGCCGGGCGCCGTAAGCCAGTTGCTGCAGGGCATTGACCAGGGTGGTCTCGGTCACGGCGGCCAACTTGGCGGCATAGGCCCGGTTGGCCTCCAAGGCGCTGTCGATCAGCAGCTGCCGCTGTACCCGGTAACTGGCGAAATAGCTGGCCAGCAGCATGACCAGGGCCGTGGTGGCGCAAAGGGCGAGTATGAGGGTGCGCAGGTCGGGGCGCGGTCCGTGCGGGGTGAAATATCGCAATCCTTGGCCTCGTCGGATACAGCGGAAAACACACCTTACGCGCTTGGCCCAAAGTGGACCATGCTTGAGCGCAATTGCAGGGTTGGAGGACAAAGGTGGCTCCGGTTTCCCACGGGACTCACGGAATTATCCTCCCTTGTTACCTACGTTCAGGGGGCAGTCTGCTCCAGCGCTTGCAGGTCGTCCTCGACTTGTTGCATGCGCTCCTGCACCAAGGCCTGGACCTTGGCGTCGCTGGCGCTTTCGCGCATCAGCGTGGTGAGCTTCTCGCTCAGGCGCTTGCCTTCCTCGCTCTGGCCCAGTTCCCTGGCCTTGGCCGGATCGCGGGTGGCCTGAACGATGAGGTCGAACTCGGCATCGCTGAAGTGCTCCTCGCTGTACAGCCTGAACAGGTCCCGGCGCTGGTCGTCGACGGTCAGGTGCTTGCGCAGCACGTCCTTGATCTTGTCCTGGGGCACCTGCGCATGGGTCATGGCCAGCAGCCCGGCCATGCGCTCGATGTTGTGGTCGTAAGCTTCCTGCAGGGGCAGGTTGGCGAGGATCTTTTCCTCGCGGCTGGGCTTCTGGTCGCAGGCGGCGAGGGCGGCGAGCAGCAACACGGGGAGCAGTAGACGGGGCAGGCGGGGCATGGTGGGGCCTTGGGCACGGTAAGGCCTGGGAGTGTACTGCAATCCCGTGATCGAGGAATCAGCGTTGCAGCGGATTGCGCAGGCGTACCCAGAGGATCGCCGGCAGGGCCATCAGCAGCCATTTCAGGTAGCGGTTCACTTCGTAGTGTTCACAGGCCACGCCGATGAGGGTGCAGACCACCACCACGGCCACGAACTGGATCATTCTTTCCATCAGCAGGTTTCCATCATTGCAGGGGCCGGACGGGCCGCGGGCGCACTGTAGCAGGAGTCGCAGGCGCCGCAGGCCGGCATGCCACACGGCGTAACACTTTTGCGCCGCTGGCAGGTGCCAGGTTGGCTATTGTGCGGCAATCCCGCCAGCCAGGGAAGGTAACCCCCATGACCCTCTACAAAGGTGGCTTGCCAGCGTTCTGCGCCACCTGCGGCAGTTCCCTCGGCGCCATTGATGATGCGCCGACGGTGGCCTTGCTGCTGGGCAGCTTCGATGCCAAGGGCGACCAGGCCCTGCGCCCGGCACGCGCGTCTGTACAGTCTGACAGATCCTTCCAGCCTTCCTGCACAACACTCAACACCGCGTTCATTTTCATTCCCACTGTATTCGCCTACCGTCTCCTTCCACCCCCATCACAAGGAGATCACGCATGCCTGAGCTTGCGTTGTACAAGGTGAAACTGCTGGATGAATTCGAGGCCCGCGAGGACGACTGGAGCTTCAGCCACTTCGAGCGCCGCCTGACCCAGGTCAAGCCTGCCGCCAACTACCAGGATGCCAAAGGCATTATCAAGGCCGCCCACCTGGCGAACAACTGGCCGAAAACGGTCCGGCGCTACCTGCTGAGCAACTACCGATTCCACGGCAATGTCAGCAGTGAGCTGACTGAAACCTTCGTGCAGGTGCTGGCGGGCATGACGCCGTTGGAGCTGCAGGCGTGGAGGTTGCCGCCTGCAGGATACATGGGCTGAGATGCAGGCTGTAACCTCTGCTCAGCGCTATGACAAACGATGCTGGGGTCGCGAAGCGGCTCCAGCGCTTTCAGGCGCGAAACCGCAGTACCCGCGCCCCATCATACGGATCGATCAGGTAGTGGGCCTGAACCCCGAATGTCGCCGATATCCGCTCCGGTGTCAGCACCACCTCCGGTATCCCCAAGGCAACCAACCGTCCTTGGTCAAGCACCGCCAACCGGTCACAAGTCAACGCCTGGTTGAGATCATGCAAGGCCACCAGGGTCGTCACCGACAGCGCTTGAACCTGCCGCAGCAGGCTCAGTTGATGCTGGATATCAAGATGATTGGTCGGCTCGTCCAGTAGCAGTACCTGCGGCCGCTGGGCCAGGGCCCGGGCGATGTGCACGCGCTGGCGTTCGCCGCCGGACAGCTCGCCCCACAGGCGCCGACGCAGGTGGCCGGCGTCGGCGTCGGCCAGGGCCTGCTCGACGATGGCACGGTCGTCCGCGCCGAACGGCGCCAGGGCCGACAGCCACGGTGTGCGGCCGAGTGCCACAGCGTCGTAGACGCTGATGGCGTCCAGGGTATCGGCCTGCTGTTCGACCAGCGCCAGGCTTTGCGCAACCCGGCGACGCGGCATGCGCTCCAGCGCCTCGCCCAGCAAACGCACGCTGCCGCTGCTGGGCGTGCGCAGGCCGGCGAGCAGCTTGAGCAGGGTTGACTTGCCCGATCCGTTGGGGCCGACCACACCGAGGGTCTCGCCGGGCATCACGCTCAGGTCGATGTCTTGCAGCACTTCGCGGCCGCCCAGGCGCAGGCCCAGCCCCTCGCAGACAAGCGGGGCGTTGGCGAGGGCGGTCATCACGGTCATGGACGCCCCCGGCGGCTGACCAGGATCAGCGCGAACACTGGCGCGCCGATCAAGGCGGTGACCACGCCCACCGGGATCACCTGGCCGGCGATCAGGGTCCGCGAGAGGATGTCGGCAACAATCAGGAACAACGCACCGCCCAGCGCGCTGGCCGGCAGCAGGCGGCTGTGCCCGGGGCCGAGCAGCAGGCGCAGGGCGTGGGGGATGACCAGGCCGACGAAGCCGATGGCACCGACGATCGAGACCATCACCGCAGTCACCAGTGCCGTGCAACTGATCAGCAACAATTGCGTGCGCCGCACCGGCACGCCCAGCGAGGCCGCCGAATCGGCACCGAAGGTGAAGGCGTCCAGCGCCCGGCGGTGCCACAGGCACACCGCCAGCCCGAGCACGGCCACCGGCAGCGCCAGCCAGACCGACGGCCAGCGCACGCCGCTGAGGTTGCCCAGCAGCCAGAACAGGATGCCCCGGGCCTGTTCGGCGGTGGCCGACTTGGTGATCAGAAACGCCGTCAGCGCGTTGAACAGTTGCGAGCCGGCGATGCCGGCGAGGATCACCTGCGCATTGTCGTGTCGGCTGCCGCTGGCCCGCGACAGCACCAGTACCAGGGCGAACGCGGCCAGCGCACCGATGAAGGCACCGGCCGACAGCGACAGCACCGCGCCGCCCAGGCCGAACAGCCCCACCGCCACGGCACCGGTCGAGGCGCCTGCCGACAGGCCCAGCAGGTACGGCTCGGCCAGCGGGTTGCGCAGCAGCGCCTGGAGGATCACCCCGCAGGTCGCCAGCCCCGCGCCACAGGCGGCGGCCACCAGGGTGCGCGGCAGGCGGTAGTTCCAGACGATGCCGGCGTCGATGGGGTCGAGCGCATGGCCGGCCTGCCACAGCTGGTTGGCCAGTACCTGCCAGACCACCTCGGCGCTGATCCGCGTCTCGCCGATGGCGATCCCGGCGAGCATGGCCAGGCACAGAGCGAACAGCGCGAAGGCACTGATGGGCAGCAAACGGTTCATGGTTGTGGCGCTTTACCACTGGCAAAGGCGCTGGACAGCACCTCCAGGCCACGGAACAGGCGGATGCCGGCCTGCATGGCGTCGGCGTCGAGGACGATGATCCGGCCTTGCTTGACCGCGTCCATGTTGCGGGTCACCGGGTCGCTGCGCAGGAACTCGAGCTTTTTCTGGTAGTCGTCGGCGGGGTAGCGGCGGCGGTCCATGCGCGCCACGATCAGCCAGGTGGGGTTGGCCCTGGCCAGGGTCTCCCAGCCCACCGCCGGCCATTCTTCGCTGGACTCCACCACATTGCGTACGCCGAGGGTCTGCAGCATGAAGTCGGCCACGCCCTGGCGACCAGCGACGTAAGGGTCGACCTTGAGGTCGGCGCTGGAGAACCAGAACAGCGCGCTGGTGTGGCTCAGGTCCTGGCCGGCCAGGCGTTGCCGGGCCTGGTCCAGCTGGCCCTTGAGCTCGGCATTGAGGCGTTCGCCGCGATCCTGCACGTCGAAGATCTCGGCCAACTGACTGACGCTCTTGTAGAGGGTGTCGATCCTGAACGGCTGCAGGCGGGTGCCGTCGGCGCCCACCAGGTTGTCCTTGCCTTCGCAGTCCGAGGGCAGCAGATAGGTGGGAATGCCCAGCTCCGCGAACTGTTCGCGGGTGCCGACTGCGCCCTGGGCGCCGACCATCCATTCGAACTGCGCGGTCACCAGCTGCGGGCGCTTGCCGACCACCGCCTCGAAACCCGGCTCGTTGTCGGCCAGGCGCTCGACCTTGTCGTTCTGCGCCTTGAACTCGGGCAGCACGTTGTTGAACCACAGCGAGGTGCCCGCCAGCCGCTCGCCCAGGCCCAGGGCATAGAGCAGCTCGGTGCCGGCCTGGCCGATGGTCACCGCGCGCTGTGGGGCCTGGGCGAAGGTCTGCGGCAGGCCGCAGTTGTCGATGGTCAGCGGGTAGCGGGTGGCGTCGGCGTGGGCCAGGCCCGCCAGTGACAGGCCGGCGAGCAGGGTGGCGAGGCGGTGCGGCATGGTGGGGCGATCTCCTGTCGGGTGGTGCACGGAATGGCCCACGGACAGACATCGCCAGGCGTCGCGCGGCAAGCACGCGGCCAGGGGCGGATGACCATCCCGGACACCCCGCCGGTTGGTGAACGCGTGCCGGCAGGTCTCCTGACTGGTGCGTCCTGGCCGGCGCCGGCCTTCCCGGGTCGGCAGACCCAGTGGCATCGATGGCGCAGGCTCGGCACCTACAGTTGCGGGGGCAGTTCCCTTTGGCCCGCCCTCGGCGCGCCCGGGATTCCCTTTTGATTCCGTGTGGAAACCGGCGGGCGGCATGGTAGACCATCGGGCCATCGGGTGAAAACGCTTTTACAGGTACTTGAGCCAGGCGATGTCGCGCCGCCGCGCCTTGAGCCGGGCGAAGCCGCGCACCGGCAGGTACAGGGTGATCGCCAGCAGCACCGCGACCAGCCACACCGCGCCGATGCCGTCGAAGCCGAAATGGCTGCCCTGGTTCAGGCCGAACAGCCCCACGCAGGCCACATACAGCAGCTTGAGCACATATAGGTGCAGCAGGTAGAAGAACATCGGCGCGGCGCCGAACACTGCCAGCGGGCCGATCCAGCGGGCGTCTCCCGCACGCTCGAAAGTGCGCAGCAGCAACAGGCCAGCGCCCAGGGTCAAGCCCAGGAACAGCAGCGACGGCGGGTATTTGGTGATGTTGAAGAAGCTCATCAACGTCTGCCCGACGCTGGCGTAGAGCGTCCACGGCGCCTCGCCATAGCTGTTGCTAATACGCAATACGAAAAAGCCGAGCAGCAGCATCATGCCGCCCAGCAGCAAGCGCTGCTGGCGCTCGCCGGCATCGCTGCCGCGGCCGAACCAGGGGCCGAGTCCGTAGCCCAGGGCGATCACGCCGATCCATGGCAGCACCGGGTAGGAGGTACGCAGGCGCAAGCCGTCGGGCAGCTCCAGCCAGCTGCGCTCGTGCAGGATCGCCCAGGGTACATGCAGCGCCGAGTGCGGCGCGAAGTGCAGGCCATCGAGCAGGTTGTGGCCGGCGACGATCAGCGCGCCGAGGGCCAGCAGCAGCGGGCGTGGCAGCCACACCAGCAGCGACAGGGCGATCATGCTCAGGCCGATGGCCCAGATCACCTGCAGGTAGATCACGCTCGGTGGCAACTGGAAGGTCCAGGCGAAGTTGACCAGGCTGAGCTCCAGCAGCACCAGGAACAGGCCGCGCTTGAACAGGAACGTCGCTGCATCGCCCCGGCCTTGGTGCTTTTCGCCGTAAAGCCAGGCCGACAGCCCGGTGAGCAGCACGAACACCGGCGCGCACAGGTGCGCCAGGGTGCGGCTGATGAAGAGGCTGGGGTCGGTCGCGTCGATGGTCATCGGGTCGCTGACCTGACGGTGCAGGAAGAAGGTTTCGCGCACGTGGTCCAGCAGCATGAACAGGATCACCAGGCCGCGTAGCGCGTCGATGCTGTGCAGGCGTTGGCTGGGGAGGGCGGTCGGGAGGCTGGTCATCGAGGAGGGTCGCTGGCAGAGGTATCATTCAAATGAAATGTTATTTTATTTCATTTGTTTGTGCCTGGATACAGCCATGCGCTGGCACTCCACTTGAATCAGCCCTGAATCAGTGGTCCCAGCCGCTCGGCCAGGGCCTGGACCGTCGCGCTCACCTTGGGCAGATGCCCACGGTTGCGACGCCAGGCCAGGTTGATCGGCAACCCCTCCATCGCGTACTCCGGCAGCACTTGCTGCAACGTCCCGGCGTCGAGCTGGCGCTGCACCAGCCAGGTCGGCAGTTGGGCAATGCCGTGCCCGGCGCTGATGGCCAGGGCCTGCCCCTCGGCATCGCCGATGGCCAGGCGGCCCGGCATCGGCCGCAGCTGCGCCAGGCCCGGACGGGCACCGGCGAAGTGCAGGGCCGGCGTGCTGCCGTCGGCGCAGGCGTAAAGCACGCAGCCTTGGGCCTGCAACTGCTGTAGGTCGCGGGGCGTGCCGTGCCGGGCGAGGTAGGCGGGGGCGGCGCAGAACACCAGGCGCTGGCTGCCCAGGTAGCGGTGCTCGATGCCCGGCTGCCAAGTCTGTGGTCCACCGATGCGCACGACGATGTCGATGCCGTCCTCGGCCAGGTCGACGAAGCGGTCGGAGAGGGTGATGTGCGGTTGCAATCGCGGATGCAGCGCGGCGAAGTCGAGCACGGCGGGCAGCCCGTGCAGGCGGCCGAAGGTGGCCGGCAGGTCGATGCGCAGCTTGCCGCAGGGGGTCTTGTGCTCGTCGTTGAGGGCCAGTTCGGCCTCTTCGATCTCCGCCAGCACGCGGGTGCAGGTGCGGTAGTAGTCGGCGCCGCTGTCGGTCAGGGCCAGGCGTCGGGTGGTGCGCTCGAACAGGCGCACCTGCAAGCGTTTCTCCAGGCGGGCCACGCCCTTGCTTACGGCGGAGCTGGTGAGGTTCATGCGCTCGGCGGCGGCGATGAAGCTGCCGGCGTTGGCCACGCTGACGAAGAAGTCGATGTCTTTCAGGCGTTCCGAGGCGGACATGGCATGGGTTCGCGATTACTGAATATGGTTCACTTGATAAGGGAATATCTACCAGTAATCTGAACAAGATTCCAGATTAAGCTGGCCTGCCATTCATCGAGGATCGCAGTAGATGTCCACCTCCAGCTTGACCCATGCCACCCTGGCGCGGCCGACGCCGCGTGCTGGGCTGTCGATCGGCCTGTTCGCCGTCGGCGGCTTCGCGGTGCTGACCACCGAGTTCCTGATTCTTGGCCTACTGCCCGCGCTGGCACGCGACCTTGGATTGTCGGTCGCAGGCGCGGGCCAGTTGGTCACCCTGTTCGCGGTGACCGTGATGCTGTTCGGGCCGCCGCTCACCGCCTGGCTGTCGGCCCTGCCACGCAAGGGGCTGTTCATCGCCATCCTGCTGCTGTTCGCCGCCTCCAATGCGCTGTCGGCGCTGGCGCCGAACGTCTGGGTACTGGCCCTGGCGCGGTTCCTCGCCGCGTTGGCACTGCCGGTGTACTGGGGCACCGCCAGCGAAAGCGCCGGGCAACTGGCCGGCCAGGGGCGCGAGGGCTGGGCAGTGGCGCGGGTCTACCTGGGGATCACCGCGGCGTTCGTCTTTGGCATCCCGCTGGGAACCCTGGCTGCCGGGCTGCTTGGCTGGCGCGGCAGCTTCTGGTTGCTCGCCGGGCTGTGCCTGCTGGTGGCGCTGCTGATGTTGGCCTGGCTGCCACCCCTGCCGGCGGTCCCGGCCCGCGCCGCGGGAGAGCGGCAGTCGGTGATTCTCAAGGACCGTCGTTTCATCGCCCATGTGCTGCTGTCGGCGCTGGTGTTCACCGCCATGTTCACTGCCTACACCTACCTGGCCGAGATCCTCGAGCAGCTCGCCGCCGTGCCGGCCAACGCGGTCGGTTGGTGGCTGATGGGCTTCGGCCTGGTGGGCATGCTCGGCAACGCCCTGGCCGGACGGATCGTCGATCGCAGCCCGCTGCGGGCCACGCTGCTGCTGTTGGCGATGCTGGCCTTGGGCATGGGCCTGGTCACCCCGGTGATCGGCAACCCGCTGCTGCTGGTGGGCGCCCTGGCCCTGTGGGGCATCGCCTACACGGCGCTGTTCCCGGTGTGCCAGGTGCGGGTGATGCGGGCCGGCGCCAAGGCCCAGGCCCTGGCCGGGACCCTCAACGTGTCGGCGGCCAACGCGGGCATCGCCGCCGGTGCCGCGCTGGGGGGCGCGGCGATCCAGGGGCTTGGCCTGGCTGCGCTGGGGTATGTGGCCTGTGGGTTTGCGGTGCTGGCGTTGGTGGCCACGCTGGTGCTGCAGAGAAGCGAATGAGGCCTAATCAACCATCCAGCCGATCTCGCCCTCCACCAGGGTTCCGCCATGGCTGGTGGTATCACCTTGGCGTGCAACGGCCCGGCCTTCGATGGCATGATTCGCCGACCCTGTTTCGATGACGGCACCACAACTGATCCTGTCGCCTACGCAGGCGACAGCGCTGCCATTGATCAATGTGGCCGTATGGCCTGAAACAACCTCGCCTGCGCCATGCAGGGGGCAGTCATGCTTGTGCCCGACTAGAACGATGGGTTTCATCACGTATGCTCCTTGTTTTCGTTGGGTGTAGGGATTCAAGCAGCGTCTTATTTGGTTTTGCACAGGATGATTAGCGCTTCGCGGGTATCGGATTGGATGAAGGTGTAGCCGTGCACTGCCGGGTTGTCGCAGTCATGGGGGCGTCTCGCCACCATGCAGAGGCGTGGTGCGTTGGGCTCCATCTCGGTCAAGAACATCCCGCTTTTACGGCTGATCAATACTGTCGACCTCATGGGGCGCATCCTTCTCGATATCGGGAGTTTGACTTTGGCTCTTGGGCCGACGTTTAGAGACGCGGGGTTTTCTCTCCGGGCGTTTGCCTGGACGTATGGCCCAGAGGTAGGCGTTCTCCCGCAGTCTCTCCTGGATATGAGGTGGGTAATCGTCAACGGTGGTCACTGCCGGGACGGGTTTTCCCGGCAGGCCGGCTTCACGGATGATCTTGGGCCAGCGAGGCTTCCAGCACAGCAGGAGACTCACCCAGTGGCCTGTTCCGATGATCAGGAAGGCAGGAGAGAGCAATAGCAGGCCGCATTTGAGGACGCGTGGGGAACTGCGGAAGTAGTGGGTCAGACCTTCAAACTGAGGCGTGAAGGCTTGCCAAGGCCAGGGGAAGTGCGAGGTGATGTGGGGGCGTGGCAGTCCTTCTGGACCTTCATCCATGAAGCGACGGATAAACTCCCATTCGGCTTGAAGCTCCGCGAAATTGTTCGCGGACTTGCCTACCAAGATCAGTTCAGGACGCAGTGTGCCGGTGAAGGCGGGCGACCATGTGAGTTCCAGCGGCATGCCCATGCCACCTGGTGGAGCATACTTCCTATCAGAGCCGCTGGACGATACGCCGTTCCACGGCAGCGTGACGATTCCTCCGCAGTAGGCCGGGCGGTGGAGGTAGACCTGTTGGGTGGTACGGTTGAAGCGTATCAACAGGTGGCGTGATGTGAACATTTCAAAACGTGTGAAACGAAAACCATACTTTAGGTAAAGCCATAAAAGCCATGGGTCCAGGCAGAGAAAGAAAATTGTGGTGACTAGGAGTTCTCCATACGGTTCGCCTTGATAGTTGTAGGTCAGTACGATTAACTTTTTAATGGCGTCAGTGGTGAAATATAACTCGAATGTGATTAGTGCTATGGCTGTAAGAGAAAGTATTGTGATCAACCCACGTTTATCCTCCCACATGCCGCAGCGCATTTCGAGCACGTGCTCGTTGTATACGTAGACTGGGCCACGGCTCTTTGGGGTTTCGCATACTGATTTTTTTGCGGCTGCAACGTATTCTTCGTCTTCGCTTTCATACACCCCTCTACTCTTGATTGTTTTGTTCTGCTTTTTAAAGGCTTCGCGTTCTTCTTTGGGGTCAATGGCTGCGAGCCATGAAAGCCATTCAAAAAAATACACTATATAACCTCGCTCATGGCGCTGAATAAGGCTTCTAGCTCTTCAGTGTCCTTCATGTATCCTTTGTTTGATGGTTTAAGGCGGAAGCAGCATTTGCTACACCATTTTTCCAGTGCGTCATCATCGACAATGAGCAAGGCTATAGTGGTGCCGAGTACAATGGCGCCGCCTATCCAGCTTAAGCGACTCAGAAACATCATGGCTGCACGGTTCGCGGCTAGTCGTGCGGAAAGAGTGGAAAGGGTAGCGTATAAGCTGCTTCTCCATGTTTGGTTGGCACTCATTGATAGCCATTGGAAAAACGCACTCGCTTGTGAGAATGCTATTCCTCCCTGCCCTAAAAGTAGGGCGAACGTAGATGCAGCTCTTGTTCTGTACGCTGCTGCAAGCATTGACTTTGATCTGCTTTTTGCTTCTTCGGCATCTGAAACGTCCCATGCAATACTGACAACGCCACCCACCGCAGCCAACCCCGCCCCCCACAGCCGATAGCGCCCCACGCTGATGTCCGCTCCCCGCGCAATCGCGCTGTTCCGCCCGACGCCCAGCAGGGTCTGTTCCGTCCCCACCGCCAGTAGCTCGAACCCCGCCGCCGCACTGGCCAGTCCAGCGGCCACCACCTCGCTCCAGAAACGCCGGTCCTTGTCATCCCGCTGCCCCTGCAACAGGAGCAGCCCCGCCTCCAGCAGGAGCAGCCCACTGGCCAGCCGAAGCCGATAGAACGAATGAGCATGAGCGCCCTGCAACGTCTCCACATAGGCGCGATCAAGGCGTCGGACGATGGGGGCCGCCACCCGTCCTCGCGAGGGGATGTCACCTTCGAGCGCGTGTTCGCTCAGGCGCAGGTTGATGGCTTGCTCGCCCAGCGAGGCGATGAGGTAGGTGCCCAGGCGCCGGTACAGCAGGCGATCCATGTTGCCGGGGGCGCCGGCCTGCATGCTCTGGCGCCCCAGTTGACCCAGCCAGGCCAAGGCCCCGGCGGTGTTGAGGGCGCTGTGCTGGGCCAGCTGGTCGAGGTGGCCGTCCACCCGGCTGAACTGCGAGGCGAGTTCCTTGGCGTACTTGAGCGAGGTGTCCACCTGCTGCCAGTGATCGTATTCCGGCGGCAGTGCTTGCAGTGCCTGACGTGTCTGCTCCAGCACCTCGGCAATGGCGCGCTGGTTGAAGACGAAGGAACGCAGGGCCAGGTTGTCGGGCGTCAGCGTGTCGGCATGCCACCACTGGGCGAGCAGCCGCGCCCCGGCTGGCACGCCCTCCATGCCGACCACGCTGAGCCCGGTCTGGTGAGCGAAGCACAGGCCGCTGCGCAGGTCGTTCTCGTCGTAGTAGGCCAGGGCCGCGAGCAGCTGCTCAGATTGCAGCCAGACGAGATGGTCGTCGGCCCGCACGTCGGCCAGGCGCTGCGCTTCGAGTCCGTGGGATTCGAACCAGGCCAGCTGGTCATGCATGGCCTTGAGGTCGACGTGTGGCAGGTAACGCGTTTCGAACTGCCGGGCGAACTCGCCGTTGTTCGCCCGGGCCTCAAGGTCCTGGCGCCTGAGTGCGCCTGCGGTATCGAGAATGCCTTCCTTGGCCTGCGCCCACCAGGCGGCCATCTGCGGGTTGGCGCCCTGGTCGGCACCGGCGAGGTGGGCGCGCATGGCCTCTTTGTGACGGTCGACCAGCGCGGCGACCTTGCGCTCACTGAATTGCTGATGCAGTTCGGTGAAGGCCTGGGCGACCAGCACCTTGCGCTCGTTGCTGGGGCCGGGTTCTCCCGCGACCGACTCCGTGGCTTCCAGCCAATCCTTCAGGTGTTCCATGCCCGCGTTGCGCCAGGCATTGAGTTGCTGGGTGATGCCGATGGCATCTTCCACCACCACCGCGATACCACGGGCTTCGGGTTTGCCGGCAACCGGGCCCAGCATGTACCGGGCTGCCGTCAGCGAGTGGACGCTGGTTTCACTGAACAGCTGGTTGTCCAGCAGCTTGCGCAATGAGCTGTCGGTTTGCGCAGCGAAATCGGCGACCAGGTCCAGTTGGTCATGGCGCAGCACATAGGGCCTGGGCGTCGGGCAGCCAAGGCCGGTGAAAGCGGCGACATCCACGGCCGGCAGCCTGTCGCGTCGACGCAGCAGTTGCTGCTGGGCCGCTTCGGTCAACGGGTCGGGGCTGTAGAACAGGCGCAGCTCGGCCAGGTCTTCGAGGTCATGGACGTTGAACGCCAAGGCCGTATTGCGAATCATGTCGCGCAGGGTGTGGACATCTGTGGCGTCCGGCTCGGACTGCCCGGGGGCAACCAGCGATAAAGAACCGTTCGCCGCAATGCGATAGGGCGGGTGCAGGCTGTGCTGCCCGCTGCGCTTGCGTTTCTCCATGACGTACAGGAAGCCTTGGCGCAATGGCCGAATGGCATAGTCGGCCTGCTGGAGCGTGGCAACACTGTAGGGATGGCGCAGGTGATCGGGCAGGGTTGGCAAGCGCAGGCGCTGGCCGGTAGTGCCGGCAACGGCCGCATAGCGCAGGGGCAGGATGGTGAAGGTGCGCGTGCAATGGACGGCGGGCCCGCTGGCGAAGGGGGCCTCCAGGGCCTCGCAGGCTTGCCGATTGATTTCGAGCAGTTTGTTGAAGTCGAACATCCGATGTCCTCAGCGAAGCTGTTCATGCAGGCGTGTTAGCACCGAGCCCGTGGCTGTTGCAGCCAGCCACGGGCGACGTTACGCAGACCTGAAACACTAGCGAGGAACGGATTCTGGGTGGTCGACAGGGCTTCCCAAATCCGCGTAGGAGGTTTCTCTGATTTTCCTTTTCAGCGCTTATTGGCAGTATTCAATTACATCTCACCGGCGAATCCGCGCGGGCAGGCGATTCGCCGCCGAGCCTCAAAGATCCAGCACCAGCCGCGCCGAACGCGCCCGCGAGACGCACAGCATCAGGGTCTGTTGCGAGGCTTTCTCCTCGTCGCTCAGGTACTGGTCGAAATGCTCGGCCTCGCCTTCGAGGATCGCCGTCTCGCAGGTGCCGCACACGCCTTCGCGGCACAGGCACTCGACCTTGGCGGCCTTGGATTTCTCGATGGCCTGGAGAATGGTCATGCCTTGCTCGACTTCCAGTTCGGTGCCGGAGCGCGCCAGTACCACGGTGAACGCCGAGCCTGCGGTCGGCGCGGCGGCGGCGAACTGTTCCCAATGCACGCGGGACTCGGCGATGCCGGCGGCGGCGGCGCTGGCGATCACCGCGTCGATCAGCGGCTTGGGCCCGCACACATAAAGATGGGCGTCATCGGTGAGCCCCGCGCACAGCGCGGCGAGGTCGAGCTTGCGCCCCAGGCTGTCGATATAGAAGCGGGTGTTGCCGGCATGCGGGCCTTGCGCCA
The DNA here is from genome assembly GCF_057480795.1 of Pseudomonas sp. P110(2024). Taxonomy (NCBI): domain Bacteria; kingdom Pseudomonadati; phylum Pseudomonadota; class Gammaproteobacteria; order Pseudomonadales; family Pseudomonadaceae; genus Pseudomonas; species Pseudomonas sp. P110(2024). The sequence continues at coordinate 90,816 of NZ_JBLIYT010000004.1, forward strand.
GGTCGCCCTGGAAGGCGCCGTGCTCGGGGGCGCGGAAGGCGTAGTGCAGCTCGTAGGGGGTGCTGCCGCCTTCGAGCTCGTGCAGCTGCGCCAGGAACGGGGTGATGCCGATGCCGCCGGCGATCAGTACATGGCGCCCGGCGCTTGGGTCGAGGGCGAACAGGTTGTTGGGGGTGGAGATGGTCAGCTCGCTGCCCACCTCGACCTGCTGGTGCATGAACGCCGAACCGCCCTTGGACTGCTCCTCCAGGCGCACGCCGATCTGATAGCTGTGCAACTGGCGCGGGTCGCTCATCAGCGAGTAGGCATTGCTGAACTGGCTGCCGCAGGCCGACTGCATCTGCACGATGACATGGCTGCCGCCGCTGAAGGCGGGCAGGGCGGCGCCGTCGGCGCGGGCCAGGGTGAAGCGCTTGATCTGCGGCGTGGCCTGTTCCACGCCGGTCACGCGCACCTTGAACATTTCGTATTGCTTGGCCATGGCGTACCTCGACAACGAAGCCCGCGCCAGGCCCTGGCGCGGGGCGGGGAGCGTGTTCAGTCGTCCAGGTGGGCGACGGCGATCAGGTTGTGGAAGTGGGCGATGCCGTGCTCGCTCACGCCGCTGCGCTGCGAATCGACCATGATCCGCCCCTGGCCGCGGTAGCCGCGGGACTTCAGGCCCTTCTGCACGCTCTCGACCAGGCGTAGGTCCTCGGGACGGAACACCTCGCGGTACCAGTCGATCAGCTTGCGCTGCTCCTCGGTGAGGTCCTTGTTGAGGAAGTAGATGTCGTAGTGCTGCAGGGTGGTTTCGGCATCGACCGGGAACTCGTAGATCACGGTCATGAAGTTGGCCCCCGGCGGTACGTTGAACATGGTGCACGGCCAGGCCCAGAAGCCGGCGAAGGACGGGTCCTTGACCGTTTCATCGAACGTGAACGACTGCTCCGACGGTTTGGCCAGGCCGTACTGCAGGGTCCAGTTGCCGTGCAGGCTGTGGCTGTACTGGCCGACGTCCACCGAGTCGGAGAAGCCGGGGTGGGCCGGGGCGCAGTGGTAGCACTCGAGGTAGTTGTCGACGATCGACTTCCAGTTGGCCGGGGTGTCGCTGACGAAGCGCGCGGCCAGGTGCAGGTCGTCAATCACCGCGCAGGCTTCGCGCATGCGCTTTTGCATGCCGGGCAACTGGTCTTCGACGGAACCGGCGTCGTTGTCCATGTTGATGAAGATGAAGCCGGCATACTCTTCGACGCGCAACTGCACCAGGGTGGAGTTGTCCTTGTCGAAGTTGGCCACGTTCTCGCAGTTGCGCGCGTGGGCCAGTTCGCCGTCGAGCTTGAAGGCCCAGGCGTGGTACGGGCAGGTGATGACGTTCTTGGCCTTGCCGCTGCCTTCGAGCAGTTGGTGGCCGCGGTGCGGGCAGACGTTGTAGAAGGCGCGCAGCACGTCGTCGCGGCCACGCACGACGATGATGCTTTCGCCGATCACCTGGCGGGTGATGTAGGCGTTCTTGTCGGCGACTTCGCTGCGGTGGCCGACGCAGATCCAGCTGCGGGCGAAGATCGCTTCCTTCTCGTGCTCGAAGACGGCGGCCTGGGTGTAGAACGTGGCCGGGAGGGTGAAGGCCACTTCGGGGTTGGCGCAGAAGTCGGCGGGCAGGCGTTTGAAATCGTTCATGGTTCCATCTCGGTTCTTATTGGTTAACGCGTATCTGTTGGTTAACAAGCTGGGCAAAAAAATTTGTCGCAGGTTTGGCAATGTGAGAGCGGGCTTACCCGCTCCCACGACAAATCCAGACTCAGTGCACTGCCGCCGCGCTGCGTGGTGCCTGCATGGGTGGCTCTTCTCCGGCCAGGCGGGTGGCCTCTTCCTCGATGCGGTACGCCGGCACCTGGCCGTAGTCGGCCGCCAGCCACTTGAAGAAGCCGTAGATCTTCACCAGCAGGATCACCATGAACGGGATCGCGGTAAGCACCACGGCGGTCTTCATGGTCGACAGCGAGGCCTTGGCGAACAGCATGGCCAGCGGCACCAGGGTCAGCACCACGCACCAGAACAGGCGCAGGGTCGGGCTCGGGTCCTCGCCCTCGCGCAGGTTGCGGGTGCTGGTGGCGGCCACGGCGTAGGCGGCGGCGTCCATGTGCGAGGCGCAGAACACCGCCATGATGAACAGGTACGCGGCGAGGAACAGCGTGCCCCACGGCAGGGCCAGCAAGAGGTCGGTCACCGCCGCTTCGCCACCGAGGGTGCCGAGCAGCTTGGGCACGTCGACCTGGCCGTTGATGAACTGGTGCATGCTGTAGCTTTCCAGCGCGCCGAAGAAGAACCAGCAGCCGAAGCTGCCGCCCAGCAGCAGGGCGAACACCACTTCCTTGATCAGCCGGCCGCGCGAGACGCGGGCGACGAACATGGCCACGCCCGGCGCGTAGGACACCCACCACAGCCAGTAGAACACCGTCCAGTTGCGGGTGAAGGCGCCGTCGCCGGCCGGGTCGGTGAACAGGCTCATCTGCACGTAGTGCTGCAGCATCAGGCCGATGGAGTTGGCGGTATTGTTCAGGGTGAACTGGGTCGGGCCGACCAGCAGGACGATGGCGGCGAACACCAGGGCGCCGATGCAGACCATCTTCGACAGGCGCTGCAGGCCGCCGTCGATGCCGATGTACGAGCTCAAGGAGAACAGCAGCGCCACCGCGCCGATCACCAGCAGTTGCACGGTGAAGGTGTTGGGGGTGCCGGCCAGGTCGGCAAGGCCACGGGTCAGGGTCGAGGCGGTGAGCGCCAGCGATACGGTCAGCGCGCCCATCATGGTCAGCAGGAAGATCAGGTCGACGGCGCGCCCGACAGGGCCGGTGGCCTTGAAGCCGGTGACCGCCTCGATGATCGAGGCCAGGTTCAGGCCACTCTTCTTGCGCACATGGAAGTGGTAGGCCATGGCCAGCGAGGCCAGGGCGTAGATCGACCAGGCGCTGATGCCCCAGTGGAAGAACGAGTAGCTGACGCTGTACTCCAGGGCCTTGGCCGACATCGGCGCGATGTTCAGGCCCGGGGTCTGGTAGTAGTAGGCCCACTCCATCACGCCCCAGTACAGGGTCGAGGAACCCATGCCGGCGCAGATGAACATGAACACCCAGGTGGTGGTGGAGTACTCCGGCTTGCCGGCGCCCAGGCGGATGTTGCCGTATTTGCTGAAGGCCAGGTACAGCACGGCCAGGGAACTGCCGAACACCAGGACCTGGACGCTGGTGCCAAAGGTGCGGGTGGCCACCTCGAACAGCTGGTTGGCCAGGCTTTCGGCCTGGGCGGGGAAGGCAGCAAGGCCGATCACGGTGAGCAGCACGGCCAACAGGCTCACGGCGATCAGGAACACATCGATCTTTTTGTTATTGGGGGACATCAATTGTCTCCTGGAGCATTTTTTTTGTAGTAGGCGTCAGGCGTTTGGGAAGTCCGTATCGAGGCTGGGTTTTCCTTTCCGTTAACTATTGGATAACAAGTATCTTTTGGTTTACAGATTCTGCATCGAATCGAAGTGGGTGGCAATAGGATCGTCGGACAATCCGGATGGTTGGCTGGCAAGCCCGCTCCCCCAGGCAGCACATCTTCCTGTGGGAGCGGGCTTGCAGCGCGATGACCTGTCGCCGACTCAGGCCCCGAGCAGCGCGGCGATGGCCTTGCCCACTTCCTGGGTCGAGCGGCTGCCGCCCATGTCGCGGGTGGTGTCGCCGTTGGCGATCACTGTCTCGATGGCCTTGAGAATGTCGTCGTGGGCCGCCTGGTAGCGCGCGTCGTTGTCGGCCTGGCCGAGGAACTCGAGCATCAGCGCGCCGGACCAGATCATGGCGATCGGGTTGGCGATGTTCTTGCCGTGGATGTCCGGCGCCGAACCGTGCACCGGCTCGAACAGCGACGGGAACGTGCGCTCGGGGTTGAGGTTGGCCGACGGCGCAATACCGATGGTGCCGGCGCAGGCCGGGCCGAGGTCCGAAAGGATGTCGCCGAACAGGTTGGAGGCCACCACCACGTCGAAACGTTCCGGCTGCAGCACGAAACGGGCGCAGAGGATGTCGATGTGCTGCTTGTCCCAGCTGATCTCGGGGTAGTGGGCGGCCATGGCGGCGGTGCGCTCGTCCCAGTAGGGCATGCTCACGGCCATGCCGTTGGACTTGGTCGCCGAGGTGACGTGCTTGCGTTCGCGGGTCTGCGCCACGTCGAAGGCGTACTTGAGGATGCGGTCCACGCCACGGCGGGTGAACACCGACTCCTGTAGCACGAACTCGTTGTCGGTGCCTTCGAACATGCGCCCGCCCAGGGACGAATATTCACCCTCGGTGTTCTCGCGGATCACCACGAAGTCGATGTCGCCGGGCTGCTTGTTCGCCAGCGGGCAGGGCACGCCGGGGAACAGGCGCACCGGGCGGATGTTCACGTACTGGTCGAAGTCGCGGCGGAACTTGAGCAAGGATCCCCACAGCGAGATATGGTCAGGGACTTTGTCCGGCCAGCCGACGGCGCCGAAGTACAGGGCGTCGAAGCCCTTGAGCTGGTCGAACCAGTCGTCTGGCATCATCTTGCCGTGGGCCAGGTAGTAGTCGCAGCTGGCCCATTCGAAGAACGCGAACTCAAGGTTCAGGCCGTGCTTGCGGGCGGCGGCCTCGACCACGCGCAGGCCTTCGGGGAGGACTTCGTTGCCGATGCCGTCACCGGGGATGGCTGCGATCTTGAAGGTCTTGGTCATGGGGCGCCTCTCGTGTTCAGGGAAGATGCGGCCATGCTATAAGGCTGTGCTTCGGAGATAATCCGGCAATCCATCAATTCTTGGTGCACGAATCGTGAATAATCTGCCGAACCTGGACGACCTCGACATCTTCCTGCAGGTGGCTCGCCGCGCCAGCTTCGCCGCGGTGGCCGACGAGCGTGGCATGTCGGCGGCGTTCGTCAGCAAGCGCATCCGCCTGCTGGAGGACAGCCTCGGCGTGCGCCTGCTGCACCGCACCACCCGGCGGGTGACGGTGAGCGAGGAGGGCGAGCGGGTGTATCAATGGGCGCAGCAGATCTTCGAGACCCTTCAGCGCATGGACGACGATCTCAACGCCGGCCAGCGCGAGCCGGTCGGTCAGTTGCGCATCGCCAGCAGCCTGGGCCTGGGGCGACGCTTCGTGGCGCCGGCGCTGTCGGAACTGGCGGCGCGCTACCCGCGCCTGGACATCCGTCTGGATGTGCACGACCGCCTGGTGGACCTGATCGCCGAAGGCGTCGACCTGGACATCCGCGTGGGCAACGTGATCGCCCCGCACCTGATCGCCAAGCCCCTGGCGCGTAATCGCCGGGTGCTCTGCGCGGCGCCTTCGTACCTGGCCGAGCATGGCGCGCCACGGGTGCTGGCGGACCTGGCCAGCCATGACTGCCTGGTGATCAAGGAGCGCGACCACCCGTTCGGGCTATGGCACCTGGAAGGGCCGCAGGGCGAGGATAGCGTGCGGGTGACCGGCGCGTTGTCGAGCAACCATGGCGAGGTGGCGCACCAGTGGTGCCTGGATGGGCGCGGCATCCTGCTGCGCTCGTGGTGGGACGTGCACGACAGCATCGCCGAGGGTCGGCTGGTGCAGGTGCTGCCGGACTACCAGCAGGCGGCGGATATCTGGGCGGTGTACACCGCGCCGTTGGCCGGTTCAGCCAAGGTGCGGGTGGCGGTGGAGTTCTTCCGCCAATACTTCGCCGAGCGCTATCGCTTGCCGGATTGAGCCTTCGCGGCGCGATCGCGCCCCCCCGCGACAAGTTGTCTGCTTGACTTGCAGTGGCACTCTACGATCGTTAACTTGACTTCGTAGTCAGTTTTTGTGATCGTGCGCGCCCTCCCAGTTTTCAAGCACCAGAAAAAGCATGGGCAGCCCAAGAGCTACCCAGAGGATCAACCATGTCCAACCGTGATATTTCCCGGCGCTCGTTCCTGCAAGGCGGGCTGGTCGCCGGTGTCGGCGTGACCCTGGCGCCGCTCGGCAGCCAGGCCTTCGCCGCCCTGATGGAAAGCAAGGTCACCACTTCGCCGCAGAAGTGGATGAACCACGACGGCAAGGCGCGTTTTCGTAACGATGCGTTGTCCAAGGTCTGTGGCAACAAGGTGTTCGCCCGCGACATTCGCGCCAAGGACATGCCTGGCTGGCCGCAGCAGCAGGGCCACGCCATGCTGCTCAAGGCCACCAAGGCCGACCGCCTCTACGCAGGCTACGACCTGTCGCTGCTGGGCGCCGAGCTGCAACCGGACCGCATCGTCACCGCCGACGACCTGAAGACGGACGGCATTGCCTGGCCCGAGGCCCATTCGCCCGATCCGCTGCTGCCGCCGGGCCAGGTACCAATGTTCATCGGCCACCCGGTGGCGATCCTGATCTGGAACGACTTCGAGCGTTTCCGCAAGGCCAAGCTCAAGCTGCAGTTCAACGACCAGGCGATCCGCTACGGCGCCCAGGCCCCGCTGTACCAGCGCGACCCCTACGGCAGCTTCCGTTTCGTGCGCGTGGGCGGCAAGACGCCGTTCGACGAGGACGAATACTCGAGCCTGAAGAACACCATGCTGTTCCCCACCATCCTGGCGCGCAAGCCGGTATGGACCGCCGAGCCCAAGCAGCACGGCAACCTCACCGAGCAGGGGATGTTCTACGCCCAGCGTATCGACGAGCAGCTCAAGCAGCCGCCGGAAGACTGGCTGCTGTTCGACGAGCGCTACAAGACTCCGTCGATCGAGCCCGCGGCCCTCGAGCCGGACAACGGCAACGGCTGGTTCGACCCGGCCACCGGCACCCTGCATTTCGTCGTGGCCACCCAGTGCCCGTTCGAAGTGGCGCAGGAATGCGTGCACATGATCAAGCCGTCGCGTTTCGGCCTGAAGCACCTGAACATCCACCCGGGCTACACCGTTGGCTACGGTTCCAAGGACAACAACATCTTCGTGTTCTACGCCGCCGTCGCCGCGCTGTACGGCGCGGGCGTGCCGATCCGCCTGGCCAACGACCGCTACGAGCAGTTCCAGAGCGGCATCAAGCGCCACCCGTTCGACATCCGCTATCAGTTGGCCGTCGACAAGAAGGACATGAGCTTCAAGATCTTCCGCGCCGACATGAGCGTCGACGGCGGCGGGCGCATCAACTACAGCCCGTCGGTGGCCGCCGTGGGCGCCACCGCGGCGCAGTCGATCTACTACATGCCGCAGAACGACCTGTCGGTGACCGCGTACCATTCCCGTGGTGTCGAGGCCGGCTCCATGCGCGGCTACGGCACCCTGCAGAGCATGGCCGCCACCGAGATGATGGTCGACGAGATCGCCGACCGCCTGGGTGTGGACGCCATCGAGCTGCGCCGCAAGAACGCGCTCAAGTCGGGCATGAAGAACACCCAGGGTGCGGTGCCTGCCGGTGCCCTGCGTCTGCACGAGATCCTCGACAAGGCCGCCGCGCACGACTGGTGGAAGAACCGCCAGGCGCGCAAGCAGGCCGAGGACGCCAAGGACCACGACAACTGGTATGGCGTGGGCTTTGCCATCACCCAGAAAGACTTCGGCACCGGCTCCGAGGCGCCGATGGCGGCGGTCGAGTTCAGCGCCGATGGCCGCATCAGCCTGCGCCATATCGGCACCGAGCTGGGCACTGGCATGTCCACTTCCCAGGCCCTGGTGGTCAGCGACTTCCTCGGCCGTGTCGCCGACGAGGTCATGACCGCCCAGACCGAATGGCCGGAGCTGGCGCTGACCACCAGCGGCAACCCCTACCTGATCAGCCAGGCCGAGCAGGACGCCGCACTGCGCAACCCGCGCTGGGTCGGCAAGCTGGCCTCGCCGTCGTCGGCGACCAACTCGGCGTTCTACTTCAGCCACGCCACCCGCGAAGCGGCCCGCGTGCTGTTCAACCACGGCCTGTGGCCGGCGGCCATGGCCCTGTGGAGCCAAGGCCCGTATGGCGGCCAGGCCAACCCGTTGGTGGTGCGCCGCGAGAACGCGGTGTGGGTCAACGGCGAGCTGACCGGTAATGGCCTGGCGCCGATCCCGTTCGCCACGCTGGCGAAGAAAGCCCACGAAATGGGCCTGGTCACCGGCGTCAGCGTGCACGGTTTCAACCGCTGGAGCTGGGCCGAGGCCGACTTCGTCATCGACGGCGTGCGCGAGCGCCTGCCGCTCGATGCCGTGGCGGTAAAGTACGGCGACGGCGCGGTGAACGCGAAGAAGGCGCAGATGAACAGCGCCGGCTTCCACCTGCTCGACCGGCAGAACGCCGAATACCCGGCCACCCAGCTGAACAACGCCATGGTCACCTACTACAGCCCGGTGGCGACCATCGTCGAGGTCAAGGTCAACAAGGGCAGCGGCGAGGTGACGGTGCTCAACCACCACAGCTGGGTCGAGTGCGGCCGGGTACTGGTGCCGGAGCTGGTCAAGGGCCAGCTCGAGGGTGGTATCGCCATGGGCATCGGCCATGCGCTGCTGGAGGAAATGCCGCTGTACGAGGGTGGCCCGGGCGAGGGCGACTGGAACTTCAACCGTTATCGCCTGCCGATGGCCAGGCATGTGGCGGTGTGGAAGCAGACCTCGGAGATCCTGCCGCCGTTGTCGCCGACCGACCCGTCCAAGGGCATCGCCGAAGTGGTGATGATCCCGGTGGTCGGCGCCATCGGCAATGCCGTGGCCCATGCCATCGGCAAGCGCGTGCGCGACCTGCCCATCACCCCCGCCCGAGTCAAGGAGGCCCTCAATGGCTGACCGCAAGCTGCAACTGACCCTCAACGGTCAACCTGTCGTCACCGAAGTGGTCCCCGATGACCTGGCGATGATCGACTACCTGCACGAATACCAGAACCTTACGGGCTCGCGCCTGGGCTGTGGCCAGGGTATCTGCCATGCCTGCGTGGTAATCGTCGACAACCCCGACGGCACCAGCGAAGAGGTGCGCACCTGCATCACCGGCGCGCATTACTTCGAGGGCAAGAAAGTCCGCACCATCGAAGGCCACGCCAAGCTCGACGAAGCCGGTAATCCGGGCGAGTTGAACCCGATCCAGCAGAAGTTCGTCGATCGCTTCGCCTTCCAATGCAGTTACTGCGCGCCGGGGTTTGTCAACGCCGCCACGGTGCTGGTGGAAAAAGCCCAGCGCAAGCCGCTGAAGCAGAGTGAGCTGGAGGGTGCCATCGAGGCCAGCCTCGGCCACCATGTGTGCCGCTGCACCGGCTACGTGCGCTACTACGAGGCAACCCGCGAAGTGCTGGGCGACCTCGGCCTGGTCAAGGAGGGCTGAGCATGACGCGCATTCTGAGCAGCCTGGCGCTGGCCATCGGCGCACTGGTCGCCTGCAACGCCCAGGCGGCGGACGAGGCCTTGATCAAGCGTGGCGAATACCTGGCCCGCGCCGCCGACTGCATGGCCTGCCACACCGCCGAAGGCGGCGCGCCCTATGCTGGCGGCCTGCCGATCCATTCGCCGTTCGGCACCATCTACGGCACCAACATCACCCCGGACAAGCAGTACGGTATCGGCAACTACAGCAGTGACGAGTTCTTCGCCGCCCTCACCGAGGGCAAGCGCAAGGACGGCGCCAACCTGTACCCGGCCATGCCGTACACCTCGTACCACCTGGTCAAACGGGAGGATTCCGACGCGATCCATGCCTACCTGATGAGCGTGGCGCCGATCAACCGTCCGGCCCCGCAAACCAGCCTGAGCTTCCCGTTCAACGTGCGCACCGGCCTGGTCGGCTGGAACCTGTTGTACGGCAAGAGCGTGCAGCTGGAGGAGGGCAAGGGCAACAGCGAGGCGTGGAAACGCGGCCAGTACATGGTCGAGGTGCTCGGCCACTGCGGCGAGTGCCACACCCCGCGCAACCCGATTGGCGCGCTGCAGCAGGACAAGCGCCTGACCGGCGGCCTGCTGTTGGGCTATCTGGCGCCTAGCCTGCTGGCCCAGGACCTGGCCGACCGTGGCTGGAACCATGCGGATCTGGCGACTTTCCTCAAGCACGGTGTCAGCGCCCAGGGCAGCATGTTCAACGAAATGTACCCGGTGGTGCACCACAGCACCCAGCATCTGCAGGACAGCGACCTGTCGGCCATGGCCACCTACCTGCTCGGCGACCAGCCGCCGGCGGCCAAGGTGGTGCAGACAGTCGCCCACGAGACCATGGGCGAGAGCGCCAAGCGTGGCCGTCAGCAGTACCTCAACGTCTGCGCCGGCTGCCATGGTGGCGAGGGCGAGGGCAAACCGCACATCGCCGTGGCCATGCGCGGCAACACCGTGCTGCGCCAGGCCGACTCGCGCAACCTGGTCAAGGCCATCGTCGATGGCATCCGCGAGCAGCAGTTCACCGGTTTCGAGCGGATGCAGCCGATGCCGGGCTTCGCAGACAAGCTCGACGACGGGCAACTGACCGACATGGTCAACTACCTGCGCGAAGCCTGGGGCGGCCTGCCGGGCGACCTGACCACCCAGCAGCTGGCCCAGCTGAAGGCGGACTGACCCGTGCAGCATCTCGACCTGCAGGTGGTGCGCCAGGCGGCGCAGTGGTCGCGTGACGGCTTGCGCGTGTGGCTGTGCACGGTGCTCTGCACCTATGGCTCGGCGCCTCGCGCGCCGGGCTCGCTGCTGGCGGTCAACGACCAGGGGCACTGGGTCGGCTCGCTGTCCGGCGGTTGCGTCGAGGAGGACTTCCTCGAACGCGTCGCCGCTGGCGAGTTCGCCGGGGCCGTCACCATGGTGCGCTATGGCGATGGCAGCGACACTCGCGGCAACATCCGCCTGCCCTGCGGTGGCATCCTCGATGTGCTGGTGGAGAACCTACCGGGCGACTGCGCGACCCAGGCGCACCTGGGCGAGCTGGAGGCGGCCTTGCTGGGCCGCCGCCGGCTTGTGCGCGAGGTCGACCTGCGTACGGGCGAACGCCGGGTGCAGGACGACCACAGCCAGGGGCCACGGGTGGAGCAGGGCGGCGCATGCGTGCGCCTGCGCGTCGGCGCCGCCCAACGGCTGTTGCTGGCCGGCTACTCCAGTGTCGCGCACTTCTGCGCCGAGTTCGGCAAGGGCCTGGGTTTCGAGGTGGTGCTGTGCGACCCTCGCGACGAGGTGATGGACAATGTGGTGCTCGACGGGATAGAAATCCGTCGGGAACTGCCCTCGCTGTTCATCGCCAACGGTGGCTGCCACCGCGACACGGCGGTGGTGGCGCTCACCCACGACCCGAAGATCGACGACCTGGCCATGCTCGAAGCGGTACACACCGAAGCGTTCTACATTGGCGTGATGGGCTCGCGTGCCACCTCGCAAAAGCGCCGTGAACGCCTGCGCCGTATCGGCGGGCTCGGCGATGCCGAGATGGCGCGCATCCATGCCCCCATCGGTCTCAACCTGGGCAGCAAGACGCCGGCGGAGATCGCCCTGGCGGTGCTCGCCGATATCTTGCGCACCCGTAGCGGCATCGCCCGCGAGGCCTTGTGAGCATCGTCGCGCTGGTGTTGGCGGCCGGCCAGGGGTCGCGTTTCGGCGCGGACAAGCGCCGGGCCGTGCTGGGTGATGGTCGTAGTCTTTTGCAGCACAGCGTCGAGCACGCCCTGGAGGCATTCGACGACGTGCGCGTGGTGCTGCGCGCTGGCGAGCGGGGCGAGGACCTGGGGTTGCCGGCGGACTGCCGGATCATCCATAGCCTCGATGCCGGGCTGGGCATGGGCCATAGCCTGGCGGCGGGCGCCGCCTCGCTGGATGACAGCGAGGCACAGGCGGTCGCCATCCTGTTGGGGGACATGCCATGGATCCTGACCGCGACCTTACGGCGGTTGGTCGAAACCGCTGGCCCTGCGGTCATCGTGGTGCCGCGTCATCAGGGGCAGAATGGGCATCCGGTGCTGTTCGGGCGCAACTACTGGCCTGAACTCGCACTGATGACCGGTGATGAGGGCGCGCGTTCGGTGCTGCAACGGCATCGGCAACAGTTGCGGTTGGTCGAGGTAGACGACGCAGGGGTATTGCGCGACGTCGATACGCCCGCCGCGCTCGGCTAGACTGCCCGGAGTTCATTCGCAGCCTTTTCGCGACACAAGGCCGTTCCAGGGACCGCGCGGTCCGATGAAGCGATGCCACAGGCAGCCATTGAGGGAAAACCCTCATTGCCGCTCATCCGGTGGCCTCCTAGCATGGATCCGGTCAACCCCCCAGGCACAGGAGCACAATCATGACCAACAGCAGCGACGACAAACGCCCGACCCCCGATCCGGCCGAGGACAACGCCTTTTTCCCCTCGCCGTATTCCCTCAGCCAGTTCACCTCGCCCAAGTCCGACCTCAGCGGCGCCGACTACCCCGACGCCTACAAGGGCGGACGCTGGAAAATCCTCTTGATCGGTGCCGACGAGCGCTACCTGCTCACCGACAACGGCACGCTGTTCTCCACCGGCAACCATCCCGTGGAAACCCTGCTACCCATGTATCATCTGGACAAGGCCGGCTTCGCCTTCGATGTCGCGACCTTGTCGGGCAACCCGGTCAAGTTCGAATACTGGGCCATGCCTCGCGAGGACCAGCAGGTGCTCGGCCTGTTCGAGCGCTACAAGCCCGCCTTCAAGCAGCCGCGCAAGCTCGCCGAGGTAATCGACAGTGCCCTGGGTGACGACTCGGACTACATCGGGGTGTTCATTCCCGGCGGTCACGGCGCGTTGATCGGCCTGCCGGAAAGCGAAGAAGTCGCCCAAGTGCTGAAATGGGCGGCGGACCACGACAAGTTCGTCATCACCCTGTGCCACGGTCCGGCGGCGCTGCTGGCCGGCGGCAAACTGTTCGATGGCTACAAGATCTGCGCCTTCCCCGATGAGCTGGACGCCAAGACCCCGGACATCGGCTACATGCCCGGCCACCTGACCTGGAAGTTCGGCGAGCGCCTGCAGGCCCAGGGCGTCGAGATCGTCAACGACGGCATCTCCGGCGCCGTCCACCAGGACCGCCGACTGCTCACCGGCGACAGCCCGCTGGCCGGCAACGCCTTGGGCAAGCTGGCTGCCGCGGCCTTGCTCAAGGCGACCAACGGCGGGTGAACGGCATGCCGTTCGACGAGGTGGTACAGGCGGTCCGGCAGATCGAGCAGGCCACCACCCTGGCGACGATCCAGACCGCCGTGCGCACGTTCGCCCGGCCGCTGGGCTATGACCGCTTCGTGCTGTTCAGCGCCAGCGCTGCGCGGGACGAGGTGGTCGAGCGCATCCACTGGGTGGAAGGGGACTGGTTCGGCGACGGCCAGGTGGTCGATGCCCGGACCTACGTGCGCCATTGTCCGGTGACCCGCCATCTGCTGGCAGCCCGTGAAGCGTTCTTCTGGAGCAAGCAGCCTGGCGACGAAGGTGAACGCTATCGGGTGGTTCGGTTGCCCGGCGGGCCGGGCATCCATGGCCTGCAGGTGCCGGTGTTCGGCCCGGCAGGCCTGGAGGGCGCGATGAGCCTAGGCGGTGTGCGCATCGACGCTTCGGCGCCGGCGCGCCTGGCCCTGACCCTGCTGGCCAACGCGGCGTTCCTAGGCGCCCGGCGGCTACTCGAGGCACCGCCCGGCGAGGGTCAGCTGTCGGCGCGTGAGCGCCAGGTGCTGGCCTGGACCGCCGCCGGGCAACGCCAGGCCGATATCGCCGCCACCCTGGGCCTGTCGGTGCGCACCGTGGAAAACCACCTGCGCGCCGCTCGCCGGCGCCTGGGGGTGAGCACCACCGCCCAGGCGATCAGGATCGCCCTGGGCAGCGGCGCGCTCGACTGACTCAGCCGTTGTGCGCAACCTGCAACACCACCTTGCCGATATGCCGGCCGGACTCCATCAGGGCATGGGCCTGGCTGGCCGCTGCCAGCGGGAAGGTCGCGTGGATCAGCGGCTTGACCGCGCCGCTGCGCACATGGGGCCAGGCCTTGGCCTGCAGATCCTCGAGGATCGCCGCCTTGTCGTCGGCGCTGCGTGCACGCAACGTCGAGCCGATATGGGTCAGGCGCTTGGTCAGCAGGGGGAACAGGTCGACCTCGGTGGCCGGGCCCTTGACCACGCCGATCTGCACGATGCGCCCATCCATGGCCGCGGCCTTGAAATTGCGGGCCACATAGTCGCCGGCGATGATGTCGACGATCACGTCGACGCCCTTGCCGTCGGTGTGCAGCATGACCTGTTCGACAAAATCCTCGCGGGTGTAGTCGATGGCCACGTCGGCGCCCAGCTCGAGGCTGGCGGCCTGTTGCCCTGCGCCGTTGACCGTGGTGAAGATCTTCGCCGCGCCCAGGGCGCGGGCCAACTGTGTGGCGGTGGTGCCGATGCCGGACGCGCCGCCGTGGATCAGCACGCTTTCACCGGCTTTGAAGCCGCCGCGCTGGAACAGGTTGACCCAGACGGTCATGAAGGTTTCCGGCAAGGCCGCGCCCTCGACCATCGACAGGTTGTCCGGCAGGTGCGCGGTGGTGCGCTCGTCGGCCACGGCGTACTCGGCATAGCCGCCGCCCTGGACCAGGGCGATCACCGCGTCGCCCACGGCAAAATGGCGGACCTGTTCGCCGAGGGCCACGACCCTGCCGGCGATCTCCAGCCCCGGAATGTCCGGCGCGCCGGCGGGCGGATCGTAAAGACCCTTGCGCTGCAGCAGGTCGGGGCCGTTGACGCCGGCGGCATGGACCTGGATCAGCACCTCGCGGGGGCCTGGTCGAGGCGTGGCGTGGGTGGCGGCCTGGAGGACCTCGGGGCCTCCAGGCCGGGTGATGTCGATGGCGGTCATGTGAGTGGGGATGTGACGCATGAAGACCTCTGTCATTCTGAGGAAAGGCCGCTTTGGCCCGGTGCGTAACAGGGTATGAAACCCGCGTCGTGCGGTCGCGCGGCGATTTTGCGACGCACCTTTGCAGATTTTCTTCAGGCGCCGCGATGCCTGCGGGCCGACAAGTAATGGAGTGAGCCAATGAACTGGGATGACGCCCGCATGCTGCTGGCCTTGAGCCGCGAACTGACCCTGCGCCGCGCCGCCCGGGTACTGCGCGTCGACCAGGCCACCGTGGGTCGGCGGGTGGCGGCGCTGGAGGCGGACCTTGGCGCGACCCTGTTCCTGCGCACGTCCGCCGGCTACCAGCTCACCGCCACCGGCGAAGTGGCCGTGGAAATGGCGCAGAAGATGGAGCAGGCCGCCCTGGAACTGGCCCGCCGCACCCGGGGCAGCGACAACGAACAGGCCGGCGAGGTGCGCATTGCCACCACCGATTCCCTGGCCCTGGAGTTCGTCATCCCGGCATTGCGCCGCTTGCACGAGGAACACCCTGAGGTGCGCATCGTGCTCAGTGGCAGCTCGGAGATCGTCAACCTGTCGCAACGCGAAACCGATATCGCCATCCGCAACCAGCGCCCGGACAACCCCGACCTGGTGCTGCGCAAGCTGGCCAGCTGGCAGATGGGCCTGTTCGCCTCGGCGGACTACCTGGCGCGTCGCGGCGTGCCGCAGGAGGGCAGTTTCGCCGGCCACGACCTGGTGGTGTACGAGCCGTACTGGCGTGACCGCGGCGCACCGACCCTGGTGGACGTGCCCATGGGCGAGGGCCGGGTGGTGATGGCGGCCAATGCCAGCATGATGCTGCGCCGGGGCATCGCCGAGGGCTTGGGCCTGGGCGAGATTCCCGTGGCGCTCGGGCAGCGTGACGGCCTGCGACGGGTCTGGCCGCAGCGTACGCGCAGCCAGCCTTACGAGGTGTGGATGGTCACTCACCAGGACCTGCGCCACACGGCCAGGGTGAGGGCGGTGATCGATCACCTGGTGCGGGCGTTTGCCCCACCTCAGTAACAATCGGTTACAGTCGCTGTGAGCGACCACACGCCCCCTGTAGGCGCGGACTCATCGGCGATGCGCCGCCCGGTGGCGCCTTTTCCTGATCCTGGCACTCTAAAAACGACCTGCGAAGAACAACATGAAATCAGTGCGCACCGTCCTCTCGGAAAACTTCTTCCGCCGTTTCAGGACCACCTTCGCCCCGCACCTGGAAGCCCTCGGCATCGACCTGCCGCTGCTGGAACGCGCCGATATCGAAATCCCTGGCGACCAGTATGTCGCCCTGTGGGAAGCGGCCGGCACCTGCAATCCGGCCGTCGGCCTGACCCTGGGCAGCCAGACCGAGGCCGACGATATCGGTGCCCTGGGCCACGCCTTGCATTGCGCGCCCAGCGTGGAAAAGGCGCTGATGACCCTGCACACCTATATCGTGGTGTTCGCCCAGGAGTCGTCCATCGACTACAGCTGCGAGGGCCGCCAGCTGCGCATCACCTACCAGGTCACCGACAGCACCGTGGTCAACCGCCGCCAGGACGCCGAGTTCGCCATCGCCACGATCCTGCGCCAGTTGCAACTGATCACCGCCAGCCCGGTACGGCCGCTGCGGGTGGACTTCGAGCACTCGCGCCCGGCGGACGTGTCGATGCACAAGCAGTTGTTCATGTGCCCGTTGTTCTTCAGCCAGCCGACCAACCGCATCACGCTGCCCGCCGAGGTCCTGCAACTGCCGGTGGCGCGAGGCAATGAGCGCCTGTTCATGGCCCTGGAGCCGTACCTGCAGCAGGCGCGTGAGCAGCGCAGCATCAGCGACGAATTGCTGCCCCAGGTCACCCGCATGATCGCGCTGGGCATGGCCAGTGGCGTGCCGTCACTGGATGAGGTCAGCGAGTGCATGGGGCTGAGCCGGCGTACCCTGCAACGTCGGCTCAAGGACCAGGGCATCGAGTTCTCTGTGCTGGTGGAGGAGGTGCGCCGTGACCTGGCGCTGGGCTACCTGAATCATTCCGACTACTCGATGACGCAGATTTCTCTGCTGCTCGGCTATGCCGAATCCGGCTCTTTCACCCGGGCGTTCCGGCGCTGGACCGGGCAATCGCCGCAGCAGTTCCGCCAGGCCGGGCGCGGGCCTGGCACGGGGTGCTGAAAATCTGGCGTCCGTGGTCAATCACGTTGCCGCGCCACCCGATAGGCTCGGAGGGACCGCATGTCTGTGTGCGAAACCCGAGAGTCCAGCATGAACGACAACAACAACGACGCTGTGCATGAACATCGCTCCTTCTGGCAACACGACTACGGCGCCTACGCGCCCAATACGCGCCTGACCGAAGACCTCAAGGTCGATGTGGCGGTGATTGGTGGAGGTTTTACCGGGCTCAACACTGCCTGGCAGTTCAAGCGCGACAACCCCGGTGCCCGGGTGGTGGTGCTGGAGGCGGCCTTGATCGGCTTCGGCGCCAGCGGGCGCAATGCCGGTTTCAGCACCAAGCTGTTCGGGCTGGAGCCGGAACTGGTGGTGCTGCGCTGGGGACGGCAGAAGATGATCGACGCCCACCACTACCTTGAAAAGGCCGTGGCCTATACCCGTGAGGTGATCGACAGCCACGGCATCGATTCTGATTACCGCCATGCCGGGCTGGTGCGGGTCAGCTATTCGCCGCAGCAGGTAGCGCGCCTGGGCAAGACCCTGGAGCTGTACGACTCGCTGGGGCTGGCGGCGGACATGCGCTGGCAGGACAGCGACGCGCTGCGTCAGCAGTACGCTTCGCCTCGGTTGTTGGGCGGCATTCGCGAAGCCGAGACCGGCTACCTCGACCCTTGCAAGCACGTGCGCGGGCTCAAGGGCCTGGCAGCTTGCGCAGGGGTGCGTATCCATGAGGCGACACCGGTGCTCGATATCGACAACCGCGGCGTCGGTATCTTGTTACGCACGCCCGTGGCCAAGGTGACCGCCGACAAGCTGGTGATCGCCACCAATGCCTACTCACGGCAGGTACCCGGTTCTCGTGTGCTGGAGCGCCGCCAGTTCCCGCTGTGGACTTACCAGGTGGTCACCGAGCCGTTGGGCGACGCGCTATGGCAGCGTCTGGGCTGGCAGGGCAGGGAGGCCTTCGGCGACAACCGGCAGATGCTGCACTACTTTCGCCCGACCGCGGACGGGCGCATCGTCATGGGCGGTGGTGATGTGCGGGCCTACACCGGCAGCGCCATGCACGAACAGCCCTCGCCGGCCACCTGGGCCCATTGCGAGACACACCTCAAGTGGATCTACCCGCAGTTACGCGACGTACGCATCGCCTATCGCTGGGGCGGGCCGGTGTCGGTCAACGCCGACATGGTCCCTGAGATCAGCTTTGTCGGCGATGAACGCATGATTTATGCCGGGGGGTGCTTCGGCCACGGCGTGGCGCTGAGCCACCTGAACGGGCGCACCATCGCCGACCTGCTGCAGGGGCGACGCAGCGAGCTGAGCGACTTCTGGATCGTCAACCGAAAGGCCATCCCGATGCCGGGCAACACCCTGTCGTGCTGGGCCGGGCGCACGGCGCGCCAGGCGCTGCGAGCCTGGGACTGGTGGGAGGAGCGCGGGCTCAAGGCCTGACACGCAGAGGGTACTTGCCTGCTGGCACCGGATGACAAACACCCTGGCGCATGCGGCCAAGCCGCTGGCCACCGCCATTGAATACTGTCTGTCACGCAGAGCCGGAAACGCATGTTGGGCCGTCTTTTGGCGGCCCCTTTTTCCGCGCCCTTGCCCGTTACGAACTGCCTTTCGATAACCACAACAATCCCGCAAGGAAAAGTTCATGAAACCACGCCCCCTGTCCCTGTTGGGCGGCGCGCTGTTGGCGCTGCTCGGAACCACCACTTCGCTCACGGCCGTTGCCGACCTTACCCCTACGGGGGCCGAAAGGGCCGGCAATGCCGATGGCAGCATTCCCGCATGGACCGGCGGCCTGACCGAGGCGCCGGCCGGCTGGTCGCCGGGCCATGGCGACCCCTATGCCGGCGACAAGCGCCTGTACTCGATCGATGCCAGCAATGTGGCCCAGTACCAGGGGCAGTTGCCGGAAGGCCAGGTGGCGTTGATCAAGGCCTACCCGGGCTATCGCCTGGACGTGTACCCCACCCATCGCAGCTGCGCCATCCCCGCCGAGGTGGCCAAGCGTACCCAGGACTTTGCCGGCCAAGCCCGCATCGGCGCTGATGGCTGGCGCCTGGAGCAGGCCGCCGGGGCCGCGGTGCCGTTCCCGCAACCGAAAAGCGGCATCGAGGTGCTGTGGAACTACAAGCTGCGCTACATGGCCAAGGGCCGCAAAGCGCAGATCTCGTTCCTGCGCCGCGAGGCGGCCGGCGGGCTCACCGAGGTGCGGCAGTGGGCCAGCGAGTACTACCCCTACAACGACCCGGCGGTCAAAACGCCCGAGGACACCGGCGATATCGAAGCCAAGCTGCTCTACGACATCCAGTCGCCGTCCTCGCGCGCCGGCGAGATGTACCTGGTGCACGCGCGCCTGGACCAGCCGCAGAACGCCTGGATCTACTTCCCCGGGCAACGCCGCGTGCGCCAGGCGCCGACCTTCGCCTACGACAATCCGATCGCCGGCTCCGACAACCTGTACTTCGTCGACCAGATCAACATGTTCACCGGCGCCCTGGACCGCTACGACTTCAAGCTGCTGGGCAAGCGCGAAGTGGTGGTGCCGTACAACTCCTACCGTCTGGTGGACAAGGCCAATACCTACGACAAGCTGATCGGCGAGCATTACCTGGACCGTGACGCGCAGCGCTACGAAAAGCATCGGGTGTGGGTGGTGGAGGCCACGGTCAAGGCCGACAAGCGCCATTCGTTCGCCAAGCGCGTGTTCTATTTCGACGAGGACAGCTGGAGCCTGCTGCACGTGGACATGTACGACGCCAGGGGCAACCTGTGGCGGGTGCAGGAGGGCAGCCTGTGGGCCGCCCCCGAGATCCAGGCCTGCACCAACTTCGAGTACGTCAGCTACGACCTGATCGCCCGGCGTTATATCGCCGACGGCTTCACCCAGCAGGGCGCGGCCCTGGACCTCACCGCCGGCCTACAGGGCCGGGTCAGTGACAAGTTGTTCAACGCGGGCGAACTGCGCCGTCGCGGCGAGCGCTGAGCCTCGGGAGACCACAGCATGAACAGACTCCCTTCGCGGGCATGGGCGAAGGCCGCACCGTGCCCGGCGCTGGCCCTGGCTGCCCTCGGGCTGCTCGGCGCGCAACCTTGCCAGGCCGTGACATTCGGTAGCGAGCACGGGATCTCGGGCAGCGTCGACTCGACCCTGTCCTACGGTTTCGCCAGCCGCCTGCAATCGCCCGACTGCCATTTGCTGGGCAATGACAATGGCGGTTGCAACACCGCCACCCATAACGAGCTGGGCCGTTATTACAACCTGGAGCGCGGCAATGGCTACGCCAACGCCGACATCAACTACAGCAACGCCGACGACGGCAACCTCAACTACCACAAACACGACGTGTTCTCCCAGGTGCTCAAGGGTACCCATGAACTGAGCCTGCGTTTCGGCGAGGGCTGGAGTGCCCTGGGGCGGGTGGCCTGGGCGCGGGACTTCAAAATGGACGACACCCGTCGCACCGACCTGGAGGGGCCGGCCAGGCGCGACGCGACCCAGCGCTTCGACCTGCTCGACCTGTGGCTGGCGAAAAGCTTCGACCTCGGCGATATGCCGGCCAAGGTCAAGGTCGGCAACCAGGTGATCAGCTGGGGCGCGGAGCTGTTCGTCAGCGGCGGCATCAACCAGATCAACGCCCTGAGCCTGCCCAAGTACCACACCCCGGGCACGCAGTTGAAGGAAGTGTTCATCCCCGCGCCGATGGCCTCGTTCAGCCTGGGACTGACTGACGCCCTGAACCTGGAGGGCTACTACCAGTTCAAGTGGAACGGCTATGACGTCGACCCGGTGGGCACCTATTTCTCCAGCGCCGACATCGCGGGCGAAGGGCGTCGGGCGATCTACTACCCGACGGGTTTCGTCGAAGGCCTGCAACCCGGCACCTGCGCCGGAAGCCCGACCGGCCGCTGCGGCGACCCGCTGACCAGCGGCCTGAGCCACGAGCAACTGGTGGCCAGCGGCCTGGCAGTACCCTATGGCGGCGAACGCAAGCCCGGTAACGGCGGCCAGTACGGCTTGGCCCTGCGCTGGATGGCGGAGTCGATCAACACCGAGTTCGGCCTGTTCTACCAGCGCTACCACGACAAACTGCCGTTCATCGGCTACACGGCGCGCAGCAACCCGGACGCCTTGGTGGTAGACGATTACTTCATCAACTACGGCGAGGACAAGGACCTGTTCGGCGTGTCGATGAGCACCCTGGTGGGGCCGGTGGCCGTGGCCGGCGAGCTGTCGTTCCGGCCCCACGACAGCGTGGCGATCGACCCGACGGTAGCCTTCGGGCAGGGCCTGACCGGCAGCTACAATCGCTACAGCGTGTTCGACACCGGGGTGAGCAAGGGCTTCGTCGAGCAACGCAAGTGGCAGGCTGACGTCAACGCCACCTATACCTTCTCGGGCAACGACCCGCTGGGCTTCATCCCCAACGCCCTGGGCGCCTCGGACGGCTTCCTGCTGGCGGAGGTGGCGGTCACCCGCTATCCGGGGTTGGACACCTCGGGCCGGGTGCCTTACGTGCTTCCCGACTATTCGCTGCCGGACCGTACCTCGTGGGGCTACGTCACCGAGTTCGGGCTCAACTACCCGAACCTGTTCGGCAGCGGCGTCACCGTCACCCCGCAACTGGACTTCAGCCATGACGTCAAGGGCACCACGCCCAACGCCATGCCCTTCGTCGAGGGGCGCAGGTCGCTGACCGCCTCCTTGCTGTTCAACCACCGCGACCGTTGGAAAGGCGGCCTGCAGTGGGTGCGCTACTGGGGCGGGGGCGACAACAACCTGATGGCCGACCGCGACTTCGTCAGCGGCAACATCTCCTACTCCTTCTGATCCGGCCGCCATGCGCTTGCGAGCGCGTGGTGGGGAGGCTATTCATGCTGGCTAATCTGGTCTCGGCGCTCGAGCGCCTGGTCTTTCGCCACCGCCTGGCGACCCTCGGCCTGCTGGCCGTGGTCACCCTGGTGATGGGCCTGTTTGCCGCGCGTCTGGAGATGACGGCGGGCTTCGACAAACAGCTGCCGCAGCAGCACCCCTATATCAAGACGTTCAACCAGTACCGCGACGTGCTGTTCGGCGCCAACCGCGTCATCGTGGTGCTGCGGGCGCGCCATGGCGATATCTGGAACACGGCGGCGCTGACACGCTTGCACGACCTGACCCAGACGCTGTTCTTCCTGCCGGGCATCGACCGGCGCAGCGTCACTTCGCTGTGGACGCCGAACACCCGCGCGGTGCAGATCACCGAGGAGGGCATGAAGGCCGAGGACGTGGTCGGCGGTGATGTCACCGTCGGCAACCTCGATGCCCGGGCCATTGCCGCCATTCGTGAGCGCACCCTGGCCGGCGGCTTCGTCGGCACCCTGGTGGCCAATGACCAGCGTGGGGCCATGGTGGTGGCGGAGCTGGCCGACCCGGACCCGGTGACGGGCAAACGTCTCGATTACCTGGCCTTCAGTCGTCAGTTGGAGGAGCAGGTACGGGCGCGATACGCCGACGCCGCCTTCGACGTGCAGATCATCGGCTTCGCCAAGCAGATGGGTGATATCGGCGCCGGCGCCCGCAGCGTGGTCGAGTTCTTCGCCCTGGCTTTTGTGCTCACGGCATTGGCGGTCTACTGGTACATCCGCTCCTGGCGCCTGACGGCGCTGGCGCTGGTGTGTTCGCTGGTGTCGGTGGTGTGGCAGTTCGGCACCCTGACGCTGTTGGGCTTCGGCCTCGATCCGCTGGCGATCCTGGTGCCGTTCCTGGTGTTTGCCATCGGCGTGTCCCACGGCGTACAGCAGGTCAATTTCATCGCCAAGGAGGTCTGTGCCGGTGCCGATGGCATGACCGCCGCCAGGCGCAGTTTCGTCGGCCTGATGATTCCCGGCACCCTGGCCCTGATCACCGCCTTCGTCGGCTTTGCGACGTTGGTGCTGGTGCCGATCCCGATGATTCGCGAACTGGCCATTACCGCGTCGGTGGGGGTGGCCTACAAGATCGTCACCAACCTGGTGATGCTGCCGGTACTGGCCAGCTACTGCCGTTTCGACGGACGCTACGTGGCCAAGGTCGAGCGCCTGCGTGCGCGCCGCGAAGGATTGATGACCGGCCTTGGGCGCATCGCCGAGCCGCGCAACGCGCTGCGGGTGACCATGCTGGGCGTTGGCCTGATGGCACTGGCGGTGTGGCAGAGCCAGGGCCGGCACATTGGCCATGTGCTGCCGGGGGCGCCCGAACTGCACGCCGACTCGCGCTACAACCAGGATGTGGAGCAGGTGGTCAGCCATTTCGCCCTGGGCCTGGACCTGTTCACCGTGGCCGTGCAGACCCCGGCGGGCGGTTGCTACCGGCATGACGTGATGGCCTATGTCGACCGCCTGACCTGGTACCTGGGCACCTTG
This sequence comes from Pseudomonas sp. P110(2024), assembly GCF_057480795.1. Lineage (NCBI taxonomy): Bacteria > Pseudomonadati > Pseudomonadota > Gammaproteobacteria > Pseudomonadales > Pseudomonadaceae > Pseudomonas > Pseudomonas sp. P110(2024). Next base: position 114,129 of record NZ_JBLIYT010000004.1, read on the forward strand.
CCCGGCGTGCTGTCGGCGCAGGCGCTGCCGGCCATGGCCAAGCTGGCGGCCTCGGGGGTCAACGAAGGCAACCCGAAATGGGCGGCACTGCCGGTCGACGAGCTGTCTCTGGGCGAAACCGTGCGCCAGGTGCCCGAAGCGCTGCGCCTGTTCGATGCCGACTGCACCGTGCTGCCGGTCAACCTGTACCTGGCCGACCACAAGGCCAGCACCCTCAAGCAGATAACCGCGGCCGTCGAGCAGTACCGCGAGCGCCATGTGCTGCCTGGGGTGAGCGTGCGCCTGGCCAGCGGCAACGCCGGGGTGCAGGCCGCCACCAACGCGGTGGTGGAGGGCTCGGAGCTGCCGATGATGCTCTACGTGTACCTGACCATCGTGCTGCTGGTGGGGCTGGTGTACCGCGACTGGCGGGCGATGCTCGCCTGCTGCCTGCCGCTGACCCTGGCGACCTTCCTCGGCTACTGGTTCATGAAGGCCCTCGACATCGGCCTGACCGTGGCCACCTTGCCGGTGATGGTGCTGGCCGTGGGCGTCGGGGTGGATTACGCCTTCTACATCTACAACCGCCTGCAACTGCACCTGGCAGCAGGAAGCGACATCGTCGCCGCCTTCCAGCAGGCCTTGCGCGAAGTGGGCGTGGCCACGGTGTTCACCGCGCTGACGCTGTCGGTTGGGGTGGCCACCTGGTCGTTCTCGGCGTTGAAGTTCCAGGCCGACATGGGCCTGCTGCTGACCTTCATGTTCATGGCCAACATGCTCATGGCGGTGACCTTGCTGCCGGCGCTGGCCGTGGTCCTGGAAAGACTGGTTCCGCGACGGGGGCCGGTCCGCGCGCCCCTGATCGCCCATTGAGAAGGGCTGAAGGATGAGGACTGTTCAGGTGTTGCCCTGGTTGCTGGGGGTGATATGGGCAGGGCAGGTCGCTGCGGCGCCGGCCATTGCCCTGAGCGATGTACGCCACGCGCCCCTGGTGGCGGTGGCGCGGGCCGGGGAAGGGCTGGTCGCGGTGGGCGACCACGGCGTGGTGGCGTTGTCCGCCGATGGCCAGCAATGGCGCCAGGCGCGCAGCGTGCCGGTGGATGGTTTGCTGACCGCCGTGAGCTTCGTCGATGAGCGACAAGGCTGGGCGGTGGGGCATGGTGGGGTGCTGCTGCACAGCCTCGACGGCGGTCAGCACTGGACCCTGCAACAGCGCCTGGAGGGCAAACCCGTGCTGCTGTCGGTGCTGTTCACCGATGCCCACCACGGCATGCTTGTCGGTGCCTACGGTTATGCGGCGCGCACGGTCGATGGCGGCGTCAGCTGGCTGCCGATGCAAATCGGCGAGGAGGGCGACGACTTCCACCTCAATCAGGTGTTCCAGGCCGCTGACGGCAGTCTGTTCATCGTCGGCGAGGCCGGCCACGGCTACCGCTCCTCTGACCAGGGCGCGTCCTGGCAGGCGCTGGACACCGGTGTCAGTGGCTCGCTGTGGACCGGCACCGGCCTGCGCGATGGTCGCGTGCTGCTGGCGGGGATGAGTGGGCGGGTGCTGCTGGGCGACAGCCAGGGGCGCCACTGGCGCCTGCTCGACAGTGGCAGCCGCGAGGCGATCAGCGCCGTGACGCAACTGGATGACGGGCGGGTGGCGCTGGTGGGTAATTCGGGCCTGGTGGCGATCTCCGACTCGCAGGTGGCGCATTTTACCAGCGCACAACGTGAAGACCGCTCGAACCTGGCCGCCCTGGCTGCGCAATCCGGTCACCTGCTGCTGTTCGGCGCCACTGGCGTGATCGATGGCGTGGCACCGGATGCCAAGGCAGCTGTCACCGCGCGCCAAGCCTCTGAAAATGCCCCTCGATAGACTCAAGCCCAGGCCAATCGCCTGTTGCGGAGCCCCTATGTTCAAGCGTTCCTTGCGTCATCTGCTGTGTGGTCTGTCGTTGTTCGCCGGCACCGCCTCGGCACTGGCCGAATTCGTGCCGGAGCAGGCCCGTGTCGAAGTGCTGGGCGATCATCGCGAGCAGCACTGGTTCTGGATCTGGGGCAGCAATGCGCCCAACATGGTCGATGGCCGCGCCTACCTGTTCGACGACCAGGGCCGCAACCTCGGCCAGCTGAGCACCGGCATCTGGTCCAACGGCCTGCAGCTGGCGCACAGCCGCGACGAGCTGTATGCCACCGAGATCTACTTCAGCCGTGGCGTGCGCGGCCAGCGCAGCGATGTGGTCACGGTGTACGACGCCAGGACCCTCAGCCCCAAGCGTGAGATCGCGATCCCGGCCAAGCGCATGACCGCGCTGATCTCCACGGGCCTCAGCGTGCTTTCCGATGACGAGCGCTTCCTGCTGGTGCTCAATTTCACCCCGGCGCAGTCGATCTCGGTGGTCGATCTGGAAAACAGCCGCTTCGTCACCGAGGTGCCGATCCCCGGCTGCGCCTCTATCTACCCGGCCGGCCCTCGCGATTTCTACGCCATCTGCGGCAATGGCGGGTTCTTCCACCTGCGCTTGGATGATCAGGGGCAGGTGGCGCTGCAAGAGCGCACCGCGCCAGCGTTCGATCCATTGCAGGACCTGCTGCTGACCACGGGCGTGCGCGATGGCGGCACGTGGTACTTCGTCTCCCAGCACAACCGCGCCTATGCCCTGGACATGAGCGCCGAGGGTGTGCGCCCGCGCAAGCAGTGGTCGTTGCTCAGTGACCAGGAGCGCGCCGATGGCTGGGGCATTGCCGGCAACCATGGTGTGGCCTTGCATCGGCAGAGCGGGCGGCTGTTCGTATTGATGCACAAGGACAAACCGGAGAACTACCAGAAGCCCGGCACCGAGGTGTGGGTGTTCGATGTGGCCACGCAGCAGCGTGTGGCGCGCCTGTCGCTCAAGGAGCAGAGCACCGCCATCGGCGTCAGCCAGGGCGCGCAACCACGGCTGTACAGCCTGGACTGGGTGGTGCCGATGCCGAGCCTGTTCACCCTGTGGGTCTACCTGACAGAAGGCGAGGCCGGACTGACCCCGTTGCTGCGTCAGGGTGTGAACCTGTACGACGCTGACAGCGGCGAGCACCTGCGCAGTGTCGGTGACATTCCCCTGGGTTTCCTCAATGTGGTGATGCCATGGTGAGCGTCGAACTGCTGCATGACCCCTTGGTGCATGTCGCCAGCGTCGGCGGGCTGGCCCTGCTGCTCGGCGCCGCCGCGCTACACAAGCTGCACGATCCCCGGGCGTTTGCCGAGGTGCTGCAACGCTATGCGCGCGTGTTGGGCCGCTGGTGCGCGGCGCCGGTGTGGGCGCACCTGTTGCCGGTGCTGGACGTGTTGGCCGCCGCCGGCTTGTTGCTGAGCCTGTGGTGGCCGTTGGCGACGCTGCCCGCTGTGGTGATGCTGGTGCTGTATGCCGGCGTGCTGGCGGCGGCCGTGGGAGAGGGTGCATCCCTGGAAGACTGCGGCTGCCACTTCGGCGGCCGTCGCCAGCCGCCGTCCCGGGCGCTGGTCTGGCGCAACCTGCTGCTGGCGCTGGTCGCCGGCAACCTCTTGGTACCGATGAACGAACGCGCGCTGAGCTGGCTCGACGGCTGCACCCTGGTGTTCGCCTTCGTCTGTGTCGCCGCCCTGTACCTGCTGGCCAACCAGCTGATCTCCAACCGTGCACTTGCGAGGCAACGGCCATGACCTATGCACTGATCATTTCCAGCCTGTTGTCCTGGGCGATCATCCTGATGCTGATCCTTGCCGTGTGGGCGCTGGCGCGCCAGGTCGGGCTGCTGCATGAGCGCATCCAGCCGGTGGGGGCGCTGTCCCTGGGCAAGGCGATAAAGGCCGGTGACACGGCGCCCGTGTTCACCCTGCCGAGCCTGACCGGGGGCTCGGTCAACCTGGGCGGCGCAAGCGGGCAGGGCACTTTGCTGTTCTTCCTGTCCGAGACGTGCCCGGTGTGCAAGACGCTGCTGCCGGTGCTCGATGCGTTGCGCCGCCAGGAACGCCTGAGGGTCGTGCTGGCCAGCGATGGCGAAGCGGATGAGCACCTGGCCTTCATCGCCGCCCACAGCTTGCAGGCGTTCCCCTACCTGCTGTCGCGGGAAGTGGGCCTGGCCTACCAGATCAGCAAGCTGCCCTACGCTGTGCTGATCGATGAGCACGGCCGCGTCGCCAGCCATGGCCTGATCAACACCCGCGAGCACCTGGAAAGCCTGCTGGAAGCGCGGCGCCTGGGGCATGCCACCGTCCAGGCGTACAACGCCGCGCAACAGGGGATGCAGCCATGACGATCCGTTGGTTCGACGAGGCCACCCAACTGCTGACCCGCCGTGTCGCCCGCGGCACTTCGCGCCGCGGCTTTCTTGGCGGCTTGGGCACCTTGCTGGTCGGCACCGGGGCGACCACCCTGCTGCCGGTGTTTCGCGGCGGCGCCTTTGCCCAGTCCAGCGCTGGTCTGCAGGAGTCGGGTGATCCGAACAGTTGCGAGTACTGGCGTCACTGCGCCATCGACGGTTTCCTTTGCGGCTGCTGCGGCGGCACGTCCAGCAGTTGCCCTCCGGGCACCGTGCGCTCGGACATCACCTGGATCGGCACCTGCCGCAACCCCACCGACGGCAAGGACTACGTCATCTCGTACAACGACTGCTGCGGCAAGAGCAACTGCGGCCGTTGCGTGTGCCAGCGTGACCAGGGCGACACGCCGCTGTACCGCCCGCAGAGCTCCAACGACCTCAACTGGTGCTCCGGCAGCCAGGCGGACATGCCGTACCACTGCTCGCTGTCGGTGGTGATCGGGGTCAAGGAGTAGGGCATGGCCGTGCGCCGGATAGGGCTGCTGACGCTGGCGGTGCTGTTGCTCGCCGGCAATGCCCGGGCCACCGAGCCCCGTCAGTTCGACTACATGCTCAACTGCCAGGGCTGCCACCTGCCCGACGGCAGCGGCAACCCGGCGCGCAACGTGCCGGCGTTTCCCGGGCAACTAGGCAAGTTCCTCGGGGTGCCGGGTGGGCGCGAGTACCTGGTGCAGGTGCCGGGTTCGGCTTTGTCGGGGTTGTCGGACGAAGCCCTGGCCGGCGTCCTCAACTGGATGCTGGCGCGTTTCGACGCCCGTCATCTGCCCGCTGATTTCAACCCCTACACCGGTGCCGAGGTGCGGCAGTGGCGCGGGGCGGTGCCCGCCGACGTCGAGACCACGCGCAATCGCCTGCTGCAACGCATCGCTGAACAAGAACGACGATCAGGGAACCCCGACCGATGAAACAAAGCCTTTACGCTGGCCTGCTGGCCATGACCGCGGCCTTCGCCGCCCACGCCGAAGCGCCACCGACCCAGGCCACCACCTGTGTGGCCTGTCACGGTGCCCAGGGCCAGGGCAACCCCGCCCTGGGCGCGCCGCGGCTGGCCGGGCAGCAGGCCGAATACCTGCTCACCCAGCTGCGCGACTTCAAGGCAGGCCGCCGTGGCTATGCCGCCGCAGACACCCATGGCGCACAGATGCGCGCCATCGCCACGACCATAGGCGATGGCGACCAGGAACCGCTGGCGCGCTACTTCGCAGGGCTTGGCGGTACTTCCAGCACTGTGCCAGCTGCGTCCGCTAGTCAGGGGCAAGCGCTTTACCAGGGTACCTGCGGCGCTTGTCACGGCCCTCAGGCAGAGGGCTTCGCGCACTTGAAAACGCCCAATCTGCGCGTGCTTGACCGGGTCTATCTGGAGCGTCAGCTGACGGCGTTCAGCGATGGGACCCGAGGGGGCGAGCAGCATGGCAGCGAGCTGGCGATCTGGATGCGCGGCATTGCCTTGCAACTGCATGACGATGATCAGCGGCGGGTATTGCTCGACTACATCGCCAGCCCTTGAATCGGGGCTGCTGCGCAGCTCATTCACGGCATAAGGCCGCTACTACAGGAATCGTGAAGGCCCACTGTCCCTCTCCAACGGAAATACCTCCTACCATGCCATCACCCAAGTTTCTCAAGGGCTTTCGCCACGAACTGGCCAACCGCGCCTTCGCCCTGGCGGCGGTCCGGCGCATGGCTTCGCGCTTGCAAGGCCAGCCGTCCCATCCATTCTGGAAGACCTATGCCGACCTCGAACGCTTCAATCAACCGCGTTACCAGGCCGCCGCCGACCGCTGGGGGCTGGATACCACGCCCGGCGTACTGACACGGCTCAAGGCCTGGCTGCTGTCCTCGGTCCCGCGGCCCCTGCAAGGCCTGATGCTGCGCATCGTCCACCACGAGACCGTGAAGTACATGGCCTGGCTGCAGGGCCTGCGCCAGATTGGCCCCGCTGATGCGCAGCGTTTCCTCGACTACATGATCGAGCAGGAGCAACTGCAGCTGGACATGATGCGCATGGCGCTCAATGGGCGCTACCGCGATGTGGTACGCCAGGCCGACACCTTCTTCCTCAAATACAACGGTGTGCGGCTGCTGGCCGAACACCCCTTGCCACCTGCCACCGCGGAGCTGCCATGAACGTCCTGATCGTCCATGCCCACAACGAACCCCAGTCCTTCAACAGTGCCATGGCCCGCCTGGCCGTGGAGGTTCTCGAGGGCCAGGGCCACAGCGTTCAGCTGTCGGATCTCTATGCCATGGACTTCAACCCGGTCGCCAGCGCCGATGACTTCCGTCAGCGCGCCAATGCCGACTACCTGGTCTATGCCCTGGAGCAGCGCCATGCGGTCAACAACGGCACCCTGGCCGCGGACATCGCCGCGGAGCTGGACAAGATCCGCTGGGCCGACCTGATCATCCTCAACTTCCCCATCTACTGGTTCAGCATGCCGGCCATCCTCAAGGGCTGGATCGACCGGGTGTTCGTCTCAGGCTACTGCTATGGCGGCACGCGCATCTACGACCGTGGCGGGCTCAAGGGCAAGCGGGCGATGCTCAGCTTCTCACTGGGTGGGCAGAGCCACATGTTCGGGCCGGATGCGGTGCATGGCGAACTTGACGCGATGCTGCGTCCGATCCAGCGCGGGGTGCTGGGCTATGTCGGGTTGTCGGTGTTGCCGCCGTTCGTGGCGTTCCATGTGCCCTACATCAGCGAGCAGGCGCGCCAGCAGTACCTGGCGCAGTACCGCGAGCATCTGCTGACGCTCGATGAGCGGGCGCCGCTGGTGTTCCCGTCGCTGGATGATTTCGATGCCACCTTGCACCCTAGGGTCCTGTGAAGGGGAGCGATGCTCATGCCTGTTCATGTCGAGCGTTGCGAAGGCATCGCGTTTCTCACCCTGGATCAGCCGCAGCGACGCAACAGCTTCGACCTGTCCATGGCCGTCGCCCTGCGCGATGCCGTGCGCGGCCTGGCGCTGGCGCCGCCGAAGGTGGTGCTGCTGCGCAGCCGGGGCGAGCACTTCTCGGTCGGCGGTGACGTCCATCACTTCCAGCAGTTACTGCAACGTTCGCCCGACGCCCGTAGCGCAGGTGTCGCGCAGTTGGTCGGCGCGGTGAACGAGGCGGTGCTCGGGCTCACAGACCTGCCATGCCCGGTGCTGGGTCTGCTCAATGGCGCCGTGGCCGGCTTCGGCCTGTCCCTGGCGCTGGGCTGCGACCTGCTGGTGGCCGCCGAGGACGCCCGGCTGGTCTACGCCTACGGTGCCATCGGCATCACCCCGGACGGCGGCGGCAGTTGGCACCTGCCGCGCCACCTCGGGCTGCACCGCGCCCTGGCCCTGGCGTTGCTGAACACGCCCTTGTCGGCCCAGCAGGCCCAGGCGCTCGGGTTGGTGGTCGAGGTGGTGCCCGCCGACGCCTTGCCGGCCACCGGCCTGGCGCTGGCCAGGCGCCTTGCCGGCGCCGCCGCCGCTGCGCAGACGGGGGCCAAGCGGTTGCTGCGTGCAGGCCTGGAGGGCGATCTGGCCAGTGCGCTGGACCGGGAGCGAGGTGTGTTCGTGAGTCTTTGCGCCAGCGATGACTTTGCCGAGGGGGTGGAGGCCTTTTGTGAGCGCCGTCCGGCGTCCTTCGGCTAAAAAATTCAGCCATCTTCACGGGATCTTGATAGTCGCTCGAAGGAACGTTGACAGACCCTCGCTAGAGTGCGCGCCAGTTGAAATGCGCCGGGCAATCCCGGTGCGTTTCCCGTGGTGTCGAAAACCTTATCCAGCGAGTCATGATCATGTTCGAAACAACGTCCATCAGGAAGATACTGGGCACTTCGCTTGCCCTCAACGCGGCGCTTGCCTGCAGCCAGGCCAGTGCCCAGGAAAAGACTGCGCCGGACATCATCTGGGGCGACGAGGCCCAGGTCAGCGCAGGCTTCGCCCTGCATGCCGCGCCGCGCTACATGGGCGCGAAGGGCAGCCAGGGCCACCTGCTGCCATCGGTGACCGTCCAGCGCGGCATCTTCTTCGCCGACAGCCTCAAGGGCGTGGGCGTGCAGCACCAGTTCGACAACGGCTTCAGTGCCAGCCTCTCGGTTGGCTACGACTTCGGCCGTGCCGACGGTGACAGCAAGTACCGCAATGGCTCGGACGATTTGAAAGGCATGGGCGAGGTAGGCGGTGCGACGGTGGTCGACATCAATCTGGCCCAGCAGGTCCTGCCCTGGCTGGCGATCACCGCCGATGCCGAGCTGCGTACCGGTGGCTACAAGCGCGGCAACCGCTATCAGTTCGGCCTGCTGAGCACGCTGTACCACAACGACGCCGACACGGTGACCCTGGGCGTCAACGCCCATGCGGGGCAGGCTCGGTACAACCAGGCCTACTTCGGCGTCACCGGCCAGCAAAGCGACAACACCGATTTCGATCGATTCAAGGCCGACCAGGGCATCTATGCCTACTCGGGCGAGTTGTCGTGGATGCACCGGTTCGACCCGCACTGGTCGACCATCGCCAGCGTGAATGTGACGTACTATACCGACCAGGTCCGCCACAGCCCGATCATCCGCCAGGACACGCCGGTCACCTCGACCGTCGGCGTTCAGTACGCGTTCTGATTCAGGCCAGCGGCAGGAACGCCTCTTCGATGAACGCTTCGAGCGCCTGCGCCTCGATGATCTCGATCGAGAAATGCCCGAAACGCTTCGGCAGCCAGATGATGCGGGCACCGGCAGGCGACTGCAGGTGCTCGCGCGCCAGCGGCTTGCCGTTCTCGTCCTCGGGCTGGATGCCGTTGGCCGTCAGTTGGTCATAGGCCTGTTCGATGTCCGGCGTGGAGTAGCAATGGCGGTAGATCATCCCTTCGCCGTGAGTATCGAGCAGGTCCTTGAGGTTGCCCGCCAGCGGCTGCACCAGCATGAAACGCTCCTGACCGATCCGGGCGATGGCGTAGTGCACATGCAGGCCGCCGCGCTCCCAGACGAGCGTGCGCGAGATCTCGGCGCCCAGCACCTGGGCGTAGTAGGTACAAGCGGCCTGCAGATCGGCGACCAGCACATCCACGTGGCTGAATGTCAGGTCCATCGCATCGCTCGCTTTCTCGGCAGGTGTTGTCATCATCAGGCTCAGTGCTGGGTGGGGGAGGCGCTGTCTGCGTTGGCCTGTTCGGCGCCCAGGCTGGCTTCGGCCGCCAGCTTTAGCCGGTCGGCCTTGGAAATGTAGGTGTTGCGGTTTTTCGGCGCCAGCTTGGCGCTGGCCTTCTTGGCGTGGGCTTTCAACAGCTGGTTGATCTTTTTACGACGGTTCATGTTTTTTCGCTTCATTGGCGCCTGGTGGTACGGCAGGACGAACGATACAACAAAGCACCCCTGACGAATCGTCATATTCGCGCTACACCATCACCTGACGGGGTTGAACGAGCGACAGGCACGGAGCCTTTCGCACCCGACAAGGAGGTCATCATGCAAGGAACACCACGGCATTGCGCCTGGATGAGAACGCTGTTCTGGGGCTGGCTGGCCGTTGCCTCGCCGATTTTCGCCGAGGAAATCTGCGCGTTGCCCGACGTCGTCGAGCCCGCCCCGGTGCGCCCGGTGGACTATGTCAACAAGGACCTGCCCACCGACTACCTGGCGCTGGTGCTGTCCTGGTCGCCGGAACACTGCGAGACCCAGCGCAACAAGCCCAAGGCACAACGGGACAAGCATGCCTTCCAGTGCTTCTCCGGCAACCGTTTCGAATGGGTGGTGCATGGCCTGTGGCCGCAGAACCGCTATGCCAAGTCCAACCAGGACCATCCTCGCAACTGCCAGAGCGTCGGCTCGCTGCCGGCGCCACTGGTCAGGCAGCACCTGTGCATGATGCCGGGGCCGGACCTGATGCAGAACGAATGGCAGGCCCATGGTACCTGTGGCTGGTCGTCCGCCGAGCGCTACTTCGCCGATATCCAACGGGTGTACGACACGCTGCGCCGTCCCGATACCCAGGCCATGCTCGGCCGCAACCCTGGTCCCAATCAACTGCTGGACGCCAAGGTCAGCGATATCAAGCAGGCTTTCCTGGCCCGCAACCCCGCGCTGCCGTCGCAGAGCCTGCGAGTCTCGGTAGGCTCGGGCAACCGGCTGAAGGAACTCTGGGTGTGTCTGGACAAGCAGCTCGCCCCGATCTCCTGCCCGAGCGGCGGGACCCCTGACAGTCAATCGATCAAGGTCAGGACGCCGTTCCAGTAACCGGCCTGCCAGGAGTGCACCCATGCGAGCATCCGCCACTGGCGACTATCTGCGGGTACGGGCTATCGCCGGCACCCATGTCGTGTTCCTGGCCTGGGACTTCGTGACACCGCCGAGCCTCGAGGCACTGGTCGGCGAACAGAACCTGCTGGGCTTTGCCGTGCACCGTCGGTACTTCGACGCGGCCGGCAAGGTGCGGACCCAGTACTACCTGCGCGGCCTCAAGCGCTTCGCCGACAAGGACAAGGGGCTGCCACCGGGCACGCTGGTGCCCACCAGCGAGCATCCGATCCAGAGTTTCCTGTGGGCCGACTACACCGTCGCCGCCGATGGGGATTACGAGTACAGGGTGCTGCCGGTGTTTGGCGAACCCAAGAACCTGCGCATCGACGAAGCCCGGAGCGTCGCGGTGCGCGTGCGCTGTGAACCCACGCTGGCGCCGGCCGGCGAGGGATTGGGACACGATATCCACTTCAACCGCGGCGTGATCGGCTCCCAGGCTTATGCCAGGGAGTTCGACAACGTTGCTCCCGACCCCGATGCGCCGGCATCAAAACCGATGAAATGGCTTTCGCGGGGCTTGTACGAAGCCCTGCTCGACTTCATCGGGCGTGGCGGCGCTAAGGGCATGGGCTTGCGCGCGGCGTTCTACGAGTTCCAGTACCTGCCAGTTGCCCAGGCCCTGCGCGAGGCCGCCCGCGAAGGCGACGTGCAGGTCGTCTTCGATGCGTACAGCAAGTACAAGGCGAACAACCTGGCCACCATCGAGCAGGCCGGCCTGCAGGCCTGGGTTCATCCGCGCACGGTCAGCGAAGGCATCCGCCACAACAAGTTCATCGTGCTGCTCAAGGACGGCCAGCCGGTCAGCGTCTGGACCGGTTCGACCAATATTTCAGCTGGCGGGATCTTCGGCCACTCGAACGTTGGCCATGTCGTCCACGACCCCATCATCGCCCGGCAATACCTGGACTACTGGACGCGGCTGCAACAGAACATGACCCCGGCCAGGCTGCTCGGGCCCAACGCCCAGGCCAGCCCATTGCCCACCTTGCCATTGCAGCCGGGCACCTACCCGCTGTTCAGCCCCCGCGAGCGCAAGGAAACGCCCCAGGCGCAAAAGACCTTGCAGTGGTACGCGGACCTGGCCGGCAATGCCCGGCAACTGGTGTGCTTCACCGCCGCGTTCGAAATCGCTCCGGAATTCCAGAAGGTGCTCCAGGCCCAGAACGACGTGCTGCGCTACGTGATCAAGGACGATCCGCTCAGGAAGACCGAAGACATTGGCACCGACGGTGACGTGATCTTCGCCGCCGGCAGCTACCTGGGCGAGGACAACCCGCTGGCCAACGCGCTCAAGGAGCGTGACAACCCGCTCAACAGCAACGACTTCGTCCATACCAAGTACCTGTTGGTCGACCCCCTGGGCGAGCAGCCCACCGTGGTGACCGGGTCGGCGAACTTCAGCGCCGCCTCCCAGGAAAAGAACGACGAGAACATGCTGGTGATCCACGGCGATACCCGGGTGGCGGATATCTACTTCGGCGAGTTCATGCGCCTGTTCGACCACCACTACGCGCGCTACCTGGCGGCGAAGTACCAGGCCCGGCCGGGGAGCACCGGCAACTACCTCAAACCCCAGGTCGGGCAATGGTTGCCTGCACACCTGGATCCGTCTAACTACCGGTCGAAGCGGCGCCGCTATCTGGTCGGCTGACAGTCCCCTCAGGCCATGCGCCGCCTGGGCATGTAGGTGATTTGCTCCATGATGGGTAGGAGAAACATAGCGATACTGTATGAATGTCCAGTATTTATTGGGGCTCCTCCCAACGGCCGGCTTCGGTGCGCAAAATCGCGCCGTGGACAATAAATCCAGCTCCGTTAGTTTGAAGGCCTCTCCTTCGGAAAGGGAGAGTTCTCAAATCAAATGGAGCTATGAACATGAACCAACCACAAAACCAGAACCCACTTCGCCATGGCCGCGTCACTTCTCCGGCTTCCCGCGGCGCCGTCGCCATCGACCTCGGTGTGCTGAGCGGCTGGCAGGTCGACGAAATGGAAGGCGGCAAGAACTTCCCGGCCCTGGCGGCCGGTCCGTTCCCCGCACCGTTCCAATCGGACAACCCAAGCGTCGCCCCGCCCGCCGACGGCTATATCCTCAGCGGCGGCAAGACCGACGCCCGTGACTGCGTCAACTTCACCGACGAGGAGATGAGCAAGAAGCTCAACCGCGCCTTCACCTGGCCGCTGGTGAACGTCGACCCCGGGCAGCTGTTCAAGGTGACCTGGCGCTACACCGCGCCGCACACCACCCGTGGCTACCGCTGGCTGATTACCAAGGACGGTTGGGATCCGAAACAGCGCATCACCCGTGCGCAGCTGGAGGACAAACCGTTCGCCGAGGACTTCTACCCGCAGGTGCCGTACTACAGCCATGCCGGGGAGCTGAAGGCCAAGGTCGACCACGAAGTGAAGCTGCCGGCCAACAAGAAGGGCCGTCATGTGATCGTCCTGATGTGGATCGTCGCCAACACCGGCAACGCCTTCTACCAGGCCTTCGACGTCGACTTCAAGTAAGTCCGCGGATCTTCCACACGTTCTAAAGGATTGGAACATGTCAAAGATTGACTTTACCCAACTGAAGGCCGCGCGGGACGACGCCGCCTCGCGCATGCCCAGCCTCGAGGGCAAGAAGATCCTCATGGGCTACTGGCACAACTGGCCGGCAGGCCCGGCGGACGGCTACCAGCGCGGGCAGTTCGCCAACATGAGCCTGGAGGAGGTGCCGCGCGACTACAACGTGGTGGCCGTGGCGTTCATGAAGGGCAGCGGCATCCCGACCTTCAAGCCTTACAACCTGTCCGATGCCGAGTTCCGCCGCCAGGTCGGCGTGCTCAACAGCCAGGGCAGGGCGGTGCTGATGTCGTTGGGTGGTGCCGATGCGCATATCGCGCTGAACCCGGGCCAGGAACAGCCGCTGGCCAATGAAATCATCCGCCTGGTGGAAACCTACGGTTTCGACGGGCTGGACATCGATCTTGAACAGAGCGCGATCGACTTCGCCGCCAACAAGACCGTCCTGCCCGCCGCGCTGAAGCTGGTGAAGGATCACTATGCCGCCGAGGGCAAGCATTTCATCATCAGCATGGCACCGGAGTTCCCTTACCTGACCAGCGCCGGGCGCTACGTCGACTACCTCAAGGCACTGGAGGGGTACTACGACTTCATCGCCCCGCAGTTCTACAACCAGGGTGGCGACGGGCTGTGGGTACAGGAGGCCAACAACGGCAAGGGCGCCTGGATCGCCCAGAACAACGATGCGCTCAAAGAGGACTTCCTCTTCTACCTGACCGAAAGCCTGGTCAGCGGCACCCGCGGCTTCACCCGGATCCCGGCCGACAAGTTCGTCATCGGCCTGCCGGCCAACGTCGATGCCGCCGCCACCGGCTACGTGGTCAACCCGACGGCGCTGACCAACGCGTTCAAGCGCCTGTACGCCAAGGGCGTGTCGATCAAGGGCCTGATGACCTGGTCGGTCAACTGGGACAACGGGGTCAACAAGGACCACGTGCCCTACAACCAGGAATTCAGCCGACGCTACGGGCCGCTGATCAACGGCACCAAGGCACCTGCTCGCACCCGCAAGGCACCGACGGGCGCCTGATCGAACTCGCATCGGGCAGACGTGCCTGATGCCCGGCAGTCGAGGCCTGCCGAGGTGAACGATCGATAAGAATCCGATGCCGCAAGGCATCGGATTTTTTGTTGTCTGCAGGATAGGGGCAACCCTGTGAGCCCTATGTCCGAAAATAGCGCGCCTCGAACGCGTCCAGGACACTAGAATGTCGCTCATGACCAACCTCTGTCTGGGCTGGTGCCCACCCTATGACATCGAAGCTATGCTGGGCTTCCTGCGCCTGCGCGCCATCCCGGGCCTGGAGTGGGTCGAGGGCCGGCAGTACGCGCGCACCCTGCGCCTTGTGCAGGACTCGCAGGCGTGCAGCGGCTGGCTGAGCGTGAGCCTTGATGACGAGCGCGCCCAGGCGCAGGTGACGATCAGTGACAGCCTTGCCAGCGTGCTGCCCATGCTGATCAACCGCGTGCGAACCGCGTTCGATCTGGATGCCGACCCGGTGGCGATCCACCGCGTGTTGCAGGCCAGTTTTCCGACCAGCGAAGGCATGCGTGTGCCCGGTACGCTGGATGGCTTCGAACTGGCGGTGCGCGCCGTGCTCGGCCAGCAAATCACCGTGGTCGCCGCACGCACGCTGGGCGCGCGCCTGGTCACCGCCTTTGGCGAGCCCATCCAGACTCCAGTCGCAGCGCTGGACCGACTGTTCCCCACACCGGCCACCCTGGCGGCGGCCAGTGGTGACGCCCTTGGCCGACTGGGCATCACGCGCCAGCGCCAGGCGGCGCTCAAGGCCCTGGCCGAGGCCGTGGGGGAGGGGCGCCTGGTGCTGAGCCCCGGCGTCGATGTCGCGGCCACCTGCGCCCAGTTGCGTGCCTTGCCCGGCATCGGCGACTGGACGGCCCAGTACATCGCCTTGCGCGCGTTGCGCTGGCCCGATGCGTTTCCGGCGGGAGACGTGGCACTGCAGAAAGCTCTGGGTGTGAACAGTGCCAGCGCCGCTACGCAGGCCGCGCAGGGCTGGCGCCCCTGGCGGGGTTATGCGGTGCTGCGCGCCTGGCAAGGGCTGGCGGGCGAGGCGCGTGCAAACTGACAGGCAGCACCCTTGGATCGCGGTGTGGCAAATAGCTATAACTGCCACTCGCCTGATGACCGGCTGCGCTATATCATCGCGCCCCCACAGCCGGCAGCAGTCACCCCTCGACCTACCGTCGGCAACCGATGGAACGCGATCCCCTTCAAGGACTTTTCATGCCTGGATTTCTCCGTGCATTCGCACGTCTGTTACCCCTTGCCCTGTTGACGGGCTGCGCCGCCAAGTCTCCGGTCCTCGTCACTGCGCCCCTGCTACCGGCCGCAGGCGATCCGGTCGCGTACCTGGTCGGCAGTATCGGTCCGCTAGGTCGCGACAGTGCCTACACCAACCAGCGGATCCTGTTGCGCAAGCGCGGCTCGCAATACGGCGCGGCGGCCTGGTGGGGCCATGCCGAGGTGGAACATACCCCGAAGGACATCGAAGAGGTACGCGGCAACGACAAGAACGCGCTCCCTGGCGAGGCCAGCGTCTTCGTCATGCCGCTCAAGCCCGGCGACTACGAATTCTACGATTTCCAGTTCTTCTGGACGGGCTTCAACGGCGCCTACAGCACCCTCCAGGCGCGGGAGCAATTCCTGGTGCCCATGCACCTGGAGGCGGGCAAGGCGTATTACATCGGCGAGTTCCGCTCGCGCTGCCTTGGAACTTCGGCCTGCATGTTCTTCCATGGCGACCAGCAGCCAAGGGATGAAGTGATTGCGCGGCGTCAGAATCCTGGTTTGCCGACCTTGCAGGCGTTGAATCTGAACCTGGCGCCGGCGTTTCCTTTCGTGACGACGCTGCCCGTGGCCGGCTCGGCGGATGATAAGCCAGGCAACCAGGAGTCCAAGCAATGAAAAAGTCCCTGCTTCTCACCGCAGGTCTGCTGCTGGGCGGCTGCGCCGGCACCCAGACCCTCCCCGACCCGCAGATCAGGGACGGCCTGGATTACCTGCCGCCGATCACGGTGATGGTCGATTCGCTCGAGCACAGTTACGAATTGCGCAACTACCTGCGAGAAAGCGGAGTATTCAGCAGCGTCGAAAGCGGCAGCGCCGCAGAAGGGCAGACTCAGGTGATGGTCAAGCTGGATGCCCAGCGTAAGGTCGCGCCCATGCCGTTGCTGTTCCTCAGTGCCGCCACCTTGTTCCTGCTGCCGTTGCAGAGCGACATGGACACCAAGGCCGACTTCACCGTGATGCGTGATGGCAAGGTGCTAAATCGCTACCACTATGAAAACTACATGGCCAAGTACGCTTGGCTGCTCGATCTCGGTATTCCCGAGCGCCAGGAAAACATCCGCCGCGTCGCCCGCGCCTTCGCCCGTGACATGCAGGCCGCGAGCCTGGCGGGCAATGCGCCGCAGGCGCAGCGATGAATCGCCTGTGCACGTTGGGGCTGGCCGCTGCGGGACTGCTGGCGCTGGGCGGCTGCAACCCATCGATGAAGCCGCTGGGCTACCACGCTGAAAAACCCTATGTGCCGATGAGCCTGGTGGTGATGCCGGACGGTTACACGCGCTTCGACATCCAGGAGCGCAACGAGCTGACCGCGGCGGTCAGGTCGTCCGGTGCGTTTTCCTTCGTCGACCATGGGGTGCCCCGCAAAGGCTATGGCCTGGTCATCACTCAGCCACCGGGCAAAGGGGCAGGGGTGCTGGTGGCGCTCAACGCGTTGACGTTGCTGACCTTCCCGATGCCCTACAGCTATGTGCACAACCTCACCGGCCAGGTCTACAAGGATGGTCAACTGCTGCGCACCTTCAGCTACAAGCGCGAGGGCCTGAGCGTGGCCGCCTGGTACGTGCCGCCGCCGATCACCGAGAACCAGCGGCAGATGCTCACCGAGCTGATGTCGGACCTGGAGGCCAGCGCGCTGATTCCCCATGTCGGTGACGAGGGGCAGGAGGCGGTGAGCGCTGGGTTGGGGCTGTCCGGCGCAGAGTGAATCTGCCCTGGTTGGAACGGGGCACCGCGTTGGTTCTGGCAGCGCCAATCGCTCAGGCTTGGTTGGCGCTGCTTGAAAGTGCCCTCAATACGGCCATGGCGCTCTGGGCCTCATCCACACCGACAAAGATGTGGTCATGGTAATAGGCCGCCACCACGTTGCAACTGATGCCGGCCTTGCCCAGCGCGGTGGCGAACGCGGCGGTCAGGCCAACGGCTTCGAGAGAGGAGTGGACGGTCAGCGTGATCCAGGCGCACACGTAGGTGTAGGGCAGTTGCATCGCGTCCGCGACCTTTCGCTCCAGGATGACCGTCCAGCCTTCGCGCTCCCTGAAGCTGCCGACAATGTTCAGGTCTTGTAGTTGTGAGGCGTCGGTGACCGTGGCAAAGACATACTCACCGTCATTGAGTACGGGTTTCATGGACTGGAGGAGTTTTTCAATCGAGGTTTCGCCATGCATCGTGTGGGCTCCTGGGGTGGTGAGCCGGCAGTCTAGAGCGTTCACCGGGGACGATTGAAATTAGCATTGCACGCAGGGCATTAGGATAATCGATGAGTCTGGCGCTCAGCGCCACGCCGCCAGGCGCACCAGCGAGGGCAGCAACAGTGCCCAGATCGGCGCCAGCAGCGTGGCGGTGGTGATCGCGCCCAACGGCAGGTCGACCTGCGCCAGCCGGGCGCCGGCCAGGTAGGCCAGCGGTCCGCCCAACGCGCCTAACAGCGCCCCGCGCCAGAACGGCCTGCCGGCCCAGGCCAGGCTGTGGCGCAGGCCGCTGGCCAGCACCAGCCACAGCATCGCCAGCCACATGGGTAGAGGACGGCTGTCGAAAGCGAACACGCCAAGCGCGCCGAGCAGGCTATCCAGCAGGCAACCGGCCAGCGTTACGCGCAGTAGCGCCCGGAATTCGCCAGCGCGATCCCGGCACAGGAATACATGCGCCACCATGACCGGCGGCACCACCAGCAACAACCAGGGCCATCGCGCCCCGAGCACGCACAGCCACCAGCCGGCCTGAAGCCACAGGGCATTGGCGATCAGCCAGCCACGGCGCATGGGTCAGTGCCCAGGCAACGGGGCGCGCCGAGCCAGGGGGCCGGCCCACAGCAACTGGGCGACGCCGATGGCGCGTTCCTCGAAGCCGCCCTGGCAGTAGCACAGGTAGTACTCCCACAAGCGCTGGAACATTTCGTCGTAGCCGAGCGCCGCCAGCTCACCACGTGCCTGGCGCAGGTTGTCGCGCCAATGACGCAGGGTGCGTGCATAGTCCAGGCCGAAGTCCTCCAGGTGCACGAGGTTCAGCCCTGTCTGGTGGCTGGCGGTGTCGAGCAGCACGCTCAGCGACGGCAGGGCGCCGCCGGGGAAGATGTAGCGTTGGATGAAGTCCACCGAGCGCCGGGCCTGGGCATAGCGCTGGTCGCGGATGGTGATGGCCTGCAGGAGCATCAGCCCGTCAGGTTTGAGCAGCGCGGCGCACTGGCGAAAGTACACGGGCAGGTAACGGTGGCCAACGGCTTCGATCATCTCGATCGAGACCAGTTTGTCGAAAGTTCCCCGCAGGTCGCGATAGTCCTGGCGCAACACCGTTACACGTTGTTCCAGCCCCAATGCCTGGACGCGCTGGAGGGTGAACGCATACTGGGCTTCGGAGAGCGTCGTGGTGGTGACCCGGCAACCGTGTCGGGTCGCGGCGTGGATCGCCAGGCTGCCCCAGCCGCTGCCGATCTCCAGCAGGTGATCCTGCGCACCCAGTTCGAGCTTGCGGCAGATCTGCTCCAGCTTGTTCAACTGGGCGTGCTCCAGAGGTTGCTCGGGGTGTTCGAACCGGGCCGCCGAGTACATCATGGTCGGGTCGAGCAGGTGTTCGAACAGGACGTTGCCCAGGTCGTAGTGGGCCAGGATATTGCGTTTGGCGCCGCGCCGGGTGTTGCGGTTCAGGCGATGCAGCAGGCGCAGCAGGGGGCGTCCCAGGCGTGCCAGGCCACCTTCCAGGGCGTCCAGCACCTCCAGGTTGGCCACGAACAGGCGGGTCACGGCCGCCAGGTCCGGGCTGTGCCAGTAGCCGTGGATGTAGGCTTCGCCGGCACCGATCGAACCGTTGCCGGCCACCAGGTTCCAGGCCGCGCCTTCAAGGATCTCCACTTCGGCCAGCAACGGGCTGCCGGCGTCGCCGAAGCTCCATTGCTGTCCCCGCTCGCGCAGTCGCAGGTGGCCGTGGCGCAGCTTGCCCAGTTGCGCCAGCACCGCGCTGCGGGCCAGCCCACCCAACAGGGGGGTGAGGCCTGCGGATTTGCTGACGCTAAGGGTGGGGTTCGACATGATCGGGCTCCTCGCAGCGGTGGCCAAGCGCCAGGGCGCCCTGGCTGGCGGTGTGGTCGTGAATGGGGATGCGCTTGAGCAACAGGCGCAGGGCTTGCCAATAGATGGCCGAGACGGTGCGCAGGCTCATCCAGGGGAAGGACAGCAGGTATCGGTGCAGCGCGGCGCGGCCCAGCGGCTGGCGCCGCACGGCGAGGTCGGCTTCGAAGACTTTCTGACCGTCTCGCCAGTTCTCCATGTGTACGTGAATCCGTTGCGCATCCAGATGGAAACGCAGGTGGTAGTCCATGGCCATTGGCAGGAAGGGCGAGACGTGGAAGGCCTTGGCCATGACGAATGGCTGGTCTAGACCGTCCCGTACCGGCAGTACATAGTGGAAGCGCTCGCGCCATGGCGTATTGCGCACTTCCAGCAGGATCGCCGCCAGTTGTTCGTTACGGTCATGGCAGAAGTACAGGCTCACCGGGTTGAACGACAGTCCCCAACTGCGCAGTTGGGTCAGCAGACGCACCGGGCCCTCGGGAGTCTGGCCGGTGGCTTGACCGACCAGCCGGCGGGCGGCCTGGGCCAGCGGCTCGCCGGTGCCGGTCAGCGCCGGCAGGTAGTCGGTCTCGCGCCAGCTCAACGGGGCCAATCGCCCGTGGCCTATCCAGCGCGACAGGCCCAGCAGCCAGGCCTGCTCGTCAAGGTCCACGTAGAACATACCGATCCGGTAGCGGAAGGCATGCGGGCGGGGCCCCAGGCGCCGATGGCTGACCCAGCCCGGGCACAGGCTGCTGTTCACAGTTGCTCTCCGAAGTGTTCGGCGACCTTGAGCGCACTCACCACGCCGTCCTCGTGAAAGCCGTTGCCCCAGTAGGCGCCGCAGTAGTAGCTGTGGCGCTGGCCCTGCAGTTCGGCCTGGCGGGCCTGTGCGGCGGTGGCGGCGAGGCTGTACTGGGGGTGGGCGTACTGGTAACGGGCGATGATCTGCGTCGGGTCTACCTGAGCGGTCTGGTTGAGGCTGACACAGAAGGTCACCGGGGCCTGGATGCCCTGCAGGATGTTCATGTTGTAGGTCAGCGCTGCCGGAGCCTGTTCGGGGCCGCCCAGGCGGTAGTTCCAGCTGGCCCAGGCCTTGCGCCGGCGCGGCAGCAGGCGGGTGTCGGTGTGCAGCAGCACGTCGTTGCTGGCGTAGGTGATGGCCCCGAGCACCGCGCGCTCCTGGGCGCTGGGCGCCTCCAGCAAGGCCAGGGCCTGGTCGCTGTGGCAGGCGAACACCACGTTGTCGAAGCGCTCGCTACCGGCCTTGCTGAACAGGGTGACACCGCCTTCGTCGCGGCTCACCCGGTCGACCTTGCACGCCAGGCGGATGCGCTCGGCGAACGGCCGGCACAGCGGTGCGACATAGCTGTGCGAACCACCTTCGACGACCCGCCACTGCGGACGTCGGTTCACCGACAGCAGTCCATGGTTGCGGCAAAAGCGCACGAAGAACTGCAAGGGAAAACCGAGCATGTCCGCCCGTGACATCGACCAGATCGCCGAGCCCATCGGCACGATGTAGTGCTCGACGAAGCGCCGGCCATAGCCCTGTGCCTGGAGATAGCCGCCCAAGGTGGTGGAAGGGTCTATTCGCCCGCGGTCCAGGTCGGCCAGGGCCTGGCGGTTGAAACGCAGGATGTCGCGCAGCATGCCCCAGAACCCCGGCGACACCAGGTTGCGCCGTTGCGCGAACAGGGTGTCGAGGTCGTGGCCGTTGTATTCGAGGCCACTGCTCGGGTCATGCACCGAGAAGCTCATCTGGGTCGGTCGCGAGGCAACGCCGAGCTGGTCGAGCAGGCGGATGAAGTTCGGGTAGGTCCAGTCGTTGAACACGATGAAACCGGTATCCACCGCATGGCGCTCGCCGTGCCAGGGCACTTCGACGGTATGGGTGTGGCCACCGATCCAGTCGTCGGCCTCGAACACCGTGACTTCGTGGCGGCGCGACAGCAGGTGGGCGCAGGTCAGGCCGGCGATGCCGCTGCCTATGATCGCGATACGCATGTTGGGCTATTCCTGTGGCCGTCTTGCCAGGCGTCGACCCAGCGCCAGGCGCCAACGCGGCGGCAGCGCGCCGAGCAGGCGCAGGGCCAGGGTGAACGCAGCGGGGAAGTTGATTTCCAGTGGCCGCCCGGGCAGGCGCCGGGCGATATGGCGGGCGGCGCGTTGCGCCGTCCAGCGCTGGGGCATGGGGAAGTCGTTACGCCGGGTCAGAGGCGTGTCGACGAAGCCGGGGCTGATCAGGGTGACATCGATGCCTTCGTTGGCCAGGTCGATACGCAGCGATTCGACCAGGTAACGCACGGCGGCCTTGGACGCGCCATAGGCACCGGCTCGGGGCAGGGCTAGCCAGGCCACCGAGCTGCCCATCACCACCACATGCGGGCGTTCGCCACGGCGCAGCAAGGGCAGGGCGGCGGCCAGGCAATGGCACAGGCCCAGCAGGTTGATGCGCATCACACGTTCGACCAGGTCAGGGTCGAATCGACCTGGCTCCAGATATTCGCAGTTCCCGGCGTTGAGGATGACCCCGTCCAGCGCGCCCCAGGTCTGCTGCAGTTCGTCGGCGATCAATGCCAGCCGTTCACCGTCTTCGATGTCGCCAAGAGCCACCAGTGCCTGCTCGGGAAAGCGTGCGACCAGGGGCGCCAGGCGTTCGGCGCAGCGGCCTCCCAAGGCCACCCGGTGCCCCTGTTCCAGCAATTGCACAGCCAGTGCGGCGCCGATGCCACTGCTGGCGCCGGTCAGCCAGTAGCGGCTCATGCCAGCCGGCCCTTGAGCCAGCGAATGGCGCCGCCCATGACCGGGACATGTTCATACAGCAGCGCGCCAGCGTCGAAGTAATCCTGGTGAACCTGTACCCGCTGCTGCCATTGCAGGTGGCTGCAGCCTTGCAGACTGATGGGACGGCCACTGGCGAGGCGCGGATGTCTAAAGTGCAGGGTCCAGCGCAGGTAGCCCTGTCCGGGCCGGACCTCGTCGGCGCCGGTGAAGGCATAGCGGATATCGTGGACGTTGGCGTAGAGCTGGGCGAAGTACGCCTGCAGTGCCGGCAGGCCATCGATCTGGTGCAGCGGGTCGCGAAAGCGGATGTCTTCGCTGTACAGGTTTTCCAGCGAATCAAGATTGCCTGCCTGCAAGCGGGCAAAGTGATGGGCGAACTGCAGCAGGTAGTCTGACATACGCGGCTCCGGGCAATCCTGTACAACGATGGCGAGTTGTACAGGTATGACTGAAGCCTAGGACTAAAATTGTACAAATACAATGGTCTTGTACAGCTTTTTCAATCAGCGTCCCGTCGCCTCCAGCGCCTGGCGCAGGCGCGCAACCTCCGCCTCCAGTTCACGTACTTTCTCCTCGGCGGCCACCTGGGCGGTGACATCGCGCTGGATACCGATGTAGTAGGTCAACTGGTCGGCTTCATTGCGTACCGGGGTGATCGACAGCTCGTTCCAGAACGGGCTGCCATCCTTGCGGTAGTTGCGCAGCACCTGGCGGCATGGGCGACCGGCGCGGATCGCCTGCGCGATGGCGGCGACGCTCGGCTGGTCATGGTCGGCGCCCTGGAGAAACCGGCAGTCCTGGTAGAGGATATCGTCCGTGGTATAGCCGGTGAGCCGTTCAAACGCCGGGTTGACATAGATAAGAATGCTGTCGTTGCCCTCCTGCTCGGCGACGACGATGCCATCGTTGGACTGTTCGACCATCAGTTGCAGGAGTTTCGCGTTGATCATGGAGCTCACCTGTCGGAACGTGGATGCAAATGCGCAGCGTAGCTACCGTGCGAGAGCCTCGGGCGCGTTTGCCGACCATGATGACCCAAGCAGGCTCGCCGCAACAGGTGCCCATGGGTTTAGAATGTGCTCACATCCATTTGAACCCTGGCCATGACCGACACCCCTTCCTTCGACTTGCTGCCCATGCGCGACGTGGTCAGCCTGACCGGCATCAACCCCGTGACATTGCGGGCCTGGGAGCGCCGCCATGGCCTGATCAGCCCACAGCGCACCGAAGGCGGCCACCGGCTCTACACGGCCCGGGATGTCCAGCGCATTCGCGACATCCTGCGCTGGACCGGCAACGGCGTGCCCATCAGCAAGGTCGGCGGGCTGCTCGCCGGCCAGCCCGAAGCGCCCCCCGCGCAGGACGATGCCTTTCACGATTGGCGCCTGGCCGTTGTCCGGGCCACCAAGGCGTTCGACGCGCAGGCGCTGGAAGGTATTCATGGACAGCTGTTCACGCTGCTACCCAAGGCCACGGTGATGCATGAGGTGTTCATGCCGGTGTGGCGTGAACTGGCCGAGGGCGAGGCTTTCGGCGAGCGCAGCCAGTGGCTGTTCCTGGACACCTTCCTGCGCGCCCGTCTACTACTGCGCCTGCACATGAACCAGGCCGATGCGCCACGGGTGCTGCTGGCCGGCGCCGAGGGCCTGGCCGACCTGCAGTTGCTGTGTGCCGGCCTGCTGCTGAGCGATCGACGGCAACGCATTGAAGTGCTGGGGTGTGGCCAGCCGCTTGAGGAGCTGGCGCTGGTGTGCGGAGCAATCCAGCCCGCGGTGCTGGTGGTCGCGGTGCAGGGGCCGGTAAGCGCGGCCTTGGCGAAACGGCTGCGTTCGTTGCAGATGGAGATCCCTTGCCCGCTGGCCTTGGTGGGGGAGGGGTTGGGCGCTTCGCAGGAGGTGTTGCAGGGGATTCCGATGTGTCTGCTGGATGAGCGCGATCCGCAGGCGCCCGGCGTGCTCGATGCTCTGCTCAGGGGCGCCCTGGACCTGTAACGGCTCCCTACAGCGCTTTCATCTGCGCAATATCCCGCGCCACTTGATCCGCAGAACGGTCGAACATCGCCTGCTCCTGCGCATCCAGCGGCAGTTCGATCACCTGCGTGATACCTGCGTCCGAGAGCACGCAGGGAACCCCCATGGCAATATCCGTGCGCCCGTACTCGCCCTCGAGAATCGCGACCGCCGGCAGGATGCGGCTGCGCCCGTTGGCAATCGCATCCACCATTTGCGCAATCGCCACGCCCGGCGCATCGCAGGCGCTGCCGACCTTCTTCAGGGCAAGGATCTCGCCGCCACCTTTGCGGGTACGCTCAACGATCTGCTCGATCTGCTCACTGGACAGCAAGTGCGCCAGCGGCACCGCACCGACCGTGCAATAGCGCATCAACGGTACCATGCTGTCGCCGTGCCCGCCCAGGACCAGCGCCGTGATATCCCGTGCCGAAAACCCGGTCTGCTCGGCAATGAAACACTTCATGCGCGCGGTATCCAGCACCCCAGCCTGGCCGAACACCTTGTTGCGGCTCAGGCCACTGAGGCTCCAGGCCCGATAGGTAAGCACGTCGACCGGGTTCGACACCACCAGCACCGTCGCGCTCGGCGCATGCTGTTTCACATCGCGCATGATGCCATCGAGTATCGGCAGGTTGGTGGCCAGGACATCCTGGCGCGACTGGCCAGGCTTGCGCGGCAGGCCCGCAGTGATCACCACCAGGTCGCAACCCTGCAGCAACCGGGCATCCGACCCGCCGTGCACCTTGGTATCAGAGCCTGACTCCACCGCCGCCTGCCAGACATCCAGCGCCTTGCCCTGCGCCAGCTCGCCCTGGACGTCGATCAGCGCCAGTTCACGGCAGAGGGCTTCCCGGGCGATGACCTGGGCCGCTGCCTCACCGACGATACCGGCACCCACGATTGATAGTTTGTTCATCTCGCACCTCCTCGCGGCTTGCGTCATCAGTGACACGCTCGCCTGTACAGGGAAGTATTGACCGCCCTTGGTAAAGGGCTACACATTAGTCACTGCCAGCCAGCTGGACGCCAATTCCCATCACCTTGAAAGGCCTGCTCCTCAGAGCACTTTGACCGCCCGTCCGATGAACTGCACAGGCCCGGTCGGAAGTCCGCTGGCAGAGCCACCCACATTCTCCAGGGTCAGCTCGAACAACTGGTTGGGCTCAACCGCAGGCAGGCGCTCCAGCGGCACGGTGACCTGCTCCCCGGGCTTGATCAGCCCGAGCGAGATGGGTGCTGGCCATTGTTCACCCTTGGTCCAGAACTGCAGGACCTTATCTCCGGGGACCTCGGACTTGCCCAAGGGAATCAACTGGACCTTGTCAGGGCCACGGGCCTGGACTACCCAGCCAGGTGCCTGGGTGGCGGGTGCCACCAGCACGACCATATAGGTGGTGGCAGGCGACTGAACCGTCAGCAGTGCAACACCCAGCAACAAGCTGGCTGCAAGGCTGGCAGCGGCCAGCCCTTGCCACAGCCCCAGGCGTCGCCACCATGTGGGCTGGGCAGGGCAGTCGCCCAGGCTACGGTTGATCCGTTGCCACAGTCTGGGACTGGGCGGCAGGGGCGCGGCCAGCGCGTTCAACCCCAGCAGCCGCTGCTCCCAGGCGTCCACGGCGTCACGCAGTGCACGGTCGCTATCCAGGCGCCTGAGCACGCTATCCTGCTGCTCGGCCGACAACGTGCCCAGCACATACTCGCCGGCCAGTTGCTCGAGATCATCGGTGCTTTTGCTACCCGGCTCGTTGTTCATCCCATGCACTCCCGCAGCGCCTTGAGGCTGCGTTTTATCCACGACTTGACCGTGCCCAGCGGGGTGTCGAGCAAGCGGGCGATCTCGGCATGGCTGCAGCCGTCGACGTAGGCATGCAGGATGCAGCGGCGCGGCGCGGTGTCGAGCTGGTCGAGGCAGCGGTCAATCCTCGGCGAATCGGCTTGCATGATCATGTCTTCGTGATAAGGCGCGATATCGGCATCGTCGAGCACGACCTCACGGCGGGTATCGCGCACGAAGTTCAAGGCCAGGTGCCGGGTCAGGCTGTACACCCAGCCACGCGCCGAGCCACGTGCCGGATCGAAGCTGTCCGCGCGGGTCCAGATGCGGATGAAGGCGTCATGGACGATGTCCTCGGCGGTGGCGTGGTCGCGGGCGATGCGCCGGGCCACGCCGAGCAGCCGGGCACCCTC
This sequence comes from Pseudomonas sp. P110(2024), assembly GCF_057480795.1. Taxonomy (NCBI): domain Bacteria; kingdom Pseudomonadati; phylum Pseudomonadota; class Gammaproteobacteria; order Pseudomonadales; family Pseudomonadaceae; genus Pseudomonas; species Pseudomonas sp. P110(2024). The sequence continues at coordinate 140,616 of NZ_JBLIYT010000004.1, forward strand.
CTGGTCGTAAAGCGCCTGCAGGGCGCCGCGATCGCCCCTGGCACAGGCCTGGAGACAGCGCTCGTAGTCGAATGGCGTCGTGGGCAGGTTCAAGGTCGGGCCGATCCTCATGCTATCGGGAGCCCCGGCCGGTCGGCCGGGGACTGTCGATGAGCGTAGCTCAAGGGTGCTGGCGCGCCTTGCGCACAGGCCCTCAGTTGGCGGCCCAGAAGATGTAGTCGGCCTGGTACTTGACGATCTGCTTCTCGCCCTTGTTCTGCGCCGTGCAGGCGGTCTGCGGGGCGACACCGCCACGGGTGGCCAGGCGCTGGACGAAGCTGACGCCGCTCATGGCGCCCTTGCCCTCGGCGGGATTGGCCTTGACCAGCTGGTACGGCAGGTCACCCTTGGCCGCCGGGGCGATGGCCAGCTGCGTGCCGGTGATCTTCGAGCCGTCCTTGGCCTGCCAGGTGGCGGGCGGGCCGAAGTAGTCGCCCACGGCCTTGCCGGTCCGGTCCTTGAGCACGGCCTTCGGGCCGACGAAGGTCCATTCGGTTTGGCCAGGGGCATCGGGCTTGTCGCGGCATTCGTAGGTGATCTCGCCGACACCGACGGTTTCCAGCGCTACCTTGTGGCCGTCCGGCACCTTGACGGCATCGGGGACCCCAGTCTGGGCGTGGGCGGTCGACAGCAGCATGGCCAGGGCGAGGCCGCAGGCGGGCAGGAACGAAACGTGTGCGATGTTCATCGAGCGATCTCCTGGTAGGGACATGGCAGGGCATTCAGGTGTTGCCCTGAGGTGAGTACCCACCAGCACGCGATTTGGATGCACCCAGACGAAAAAAAGAGCCTTGGCCGACAGCGCGCAAGGTGGCCAGCGCTCTTCCTCCGATGTCGAGCGTTCATCGGGCAATGGCGTTTTTTTACGCTTTCTTTATGCCGGCCTTTGCAGGTTGAGAAGATACTGGCGCGGCTTTCTCTGTCCCCCGCCTGCCTGCCCGCATTCAGTGTTTACGCAATACTGACGAGACGTTACCTGTGAGCCAATCCGCAATCGTTGAAAACCCGTCCCACGCCAACAAGAGCACAGGCGTCGGCCTGCTGGTCGCCGCCGTCGGGGTCGTCTATGGCGACATCGGCACCAGTCCCCTGTACACACTCAAGGAAGTGTTCTCCGGCCATTTCGGCGTGCAGGCCAACCTAGAGGGAGTGCTGGGCATCCTGTCGCTGGTGTTCTGGTCGCTGATCTGGGTGGTGTCGGTGAAATACGTCCTGTTCATCCTGCGCGCCAGCAACCAGGGCGAGGGCGGGATCATGGCGCTGACCGCGCTGGCCAGGCGGGCGGCACGTCCTTATCCGCGGCTGAGCAAGGTGCTGGTGCTGCTGGGGCTGTTCGGCGCAGCGCTGTTCTACGGCGACAGCATGATCACCCCGGCGATCTCCGTGCTGTCGGCGGTGGAAGGCCTGCAACTGGGCATCGATGGCATCGAGCACTGGGTAGTGCCCCTGGCGGTGGTGGTCCTGGTCGGGCTGTTCATCATCCAGAAGCACGGCACGGCGCGCATCGGCATACTGTTCGGGCCGGTGATGGTGCTGTGGTTCGTGGTGCTGGGGGCGCTCGGCATCCATGGCATCGTGCAGCGGCCCGAGGTGCTGCAGGCGCTGAACCCGTCCTGGGCGGCGCACTTCTTCGTGGCTCATCCGGGCATCGGCGTGGCGATCCTGGGCGCCGTGGTGCTGGCCTTGACCGGTGCCGAGGCGCTCTACGCCGACATGGGACACTTCGGCCGCAAGCCGATTTCCCGCGCCTGGTTCATGCTGGTGTTGCCGGGTCTGGTGCTGAACTATTTCGGCCAGGGCGCGCTGATCCTCGACAACCCGGCGGCGGTGCGCAACCCGTTCTACCTGCTGGCCCCGGAGTGGGGGCTGCTGCCGATGGTCGCGCTGGCCACCCTGGCCACCATCATTGCCTCACAGGCGGTGATCTCCGGCGCTTTCTCGCTGACCCGCCAGGCCATCCAGCTGGGCTATGTGCCGCGCATGTTCATCCAGCACACCTCCAGCGAAGAGCAGGGCCAGATCTATATTGGCATGGTCAACTGGGCGCTGATGGTCGGCGTGGTGTTGCTGGTGGTCGGTTTCGAGTCGTCCAGCGCCCTGGCTGCGGCCTATGGCGTCGCGGTGACCGGCACCATGCTGATCACCACGCTGCTGGCCTCGGCGGTGGTGCTGTTGCTATGGAAGGCCCCGCGCTGGCTGGCCATTCCCTTGCTGCTGGGCTTCCTGCTGGTGGACGGCCTGTACTTCGCCGCCAACGCGCCGAAGATCCTGCAGGGCGGCGCCTTCCCGGTGATCGCCGGCCTGGCGCTGTTCGTGCTGATGACCACCTGGAAGCGCGGGCGCAGCATCATCGTCGAACGCCTGGATGAAACCGCCTTGCCGCTGCCCTTGTTCATCGCCAGTGTGCAGGCGCAGCCGCCTCATCGCGTGCAGGGCACGGCGGTATTTCTCACCGCCCGCTCCGATGCGGTGCCTCACGCACTGTTGCACAACCTGCTGCACAACCAGGTGCTGCACGAGCAGGTGGTGCTGCTGACGGTGGTGTCGGAGGATTCGCCGCGGGTGACGCAGGACAAACGCTTCGAGGTCGAGGTCTTCGGCCAGGGCTTCTTCAGGGTCAACCTGCACTTCGGCTTCATGGAGGAGCCTGACGTGCCCCTGGCGCTCAGCCATAGCAGCACGGCCGAGCTGGACTTCAGCCCCATGCGCACCACCTACTTCCTGAGCCGGGAAACCGTGGTGCCGACCAAGCGGATCGGCATGGCCAAGTGGCGCGAGCACTTGTTCGCCTTCTTGTTGAAGAACGCCAACAGCAACTTGCGGTATTTCAAGCTGCCGCTGAACAGGGTGATCGAGCTGGGGACCCAGGTCGAGATGTAAAGGGGGGCTCAAGGGGGCGGTGGTCCGCGATGACTGCGAGGGGGCGAACGCTTCCTCCCGAGCGATAGCATGAATCAAGCCCGCAGCAGACGAACAGCCAGCCCGGCCACGGCGCAGGCAAACAGCACCTGAATCACCCCCCGCTTGAAGCGGAACAAGGCGACTGCCGCAGCAAACGCGATCACCGCTGAGGGCCAGTCGAATGCCCCACTGAAACCCTTTGGCCAAAGCACGTGGTAGCCAAAGAACAGGGCCAGGTTCAGGATCACGCCCACGACCGCTGCGGTGATGCCGGTCAGCGGTGCGGTGAACTTCATCTCGTTGTGCGTCGACTCCACCAACGGGCCACCGGCGAGGATGAAGAGGAATGATGGCAGGAACGTGAACCAGGTGACCAGGCTCGCCGCGACCGCACCGGCGAGAAACGGGTGCTCGGTACCGAACATGGGATGCACGTAGCCCCCAACGAAACCGACAAAGGCGACCACCATGATCAGTGGTCCCGGCGTCGTTTCTCCCAAGGCGAGGCCATCGATCATCTGGGTCGGCGTCAGCCAGCCGTAGTGTCCGACAGCGCCCTGGTAGACATAGGGCAGCACCGCGTAGGCACCACCAAAGGTCAGCAGTGCGGCCTTGGTGAAGAACCAGCCCATCTGTGGCAGGGTTGCGCCCCAGCCAAACGACAGCGTCAGCAGCCCCATGGGCAGGACCCAGAGTGCGGCACCGACCACAAGCAGGCGCAACAGGTGCCCCCAACCGAATCGGGCGTGCGTGGGAGCCGGGGTGTCGTCATCGATCAGTGCCGGGCCATGGTTATGCTTTGCGGTTCCGTGACCGCCACCGATCACGAACTGGGCTGGGGCAAGGCGGCCTCCCACATAACCGATGATCGCGGCCACCAGCACGATCAGCGGGAACGGCACGTTGAGGGCGAAGATGGCAACGAACGAGGCGCCGGCCATGGCCCATAACCAGCCATGCTTCAACGCGCGCGAACCGATCCGGTGGGCTGCGTGGACGACGATTGCCGTGACCGCCGGCTTGATGCCATAGAAGATCCCTGCCACTACCGGGACCTCACCGAAGGCGATATAGACCCAGGACAGACCGATCAGGATGAACAGTGAAGGCAATACGAACAACGCGCCGGCAATCACCCCGCCCCAGGAGCGGTGCATGAGCCAGCCGATGTAGGTGGCCAGCTGCTGAGCCTCAGGGCCGGGCAACAACATGCAGTAATTCAGCGCATGCAAGAACCGCTTCTCGCTGATCCAGCGCCGGCGCTCGACCAGCTCCTGATGCATGATCGAGATCTGCCCGGCGGGCCCGCCGAAACTGATGAATCCCAACTTGAGCCAGAACAGGAAGGCTTCATACAAACTGACCGGCTGCCGGGTGTCTTGCGAAGGTGGCTGTGTGCTCACAGCGGAGGGAGTATCAACCATTTTGAGCTTCCTCACTTGCGAACGCCGCCAGCAGGCCATCGAAAATGTCCTCGGCTACCGTTTTCAGTTGATCGTCATCGCCGACATTTTCTCTCAAGCCCGCGAGCATACGCGTTTTCAGAGGCCGCATTCCAGCGCGGGCAGCGTCGATCGTGAGCAGGTGTCTTAGAACGATTATGAGGAAAACTAAAGATCAGCTTAAAATAAATGAGCTTTCCTCAAGGTGTTCATCTGATGACAATCCCCCCATTGAATTTTTCCTTCGAAGCCGGGCAAGCCGGAAGACTTTTCAGGATCTACTTCGGGAATGAGGGTACCGGGTCACAATGAATAAAGAATTTACCTTCGCGATTAGTAGTATTCGTTTCGACGAAGACTATCGACCTGCGGACAACACGCGCATCACCACCAACTTTGCCAACCTGGCCAGGGGCGAGAGCCGTCAGCAAAACCTGCGTAACACGCTGGCGATGATCGACAATCGCTTCAATGCCCTGGCGCATTGGGACAACCCCAAGGGTGACCGTTATTCGGTAGAGCTCGATATCGTTTCCGTCGAGATGAAGATCGCGGATGAACAGACGGGCGATGCCTTGCCGTTGATTGAAATCCTGAAAACCAGCATTGTCGATCACAAGACCCACGAGCGCATCGAAGGCATTGTCGGGAACAATTTCTCCTCGTACGTGCGGGACTATGACTTCAGCGTGCTGTTGCTGGACCACAACAAGGGGCAGTCCGGCTTCAGCACGCCGCAGGCATTTGGCGAACTGCACGGGAAACTGTTCAAGTGCTTCGTGAACTCGAGCACTTTCAGGGAGCATTTCAACAAACTGCCGGTCATCTGCCTGAGCGTTTCGAGCAGCAAGACCTACCATCGCACTGAAAATCAGCACCCGGTCCTGGGTTATGAATACCAGCAGGATGAGTACTCATTGACCGATGAGTACTTCGCCAAGATGGGCCTGAAGGTGCGCTACTTCATGCCGCCGAACAGCGTCGCGCCGTTGGCGTTCTATTTTGCCGGCGACTTGCTGGGTGATTACACCAACCTGGAACTGATCAGCACCATCAGCACGATGGACACCTTCCAGAAGATCTACCGCCCCGAGATCTACAACGCGAACTCGGCGGCAGGCAAGTCCTATCAGCCCAGCCTGAAGCACCAGGACTACTCGTTGACTCGAATTGTCTACGACCGCGAAGAGCGCAGCCGTCTGGCCATAGAGCAAGGCAAGTTTGCCGAAGAACAATTTATCAAGCCGTACCACGCTGTGCTGCAGCAATGGTCCGCTCATTACGCTGTTTGATCGATCGAATACACAAGGCCTTGGGTCATGAAAAAACTACTCCCCACTTCGACTGCCGGCAGCCTGCCCAAACCGTCCTGGCTGGCACAGCCGGAAACCCTCTGGTCGCCCTGGAAGCTGCAAGACGAGGCGCTGATCGAGGGCAAGCAGGATGCGTTGCGTCTGTCGCTGCAAGAACAGCAACATGCCGGTATCGACATCGTCAGCGACGGTGAGCAAACTCGCCAGCACTTCGTCACCACCTTCATCGAACACCTCGACGGCGTTGATTTCGAGAAGCGCGAAACCGTGCGTATTCGTGATCGCTACGATGCCAGCGTGCCGACCGTAGTGGGTGCCGTTGCGCGCCGTAAGCCGGTGTTCGTCGAAGATGCCAAGTTCCTGCGTCAGCAAACCTCGCAGCCGATCAAATGGGCGCTGCCAGGCCCCATGACGATGATCGATACGCTGTATGACGCGCACTATAAAAGCCGCGAAAAGCTGGCCTGGGAATTCGCCAAGATCCTCAACGAGGAAGCCCGCGAGCTTGAGGCTGCCGGCGTTGACATCATCCAGTTCGACGAACCGGCCTTCAACGTGTTCTTCGACGAGGTGAACGACTGGGGCGTTGCCACCCTGGAGCGGGCCATCGAAGGCCTCAAATGCGAAACGGCCGTGCACATCTGCTATGGCTATGGCATCAAGGCCAATACCGACTGGAAGAAGACCCTGGGTTCGGAGTGGCGCCAGTATGAGGAGGCGTTCCCCAAACTGCAGAAATCCAAGATCGATATCGTCTCGCTGGAGTGCCACAACTCCCACGTTCCGATGGAGCTGATCGATCTGATCCGCGGCAAGAAGGTGATGGTTGGAGCCATCGACGTGGCCAACCACGCCATCGAAACCCCGGAGGAAGTGGCCAATACCCTGCGTAAAGCGCTTCAGTTCGTGGATGCCGACAAGCTCTACCCGTGCACCAACTGCGGCATGGCGCCGTTGCCGCGTGCCGTGGCACGCGGCAAGTTGAATGCCTTGAGCGCAGGTGCAGAGGTCGTGCGACGAGAGCTCGCGAAGTAAGGCTGAGCGCGAGGTGGAAGGGGCGGGGCGCGCAGCTTCGGCCCTTTCCTATTGCTGACGGGTCGCACCCCATATCCAGGATCTACTATGTCGCTCTTCAGTACTGCCATCGAGCCACTGCGCTTTCGCGAAGCGCTCGGGCACTACGCCTCCGGCATCACGGTGATCACCTCGCACTGTGATGGCGAGCCGCTCGGCTTTACCTGCCAGTCGTTCTACAGCGTGTCGATGAACCCGCCGCTGGTGTCATTCAGCGTCATGTCCAATTCGGCCAGCTACCCCGGGATTCGCAAAGCCGGCCGCTTCGCGGTCAATATCCTGTCGGGTGAGCAGGTCGGGATTTCCAACCAGTTCGCACGGCGCGGCACGGACAAGTGGCAGGGTGTCGACTGGCAGGCCTCGCCGCTGGGCAACCCAATCATCGCAGGCAGCCTGCATTGGCTCGATTGCGAGATTCACGCCGAACACGCCGCCGGTGACCATCTGATCGTGATTGGCGAGGTGAAAGCGCTGAACTTGCAGGAAGCGGCGGCTGCCCAGCCATTGCTGTACTTCAAGGGGCAGTATTGCAACCTCGCCGAGCTCAGCCCGGCCTGAGCCTTGGCAATGGCCAGCACGGCCGAGGTCCAGCCACGCTCTGGGATTTACCGGCATGCCCACGCCACCCACTTCATGGATGGCACCGACGATGCGCTGGTCAGTGCCCTGGGCAGACAGTTGATTGGCGCGTATCAGGGGGGCGGCGGGGTGAATTTTGTCGCGCCTTCTTCGTAACCCTTGGATTGGACAGGTTCATCGGACGAGGAGGGCCCGTGCAGACTGATCACGTATTGAGCAGGCAGCCTCCCACCTGGCTGTTGCGCAGCTTGCTGGCCGCATCACTTGGACATGTAGTCGATCACTGCCTGGTAGTCCTCGGCGGTGCAGTCCATGCACAGGCCTCGCGCCGGCATGGCGGTGAAGCCGGTCTTCAGAGCAGGATGTAGTCACTGAACTGGCGGATACCTCCATGCTCGCCCTTGACCAGATGCACATAGCGTCCCGCCACCAGATCGACCGGCAGACAATCGTCGACGTCGAGCACCGCGTCGGTATGCGGCTTGAGCCAACCAGATGCCATGCGTTGCTTGCCCAGGCGCTTGGCCTCGGCCTTTTCGGTGGCCGCCACCAGCAGGTAGCGATGCGCTTCACCGAATACCTGCCGTTCATAGCCGCCCAGGTTCAGGAAGAACAGGCGCATGGTGCCGGGGCCCGGAGCCACCTGGCTCAGTTCGACGCGATAACCATCGACACCGGCAACTTCCAGCCAGGAGTCGATGTGCAGGCCGTTGGCGCTGCCGAACCAGGCTTCGCGCAATTGCGGATAGAGCTGTTCCAGCGTATCGGCCTGGGCGAAGACCACATCGTGGACTTCGATGTGGGCTCGAGGGTGACGACCGCCGAGCATGACGATGTAGAGCATGATCAATCCTTCAGGGCAGCAAAAAGCGCTGTGGTGTGAACACTACAACGCTGTTCGCCAAGCACGCAATCAGCGTAACGGTTGCCTGAACACTCCGTGCAGACGTCGCCAGGCCAGTACGACACCACTGCGCGCAATGACCAGGCCACTGATGCTCATGGCAACGAGCAGGCTTTCGCGTAGCAGTCGCCTGGCCAGCCGGCGTTGTCAATCCCAGCTATACAGCAGTTTGAACAAACAGCGGCCGAACCGTTGCGTGTGCGACTACCTCGCCGTTCGGCGTTTCGCCTGGGCACTTTGGGGCGACTTTGGCGTGCTCATAATCACGCTTTGTGTGTTTGCAGCAAGTTTGCGTGAGGGCTATGCGTTGCTGACCTTGGCATTCGTGCCTGTCGATATTGCGGACTTGGCGATATTGCTAGTGACCTGATCGAGGTCTGGCGCTGTCCATCAAAATCTATACGGTTGCAGCGAAAAATTGTACAAGATGCTATTGTTGTACAGTATTTGCGTGCGATCGAGGTCATCATAGCGCACCGTACTCGTTGGACTTGCCTTTGTCTGTTACTGGTTATCTTCTCGGCGGGCGCGAGCTGGAGGGCCGAGCTGCCTGGTGCGCAACGGCTCGGGAGTGGTGAGTTTCTTCTCCATCTGGCTAGACCCACGCTCCAGGGGCCCGCAACTGCGCCTGCTTGGGCTGGCTAGCAACGACTGAGGAACATGAACATGTACAAAGTACTGTTGCTGGTTTCCTGCATGCTTCTGGGTAGCTGCAGCAATGTCGTTGTCGAGCACTATGCCCAGGAGCAACCGAAACTCGACCTGGCTGCATACTTCTCGCGACCGGTGCAGGCCTGGGGGATGTTCCAGAAGCGTTCCGGAGAAGTGGTTAAGCGGTTCCACGTGCGTATCGACAGCCGCCGCGATGGTGAGCGGCTGATCCTCGACGAACATTTTCTCTATAGCGATGGCACTCGCCAGCAGCGTACCTGGACACTGGTGCCAGACGGCCCTGGTCGCTGGCGCGGAACAGCAGGAGATGTGATCGGCGAGGCGCGCGGTGAAGTAGCCGGTAACGCGTTGCGATGGCGTTACCAACTGGACCTGCCAGTTGACGGGCGGCACTGGCAGGTAGACCTGGACGACTGGATGTATCTGATGGATGACGACACTCTGATCAACCGTTCAAGCATGAGCAAGCTGGGCATCGAAATCGGCCAGATCACCCTGTTTTTCCGCCGCCAGCCAGAGGGCACACAATGAACCTGATAGCGCTTACCCAGCTGGTCTCGACCGGCGCAGCAAAGGAGCTTGAACTGCTGTCGCTGGAGGGTGGCTTCTACCTTCTGCGCGCCTTGACCGACGCCGGTCCCGTGACATTGAGCGACGCTCATGGGCAGCCTGTTCGCGTGCGTTCCACTACCGAGCTGCGGCAGCTGTTGGCCGACCTGCCACCCGTGCCTTGCATGCTGGTACAGCAGGTGGTGCATGATGAGATGTGCGGGCAACGTGACGGCCCCATTGCGCCGCTTCGCGTACCGGTCACGCTCACCAGCCAGTGGTAGCCAGAACGATGCGCCTGGGCCTTGTGCTGGGTGACCAGCTGTCGTTCGACCTGGCGAGCCTGGCTGCCCTTGACCCCGCCCGCGATGCTGTTCTGATGGCGGAAGTGGAGGGTGAGGCTCGCTATGTGCCGCATCATCCGCTCAAGATCGTGCTCATCTTCAGTGCCATGCGGCACTTTGCCCAGACCCTGCGTGAGCGGGGTTGGCAGGTGCATTATGTCGAGCTCGATGCTGACGGCAACAGCGGCAGCATCGTTGGCGAGTTGCATCGCTGGCAAGAAGCCCTGGGCGCCACGCAAATTCACCTGACCGAGTGCGGGGAATGGCGCCTGGAGCAGGCTCTGCGTGATGCCGGATTGCCCCTCGTGTGGCATCGCGACACGCGTTTTCTGTGCTCCCGCGAAGCCTTTGCGCGCTGGGCCCACGAGCGTCGTCAGCTGCGTATGGAGCACTTCTACCGGGGCATGCGCAAGCGAACCGGCCTGCTTATGCAGCCCGACGGCAGCCCGGCAGGTGGGGCCTGGAATTTTGATGGTGACAACCGCAAGCCCCTGCCTCGCCAGTTGCGTGGGCCGTTCGCTGCGCATTTCGCGCAGGACGGGATCACAGCAGCGGTGGTCGCCTTGGTACGACGGCGCTTCAGCGACCACTACGGGGACATCGACGGCTTTGACTACCCCGTGACCCACGCCGAGGCAAAGCAGCTGTGGCAGCACTTTCTGGATTTTGGCCTGGCGGCTTTCGGCGACTACCAGGACGCGATGGCCGAGGGCGAGCCGTACCTGTTCCATGCGCGCATCAGTGCGGCGCTCAACATCGGGCTTCTGGATGTGCGATGTGTGTGTGAAGAGGTCGACAAGGCCTGGCGCGAGGGGCGGGTGCCGCTTAATGCAGCTGAAGGCTTCATTCGCCAGTTGATCGGCTGGCGCGAGTATGTGCGCGGTATCTATTGGCTGCGCATGCCTGAGTATGCCGGGCTCAATCACCTGGGCAACGACCGAGCGCTACCTGAATTCTATTGGACCGGGCGCACCCGCATGCGCTGCATGGAGCAAGCCATCGGGCAGACCCTGCGGTTGGGCTACGCGCACCATATCCAGCGGTTGATGGTGACCGGCAACTTCGCCTTGCTGGCGGGTATCGTGCCTACCGCGATTTGCGAGTGGTACCTGGCGGTATATATGGATGCCTTCGACTGGGTCGAGCTGCCCAACACGCTTGGCATGGTGATGCACGCAGACGGCGGCTACCTGGGGTCCAAGCCATACTGCGCCAGTGGTCGTTACATCCAGCGCATGTCCGATCATTGCCAGGCGTGCAGTTACAAGGTGAATCATGTGATCGAGGACGACGGCTGCCCGTTCAATGCCCTGTACTGGCATTTCCTCATCCGCCATCGCCCCCTGCTGTCGCCGAACCCGCGCTTGGCTCTGGTTTATCGCAGCCTTGATGGCATGACTGCTAGTCGGCGCGATGCCGTGTGGCAGCGTGGCCAAGTACTGTTGGCGCAGCTTGATGCGCAGCAGCCGTTATGAAAAAGAGTCTTTTGCCCAGCAAGGTCTGCGTGGGATGTGATCGGCCGTTCAACTGGCGCAAGCGCTGGGCCCGCTGTTGGGACCAAGTGCGCTACTGTTCAGAGCGATGCCGCAGGTCAGCGCCGCGCCGCGACGCGCGCGAGCAGTGGCATGGCCAAGGCCTAAATCGGCATCAGTAGCAGGCCGGTTTGCAGCGCGCCAAGCGGCAGGGCGACATCCTCAAACCTTGCGCCGCCTACGTAGGCCAACGGGCCACCCCGTGCACCCATCCCTCTTGAAGCGCGCATCGTGGCGCTGTGCAATGTGTATGACGCCTTGTGCATGCCCCATCCCTACAAACCCAGGTGGAGCGCGCAACGCGCCCAAGCCTTCCTCCTGGAGCAGTCAGGGCAGCATTTTGATCCGCATTTGGTCCAGGTCATCCAAGGATGCTTCGAGCAAATCGAGCAGTATTTCGAATCATCCAAAACGGCACAGGGCCTTCGCCTACAAAGGTGGGTGTTTGTGGCAGTTAGCCGTCAGGCCGAATTCACCTGAAGTCGAAAACGTCACTTCAGATTCTATTCAGATTCGACCCCGATAATCCCCCCGTCGAACCCAATCGGGGGGAGTTTCATGACCGAATCTCAATGGAGCAGTCTGCTCCCGCTACCCATCGGTAGCCATGCCGACCACCGCGCGCAGCTTTCACTTTATCTGGAGGGAGATCCTTCACGTGCGGATCTTGAGCAATTCATCCACGCGTGCTTTGCCGCCGTGCATCAAGCGAATGTGCAGCATTACCTACCAGAACTCTTGGCATTGCATGATAGCCACGGCCGCCTGATCGCCGCGGCCGGCATGCGCCCGGCCAGCCAGGGTCCAGTATTTCTCGAACGGTACCTGGACGTGCCTTTGGAAACCGCCGTTTCTCAAGTTGCGGGTATTTCATTGGATCGCACCTGCATAGTCGAGGTAGGAAACCTGGCCTCCCTCAGCGCTGGCAGTGCTCGCATCATGATCATCGCTGTCACGTGGTTGTTGGCCAACCGCGGCCTTGAGTGGGTCACGTTCACTGGGGCGGCGACACTGATAAACAGTTTTCAACGGCTTGGGCTTACGCCCTGCGTGTTGGCCGCCGCCGATCCCGATCGCCTACAGGGGCAGATGGATCAGTGGGGGACCTACTATGACCAACATCCGCAGGTGTTTGCCGGAAACATCGGCTATGGCTTCGACGCCCTGACCCGAGCCGGCGTGTTCCAAAGGCTGGGTTTTCCAGTGCTCGCCGAGGAGACTGGCCATGCCGCGTGAACTGGAGCGGTTTCAAGAGCTGCTGATGTCGTTCGCCCGAGATCATGCCGGTGCCGTGGCGGTGAAAGGTGATGCTCACAGCTACACATACCGGCAGTTACTCGGTGAAGTGGGACTGCGAGCCCATGTGCTGCACCGGCAACCTGCTGGGGCATTGGTGCTGGCCCTGGATAACGGCCCTGATCTGCTGTTCTGGGACCTGGCAGCCTTGTTCGCGGCGCGCCCCTGCGTGATCGTGCCGTCGTTCTTCAGCGCGACGCAGTTTGATCACTGCATTGCCCAGAGTGGTGCTTCAACCGTGCTTTGCACGACGCAGTGGGAGCCGCGACTGGTCAGTGAGGGGTTTGTTCAGGAAGGTGAGTTCTGGGTGCGCGAGCGGTTGGCCAGCGCCCGATTGCCTGATGGTACCGCCAAGATTACCTACACCTCTGGCAGCACCGGGCACCCTAAAGGTGTCTGCCTGAGCGCTGACGCCATGCTGCGGGTAGCACGGGAATTGGAGGCGGCAAGCCGGCCCACTGAACCGCAACAGTACCTGGCCGTGCTGCCTTTGGGCGTATTGCTGGAGAACCTCGGCGTATATGCCGCACTGATGGCGGGTGCCTGCGTACAGCTCTATCCGCAGCATCAGTTGGGCATGGGCGGGGCAAGTCAGGTGGATTTCAAGCGACTGCTGGGCGCCATTGCCCTCAGTGGTGCGCAGAGCCTGATCCTCGTTCCGCAGTTGCTGATGGGGCTGGTCACGGCCATCGAGCGCGGGTTGATGCGCGTTGGCCCACTGCGTTTCGTGGCGGTGGGCGGTGCCCGGGTATCGCCAAGCCTGCTAGCCCGGGCCGAGGCGGTCGGGTTGCCGGTGTTCGAAGGCTACGGCTTGTCGGAGTGTGCCTCCGTGGTCGCATTGAATCGCCCTGGTGCCGTACGCCACGGCAGCGTCGGCCAGCCATTGCCCCATGTGCAAGTGCGTATTGCCGACGACGGCGAGGTGCTGGTGGCCGGCTCGACACTGCTTGGCTACCTTGAGGACGCCCCGGTGACCCAGTCCTGGTGGGCAACGGGCGACCTGGGCCACCTCGACGAAGAAGGCTATCTGTTTCTCGATGGACGCAAGAAACACCAGTTCATCACCAGCTTCGGGCGCAACGTCAACCCGGAGTGGGTAGAAGCCGAACTCACCCAGAGCGGCGTCATCGCCCAGGCATTCGTGCATGGCGAAGCCTTGCCGCACAACCTGGCTCTGCTTTGGCCTCTTGACCCTGCCGCCAGCGACGATGCCATCGAACAGGCCGTGCAGCAGTGCAACGCGCAGTTGCCCGACTACGCCCGGGTACATACCTGGCGGCGCTTGCCGGCCCCCTTCAGCACCCGTGACGAAACCCTGACTGCCAACGGCCGCCCGCGACGCGAGGCGATCCTGCAGCACTACCAAACCCTGTTATCCGACATCTCGTTGTGAGGCTCCCCATGTCCTTTTTCGACACCCTGCAACTACAAACAACCCAAGAGCGTCAGGCGTTGTTCGCCGTGCCGGTGATCCGTGACGCCCTGGCCGGCCAGGTCAGCCTGGACAGTTACATTGCCTTCCTGACCCAGGCCTACCACCATGTCCGCCACACGGTTCCGCTGATGATGGCCTGTGGCGCGCGCTTGCCCTCGCGCCTGGAGTGGCTGCGCGGCGCGGTGTGCGAGTACATCGACGAGGAATACGGCCACGAGCAGTGGATCCTCAACGATATCAACGCCTGTGGTGGTGACTGGGAGGCGGTGCGTGATGGTCGGCCGGCGCGGTCGATCGAGCTGATGGTCGCCTACCTCTACGACCTGATCGCCCGCGGCAACCCGGTCGGGCTCTTCGGCATGGTCAACGTGCTCGAAGGCACCAGCATCGCCCTGGCCACCCAAGCGGCGGGCACGATCAAAACCACACTGAACCTGCCTGACAAGGCGTTCAGCTACCTGAGCTCCCATGGGGCGCTGGACCAGGACCACATGGTGACCTACAAGCAACTGATGGACCGCCTAGATGATGCCGCAGACCAACAGGCCGTCATCCATGCGGCGAAGGTCGTCTACCACTTGTACACCGAAATGTTCCAAGGCTTGCCGCGCGCGGGGCAGCTAGAGGTGCATCATGCGCTTGCCTGAGTCCGTGGTGATCCTCACCGGTGCCAGTGGCGGCATCGGCCTGGAGCTGGCCGAACAGTTGTGCGCTGCCGGCGCCCAGGTACTGGCTGTCAGTCGGCACATGGGCAAGCTGGCAGGCTTGATGAATCGCTACCCGGATCGCCTGCGTTGGCAGGAGGCCGACTTGCGCAGCCAGGCGGGGCGCGAACAGGTCGTGAGCCGAGCCCGCGAGATGGGCACTGTCAACGTGCTGATCAATGCGGCCGGCGTGAATCGCTTCGCCCTGCTCGACCAATTGGACGAGCACGCGCTCGACGAGCTGCTGGACATCAACCTCAAGGCACCGCTGCAGCTGACGCGGGCCTGCCTGCCGCTGCTGCGTGCTCAGCCCAAGGCACTGGTGGTCAATGTCGGGTCCACCTATGGCTCGATCGGCTATCCCGGCTACGCCACCTACTGCGCCAGCAAGTTCGCCCTGCGCGGCTTCTCCGAGGCACTGCGGCGCGAGCTGGCCGACACCACGGTCAACGTCTTGTATGCCGCCCCCCGGGCGACCCGTACCGGCATGAACAGCAGTGCTGCGACTGCGCTCAATCAAGCGCTTAAAGTCGGCATGGACGACCCGGCGGATGTTGCGCGCGCCGTTCTCGCGGCGGTGCAGTCCGAGCGCAGCGAACTTTACCTGGGGTGGCCGGAAAAGCTTTTCGTGCGCATCAACAGCATGTTGCCGGGCGTGGTCGACCGCGCACTGCGCAAGCAACTGCCCGTCATTCGGCGCTATATCGCTAACCACTCCAAGGAGTCGATCAAATGAAGCGTCTGTTCGTCGCCAGCTTGTTGGCATTCGCACCCTTGACCTGGGCATTGGACCAGGCAGGCACACAGCACCTGAGCGATCTGCAGCAGCACTGGGCGCAGATCCAGTACCAGGTACCCAAGGACAAACGTGCCGACGCCTTTGAAAAGCTCTCCGCTGACGCGGCGGCATTCGTTCATCAGTACCCCGGATCACCTGAGCCGTTGATCTGGCAAGGCATCATCGACAGCAGCTGGGCGGGCGCCACTGGTGGCCTCGGCGCACTGGGCAAGGTCAAGGCGGCGAAGGCCAGTCTTGAGCAGGCCATGAAACTGGACCCCAATGCCCTGCAGGGTTCGGCCTATACCAGCCTGGGCACTTTGTACGACCAGGTACCCGGCTGGCCAATCGGTTTCGGCGACACCGACAAGGCTGACGCCCTGCTGCGCAAGGCGCTGCAAATCAACCCCAATGGTATCGACAGCAACTATTTCTGGGCCGATCATCTGTATCGGCAAAAGCGCTACCCTGAGGCTACTGCTGCTCTGCAGAAAGCCTTGCAGGCCCCGGCCCGGCCAGGGCGTGAGTTGGCTGACCAGGGCCGGCGTGCCGATATCGATGTTTTAATGAAAGCGATCAAGGACAAACAGGACTGAACATGCGGCTGCTGCTGGTTGAGGACGACATTGCACTGGGAGAGGGCATCTGCGACGGCTTGCGCCAGGAAGGCTATACGCTCGACTGGTTGCGTGACGGCGTCAGTGGCTTGCATGCGCTGCAGCATGAAACCTTCGACCTGGTGATCCTGGACCTTGGCCTGCCGCGCATGGATGGCCTGGAACTGCTGCGGCGGCTGCGCGCCGGCGGCGACAGCCTGCCGGTGCTGATCCTCACCGCGCGGGATGCGCTGGACGACCGCATTACCGGGCTTGATGCCGGTGCCGATGATTACCTGGTGAAACCTTTCGACCTCAATGAACTGAAGGCACGCTTGCGCGCCTTGCTGCGGCGCAGTGCGGGGCGGGCGAAGGTAGTGGTCGAACATGCCGGGGTCAGCCTCGACCCCGCCACCCAGCAAGTGCACTACAACGGTGTCGAAGTGGTGCTGACCCCGAAGGAGTATGTGCTGTTACATGAACTGTTGGCGCAACCCGGCAAGGTATTCACCCGCGAGCGCCTGACCCAGCTGCTGTATGGCTGGGACGAAGAGCCCGAGAGCAATACGCTGGAGGTGAACATCTACCACCTGCGCAAGAAGCTGTTCAACGGGTTGATCCGAACGGTACGCGGCATCGGCTACCTGGTCGAGGCCAAGGCATGAGCTCGCTGCGCCAGCGCACACTGTGGCGGGTGATGTTGTTGCTGCTGCTCGGCACCGGTCTGCTGGCTCTCTACAACTACCACGATAGCCGCCGCGAAATTAACGAGGTGTATGACGCCCATCTCGCCCAGAACGCCCGCCTGCTGCAGGGTGTCATGAGCCTGCCAGTGCAGGACGGCTCGCGTGAGGCGCTCTACCGGGCCTTCAACGAAGCGTTGGGCAGGGCAGGGCGACATCAGGTGGGGCACCCTTACGAAAGCAAGCTGGCTTTTCAGGTCTGGCAGGTCGGCGGAGCCCTTCTGGTGCATACACCCAGCGCGCCAGCGTTCGATTCGCCACCGACGGTACCAGGCTTCTACGACTTCACCAGCGGCGGCGAACAATGGCGCGGTTTCGTCTTGCCGGTGCCGGAAAAACGCTGGGTGATCTGGGTCGGCGAGCGTGATGACGTACGCTACGACCTGATCGACCGTATTGTCCGCCATACTCTGTTCCCGTTCCTCCTGGGCAGCCTGGCATTGGCGCTGTTGGTCTGGGCGGCGATCGGCTGGGGGCTGCGGCCGTTGCAGAACATGGCCAATGTCATCCGCGCGCGCCACGCCGACTCCCTTGAGCCATTGCAACTGGTGCCGCTTCCCTCGGAGCTTGAGCCGATGCAGGCCGCCATCAATCGCCTGTTGGCGCAGATCGAGGACCTTTTGCGGCGTGAGCATCGGTTCATTGCCGATGCCGCTCACGAAATGCGCACGCCGCTGGCCGTCCTGCGCCTGCATGCACAGAACGCGCTGGCCGCCAGCAACGACATGGAGCGGCAAAAAGCGCTGGGGTTCCTGATGGGCGGGGTCGACCGGCTGACCCGGGTGGTCAACCAGTTGCTGACACTCGCCCGCGTCGAGCCGAAACTGGGGCAGCGTGCCAGTACCTGCGTCGACCTGGCTGAGGTGGTTACCGAGACCTTGGCTGAGCTGACCCCGTGGATACTTGATCGCGGCCTGGAGCCCTCGCTGGAGATCGGTGAAGGCGACCATCACCTGGCGATCGATGCTGGCGCGTTGGGCATTGCGCTACAGAACCTGGTGTCCAACGCGGTTGAACATTCACCTCCGGCAGGCCGCATAACCGTATCACTCAGGCGTCTGGATGGCGCCTTGGAGCTAGTGGTCGAGGACGAGGGGCCAGGTATCGATGAAGCAAGCCTTTCTCGTGTATTCGAGCGCTTCTATAGCCGCAACAGCCCGAATGGCGCCGGCCTTGGTCTGTCGATCGTTGCGACCATCATCGATCGCCTGGGCGGGCAGGTCCGGTTGGAGAATCGAGCGGGCGGGGGACTGGCCGCCACCTTGCTGCTGCCAAGGGATTGAGTCCATCGGCACATGCGCTGGCCAAGTCCTGCCGATGACCTGCGGCGCAACGCAACGTTGATAGCTTCAGACTGCGCCGCCCGGGCTTGAACTGGCACTGAGCCTCGCCGCCGGTGCGGCGAGGCCAGGAGGGCAGCAGTTGTGCGACTGCCTGGCCATCCTTCTGGCGGCGTTGGTCTTGTGCACGATCAGGTACATCGGTGGGGACGGCATCGGGTAAACGCCCACCTGGCCGAGATGGGCCAAAATGCGACCCGCCGTCACAGTACCTGAGACTGAACGAAGGGTTGCGGCAGCGCCGTAACTTTGATGGCACGCACTGGCACGGCAAATTTGGCGCCGATTCGGGTGAAGCGTTCGAGCAGGTGAAAGTTGATGGCCTGTTGAATATCCATGTAGAGGTTATAGCCAGGGTCTCTCACGATATAGACGCATTCGAACTCCAGCGCCTCTTTGCCAAAGCCGCGCAAGTGAGCGCGGTCGAAACGCACCTGCTGCTGGGCCTTGATCGCCTCTTCGACGATGGCGGGCGCCTGTTTCACCGCCTCGGTGGGCGTGTCGTAGGACAAGCCGAACTCGAACACAATACGTCGTTCCTGCAAGCGCTTGTAGTTCTGGATGGTGCTGCTGATCATGCTGGCATTGGCCATGACGATCTGCTCACCGCCCAGGCTGCGGATGCGAGTAGTCTTCAGCCCAACATGTTCCACCGTGCCGGCCAGTGGGCCGATGACGATGAAATCACCGACTTCGAAGGGTTTGTCGACGGCAATCGACAATGAGGCGAACAGGTCACCCAGGATGTTCTGCACGGCCAGGGCCACGGCAATGCCGCCCACACCCAGGCTGGCCACGAAGGCGGTGATATTGACGCCGAGATTGGACAGCATGGCCAGCAACACTACCGACCACAGCAGCACCCGTGCCCCCCAGGCCGAAAGCGTGGCCAATGCACTGCCTTGATACAGGCCGTCGGCGCTGTGCCGGCTGAAGTAGCGTGTCAGCCCCAGCGCGATGGCGCGATTGACCCAGAGGCCGATCTGCAAGGCGGCGACCACGAACCACAAGCTACTGACCCGGCCCAACCAGCGCTCGGGCAGGTCCAGCATGCTCAAACCGACCAGCAGCGAAGCGAGCAGCAGCAGGCTGTTGCTGGTACCAGCCAGTACCTTGGCCAGCACCTGACTCATCGCCCCGTCATGTTCGGACCAGCGCTGCACCCGGCGCATCAACAGGCCGATGACAGCTCTGGCAATCACGAACGTCAGCACGGCAACGCACAGCGCTACCAACAGGTTGAGGATGGAAATGCCGAAGAATGTGGTGGCGGTGAACAGTTCGATGATTCGATCATTCATGGGGAGCCCACCTCCAGATGGCTCAAGGCAGGGCCGCAAGGCGGCCCCTGGGATTGCGCGGTGACGTGTGGGTTACTTGCCGTGGGTGGCTTTCAGCGCCCTGGCCTGTTCCAGATGGTGTTGCAGCGTTGGCAGCTTGTCGCTGGCAAAGGCCTTCAGCTCAGGCTTGTCGGAGGAGGCGGCCTCTTTCTTGAACAGTTCCACGGCCTTTTCGTGCGCGTCGACCTGGTTATTGACGTAGGACCGGTCGAACGACTCCTCGCGCCATTCGAGGATCATCTTCTTGACCTTGTCGGTCAGCGCCGCCTCGTCGGGCACGCTGATGTCCAGCTTGCGGGCGATATCACCGAGTTCCTGGTTGGCTTTGGTATGGTCTGTAACCATTTGCTGGGCGAATTGCTTGATGTCTGCGCTTTGGCTCTTTTCGTGCGCCAGGTTGCCGGTGACCACTTCGGCGATACCGGCTTCAGTGGCCGCATCGACGAAATCGTCCGAAGACGCTGCCTGTACCTGCAGCGAAGCCAGGCCCATCAACAGGGTTACCCCGGCGATTTTCAAGAATGGTTTGTTCATCTTTCACTCCTTCGCTTGGTGGCTGCGACCTCTATGCCGCAATCGGTTGAGCCGTAGGAGCAGGTGAAGGTTTAGTTTTTCTCGAATAACCGGCCACTGTGAGGGCGCAACCGGCGTTTTGGGCACCGCTCATCCACTATGTCGCAATCAGAACGAACTCACGGGTACCGTTCAGACTTGTCCAGCAGATGGCATGTAGAAGGAACTTTACCGATCTTGCGATCCTCCACCGGATGCGAGTGCTTCACCGAAATATTTCATGAACAGCCCGTTCAGAAAGGGGCAAGACCCTGACGGTGAATACATCACACTCCGGAGACCGCAAAATGAACAAATCCGACGATCAGCAGCAGAAAGGCCCCCATTCCTCCGATCATGCAACGACTGATCAGGACCTGGGATTCGATCCGGACTCTCCAGACCTGGACGACCCTCAAGTGGACCCCCAAGGCCCAGCGAAAGCGCCCAGGGATGTGGAAAAGAAACCGTGAGCTTGCCTACCCTGAATGTTTGCCTGAGCAGAACAGTAGGTTGAAGTGTTTGCTAGCCCACGGTTAGCAAGTGAACAAGCAAGGGCTTGGATCAACCGATCATTGAAGGCGGGTATATCATCCGGCATGCGGCGGGTGATCAGATTCCCGTCCACCACCTCTTCATCTACTTTCGCCAGGTGTGGACGTGGGACGTCTCGGACGGAGTGAGAAGTTCCATCGCACTACTTCATCGGTAGGGTTGCTAACCGTCTGACCGTTGCGGTTGAACATTGCGCGGTGCTTGGGCTCTCACTTGCAGGGATAGAACGAGGCGGCCGTCATGAGCATCGAACGCAGCATTCCTGAACTTGAAGCCTGGTACGCGCAGTACGACGACATCAGCTACCGGCGCGAATCGCCGGACGCCTACCACCATGAACTGGTTCGCACCGCCGAGGCGCTAAGGGACGATGGTGCCATTGACTGGGATGACTGGTTGGCGCTGAAGGCACTGGCCGACGAGGCTCATATCCGGGCTCTGGGAGATGCCGTGCAGGCTCATGTGAGCGACCCTGACGCATGAGAGCGCTGAAGATCGCCACCTTCAATATCAATGGCATCCGCAGCCGCCTGCCCGCGCTGTTGGCCTGGCTGGAGCGGGAGCAGCCGGACATTGCCTGCTTGCAGGAACTAAAGGCGGCCGACCAGCAGTTTCCTCGCCAGGCCATCGAAGCGGCAGGTTATGGCTGCCTTTACCAGGGGCAACCCTCCTGGAACGGTGTGGCGATCCTGGCGCGCGATAGCGAGCCGCTGGAGGTACGTCGCGGGCTGCCCGGCATGCAGGACGATCAGCAGAGCCGCTATCTCGAAGCTGCGGCGCACGGTGTACTGGTGGGCTGCCTTTACCTGCCCAACGGCAACCCGCAACCCGGCCCGAAGTTCGATTACAAACTGCGCTGGTTCGAGTGCTTGATCAAGCATGCCCAAACACTGCATGTCAGCAGCCATCCTGCGGTATTAGCGGGGGACTTCAACGTTGTGCCCACCGATCTGGACATCTATAACCCGCGCTCATGGCTCAAGGACGCGCTGCTGCAACCTGAATCGCGGGCGTTATTCCAAGAATTGTTGGCCCAGGGCTGGGTCGATGCTGTTCGTCACCTTTATCCCGAGCAGCGCATTTACACGTTCTGGGACTATTTTCGCAATCACTGGGCGCGTAATGCCGGGCTTCGTATCGATCACCTGCTGCTCAACTCGGGTCTGAGCCCTTATTTGAAGCGGGCGGGCGTGGATGCCTGGGTGCGCAACGAAGCCAAGGCCAGTGATCATGCGCCGGTCTGGATCCAGTTGGGCGGGCGCCGCCAGCAACGCTAGGCTGTTCCCTGCAACGTGCGGGCAGCTTGCAGTTGTGTGTTTTTTCGCCACCCTCGCAGATTCATGGCACAGAGGCACAATTGCAGGATGATCAATGCCCAGGCTTCTGCTTGCCAGCCCCAGACGGCCCACAGAACGTTGCTTGCAAGAAAACAACAGAAACCTGCCTTCCTGCGCCCCGGACGGCGTGAACCGATGCACCAGGCTGCCAGCACGGTCATTACCATGGCGGGCCATTCAAGTAAGCCAATCCAATATTCCATGAAACCTTCCGACTGATGATGGGTAGCTGAAACTGATCACCTGCCAGCGTACTGAGCGCTGGCAGGTGATCGCTTGACTAAGCTGCTCGCTGCTCGCCCTTGAGCATCTTTTTCTGCATTTCCATGGTTTGCCCCAGCTCCTCGAGGGTGTCCTTGCTGAGCAGCTTCTTCGCGGTGGGGAAGAGTTCGCCTTCCTCTTCCTCGATGTGATGCTCCAACAACTCTTTCATGACCTTGACCCGCCCGGCGAATTCGACGGTGCCGGTTTCGGTATGCAGGAGGTCGGGTAGGACGAGGGAGTCGACAGTCCGGTGTTCTTCCTTGGCCTCGTAGTACATCTTCGCTTCTTCCTTGCCACCCGCTTGCTTGATGGCCGGGTAGAGTATTTCTTCCTCGAGCGTGGTGTGGATCCGCAACTCCTGCTCGATCCTGTGAAGTAACTCGGCCCGTTTCTTCACTGCGCGCTCGGTGGTGGTCGACAGTTCTTCGAGAAGTTTTTTCACCAGCTTGTGGTCTTGAATCAGTAAGTCGATAGCGTTCATTGGCGTTACCTCATCACGGATTGAGTCAAGAACTTGCTCGTGGTTGAGTACGCGCAGAGTGACAGGGTTCAATGCTTACGATGGCTGGCATCATCGCGTGTGCATGCGAAGCGATGGACGTAGCTTTACTGTTGCCAAAAGGCCTCACTTGGCAGGAATGATCGAAATCTTTCCATTGCGTTCGACGATGGCGAACTTGACCTGCTCAATGTTCTCGATGCCTTGGCTGTCCCGCGCTGACTCGAGGATATCGTCCTCCGTGAGGCGTACCCGGCGCATGCGGTGATGCAGAAAGCGCCCATTCTCGACAACCAGGGTAGCGTGCCCATCCAGAAACCTGGCCAAGGGCTTGGAGTTGAGCTTCGCGAGCGAAAGACCGACGTCCAGGACGATCAGCGTGGCAATCACCAGCATGGCATTGGTGAACGAAAAGTCCTCGCCCAGAAGCGCCTGCTGGGTGGCCTCCCCGATGATCAGCAGCAAGACGAAATCAAAGGTCGTCAGGTCGGCCAGCGAGCGCCGCCCGGCTACGCGAAACAGCAGCATGAGGGCGACGTACATTCCGGCTGCGCGGAGGATCGAATCCATGACGCACCCCTAGGGGTAAAGGAATGTGGAGAAACGAACGGCGCTTTTGGGGCCAGCCCTGACGATGCCCTCCAGAGTGCCTACGTGCTCACTTCGAAGGGTCAGGTACAAGGTGGCCACGCCATCTTGCCTTGTACCCAATTGGAACAGCATGGCCTGGCCATGTGACATCGACCGTTGCGGCTCCGGTTGTAACGTCTCGATACTGGCGTCACGAAGCAATGATCCTGCGAGTTGCACCTCTACCGGCTGACCAGGGGTACCCTGAACGGTGATGAAAAGGCTATCTGTCGTGCCGCTTCGGCTGAGGCGCTGATACTCAACCCGTACCCTGCCATCCTGGCTCACCACCTCGGCATCGCTCAACGGGCCATTACCGAACAGGCCTGCCAAGGCAAGCAGTACCATGGTCACGAGTACATACCACCCCACGCGCTCAAAGCGCCAGACGCGCTGCTGCATCGGCATGTCTTCTTGAACAGGGTGACGCCGGGATACCAGTTCATCTTCCGACATGATCACAGCCCTCAAGCGCGCTCACCGTGTAACCAGCGCTGGTGATAGTGGGAAACCTGGGTCAGACCGAACAGGGCGCCTTCGCGCATGACTTCAGATCGCTCGCCGAAGAACCGTCGAGTGCGCGTGAAAACGGCAATTGGATCGCCGGCGAAAGCCCACGCAAAGCACATCGTCCCCGGCGGTATTCCGGATTCGGGCGCCGGGCCGGCTACCCCGGTGGTGGCGATAACCACATTGGCATCGCTGTCTCGCAAGGCGCCCAAGGCCATTTCCCAGGCCACTGCTTCGCTGGTCAAGCCGTATCGTTCGATGGTTTCGGCGCTGACGCCCAGCAGGCGTTTCTTGGCGCTGGGTGAGTAGACGACGTAGCCGCTTTCCAGCACCTCTGCGGTACCCGGTACCGCCGCCAGCAAAGCCACCATGCAGCCCGCAGTGCACGATTCTGCTGTGGTCAAAATCAGTTTGTTGTTCTTGAGATAGCCGAGGGCGGCCAGTACAGGGTCGTTTGCCATTCCAGTGTCGACTCGCTTGTTTGCGGTGGACGCGATCCTGGGGTATTTGGTTCATCGCATCTATTGCCCGGCTATCTCGAGAAGTGAATGTGACGTGAACTTTGCCCGTGCTTCGGCTTCCCTAGTTCAAAGGCAATGGCAGGAGAGCAACATGAAGAAAGTGAGCGATAGGCAAAAGGAGTCTGCGCAGACGAGGCCGCATGGGGAAGAAGAGCGAGACAACGATGCTCATCGTCCGGATGGATCCACCGGTACATCACATGACTCGACAGCGCAAAAAACGGCCCGTGATCACGATCGGCACAAACACTGAATCTGCCCCGCAAAAGGGAGGCCCGCCAGCACGGCGAGCCTCTTGGCGCTAAAGTATCGGTTTGCCGCCAGTCACCGCGTAACGTGAGCCACTGATGTAACTGGCCTGGTCGGAGCCCAGCAGCACGTAGATCGGCGCGACCTCGACCGGCTGCCCCGGGCGCCCCATCGGGTAGCTGGAACCAAAGTTCTTGACGGCCTCGTCCGGCATGGTTGCCGGAATCAAAGGCGTCCAGATAGGGCCTGGCGCGACACTGTTGACCCTGATGCCTTTCTTGCCCAGCAACTGAGCCAAGCCAGCAGTGAAATTGGCAATGGCCCCCTTGGTCGTGGCATAGGCCAGCAGGCTGGGGGATGGATCGTCGGAGTTGACCGAGCTCGTATTGATGATCGAACTGCCCTTGGGCATGGAGGGTAGTGCCGCCTGGCAAATACGGAAGATGGCGGTGATATTGGTATCGAACGTTTTCACCCATTCATCATCGTCGATTTCCTCCAGGGTCTCATGGGACATCTGGAACGCCGCATTGTTGACCAGGATGTCGATACGCCCGAACTGGCGGACGGTCTTTTCGACGATGTCGTAGCAGTGCTGTTTCTGCGCCAAGTCTCCGGGTAACAGCAGGCATTGACGGCCCGCGGCCTCGACCCAGCGCGCGGTTTCTTGCGCGTCTTCATGCTCATTCAGGTAAGCGATGGCGACGTCTGCACCTTCACGGGCATAGGCGATCGCTACTGCCCGCCCGATGCCGCTGTCTGCTCCGGTGATGAGCGCGATCTTGCCTTCGAGTCGATTGTGACCGGTATACGACTGCTCACCACAATCCGGGTAGGGTTCCATTTTGCGCTGTGAGCCGGGGACATTTTGAGGCTGTGAAGGGAAGGGCGGGGTAGGGAAGTCTCGCATGGTAGAAGCTCCTGCAGTTGAGAACGTTCATACCGGTTCGAAAGGCCGGGCCCCGGCGTGTTGGTTTCAATCTGCGGTTGATACGACGAGCGGTGGGGATACCAATCCAATTGAATTTCACGCCCCATCGCCGTTCTACCGAGCTCAGCTCCAGGCGCATCTCGTCGTTCGGAGCCCAACTCCCGGAGTAGCAAGTGCCTCGAATCATTACCCCAACGACCCCTGAACACGAGATCAGCGAGCACAATGCCAGGATGTTTGGTTCTCCCAAGGAGCGTCTGGACTTTTACCGGCGTGAGATCCAGTACGAAACCAGCATCCTGGCCAACCGCACCGACGCCTACCTGGCGGCGCAGTCATTCCTGGTCATCGCCTTCGTCTCCTCCATGGGCAACCTAAATCAAGGATGGGGCGAGATGTTCACCCTGATCGTGCCCGCGTTCCTCGCCCTGCTCGGGGTATTGAGCTCGCTCAATGCCTGGCCTGGCATCCGTGCGGCCTACAACATCATCGATCATTGGCAGCTCAAGCAAAGCCATCTGCTGCGCAGCGAGCCGTTGATGGGGTTGGCTTACGACGAATCGCCGCTGTTCTGCGAGGCGGAAACCTCGCGTGCAGGCCATCGGAAATCACTGCTGTTCTCGCTGCGCACACCGTGGATCTTTCTGGTGTTCTGGGTGCTGCTGGGTAGCTACTCGGTGTACATCCAACTCGCCTGACAGTCCGCTGCATGGATTGGCTGCGCGTCGTCCTGCGAATCCGATGGAATTATCTCTTCCAGGAGTCGCTCAATAGCGTATGAACCAGGGAGCGGATCTTGTGCCAGCACTTCAATTGTACGTAATCGAGTATGACCTTCACGGTGACCATCGGACGTTCATCATCCGCCTGGAGAAAATGGACAACGCCGTGGCTTGGCACTGGGCCAGTTGCGATGCCGGCGTTGGCATCATCCCAAGATTCAGTCAGCAGAAAATCAAGTTGGTCAGTCGACCGATGGCCGAGCGCTACGGCATCGCCAAGGTGAAGTGGCGGCTCGCTGGCGATGGCCCTGAATTCGTGGCGCCACCTATCGACGTCAAAAAGTTTTCGGGCGTTGCTGGAGGTAGTTGAAGCCCAGAGCCCGATCCATCTGCCCAGGGCTCAGGGTGCCCGCTGCAGCGCCTGGCACGAGGATGACCTTGCGACAGTCATCCTGCTTCTGATCGAACAACTTGTAGCCCATGGCTGCTTCTTCGAGGGCCAGGCGGTGAGTGACGATCAATTCCGGTTGTAGACGTCCTGCTTCGATGTGTTCCAGCAGTTCGGGCAGGTATTTCTGGACATGGGTCTGGCCCATCTTGAAGGTAAGGCCCTTGTCGAACGCGTCGCCGAACATGAATGCGTGAATGAAGCCCGCGTACACACCGGGGACACTCACGACGCCGCCACGCCGCACGGCTGCAATGCTCTGGCGCAATGCTTTGCCACTGCTGCCTTCAATCTTCAGGGCCGTCATCACCGTTTCGGCAGTGCTGCCCTTGGCCTCGAAACCGACCGCGTCGATCACCGCATCGACCCCGCGCATGCCGGGTGTCTGACGAATGATGCTGTCGGCTGGATCGTCGTCCTGCTCGAAATTGATCGGTATGACGCCGTAAGCCTCGCGGGCGTAGGCCAAGCGGTAATCATTGTCATCGACCATGAAGATGGTCTGAGCGCCGAGCATTCGCGCGCAGGCTGCGCTCAGCAAGCCCACTGGCCCGGCGCCGTAGACTGCCAACGTTGAACCCGGGCCAATCTCGGCATTGATGACCGCCTGCCAAGCGGTGGGCAGAATGTCCGAGAGGAACAGCACCTTGTCATCGGCCAGGTTTGTGGGCACTTTGAACGGGCCGACGTTACCCTTGGGTACCCTCACGTAATCCGCTTGGCCACCAGGGATTCCGCCATAGAGATGACTGTACCCGAACAGCGCGGCGCCCGGTGGAATGCCTTTCTTGTTGATGATCGAGCCACGACCTGTGTTGGTGGTTTCGCAGGCAGCGAACAGATCACGCTGACAGAAAAAGCAGTGGCCGCAAGCGATCACGAAGGGAATCACAACCCGATCGCCGATCTGGAGATTGGTGACGGCACGCCCTGTGTCTTCGATGATGCCCATGAATTCATGGCCAAAGATATCGCCCGCTTCGGTTTCTGGAATTTTTCCTCGGTAGAGGTGCAGGTCGGAACCGCAAATGGCCGTAGCGGTGACCCTGAGGATGATGTCGTCTTCTTGCTCGATGATGGGATCAGGGACGTTATCGACTCTGACGTCGTTTGCTCCGTGGTAGGTCAGTGCTCTCATGAAAGTCAGCTCCTGCAGCCGCGTGTTTGCGTTATCGGTATGCAGGGGAAGCCATGGCGGACAGTAAAGTTCAGACCAACAAGTCTGGCGGTACTGATTTGCTGCAGCCCCGAAAATTGGCGGAACCATTCAGATCATGCTGGTATCTGAGCAATCATCGTCGTACCGAGGAGCGTGAGGTGCTGGTGCGGACGATCCTGCCGACCTGGCTGCTGCTGACCGCAAAGCGGGTGGGGGGACTTGGCCCCCGCCCGATCAGAGCACTTTGTCGAGCGTGATCGGAAACTCCCTCACACGCTTGCCTGTGGCATGGTAGACCGCGTTGGCCACCGCAGCGGCCACCCCGACGACGCCGATTTCGCCCACGCCCTTGGACCCCAGTTCGTTGACAACATCATCGTGCTCTTCAACGAAGATCACTTCGATATCCCCACAGTCTGCATTGACCGGAATGTGGTACTCCGCCAGGTTGTGATTGACGATGCGGCCTAGCCGATGGTCGGTCAACGCTGCTTCGTGCAGGGCCATGCCCACCCCCCACACCACGCCACCCAGGATCTGACTGCGCGCGGTTTTCGGGTTGACCACCCGTCCTGCGGCCACAGCGCTGACCACCCGGGAGACCTTGATCGTGCCAAGCTCTTCGTCGACGTGGACTTCCACGAATACCGCCGAATGGGTGGCGGTGGAGAATGGTTGGCGCCTGGCGCCGGGCTCGGCGTCGATCTGCACTTCGAACGCACCGGCGGGTGCGCTGGCGACGATGTCCGCCAATGCCAGGCGATGGCTGCCAGCGTGCAGATAGCCGTCGGCGAAAGCGATCTGCTGCCCGGCAGTGCTGGCCACCTGGGGGTGCATGTTGCGCGCGTGTGCCAGCACCTTGGCGCGCAGTACCTGGCAGGCCTGGCGCACGGCCGAGCCCACCGACGACACCGTGAATGATCCACCCTGAAGCGGTGCGGTGGGGAGTGAAGAGTCACCCAGCACGAAGGTGACATCCTGCACCCTGACGCCAGCTGCCTCGGCGGCGATCTGGGTCATGACGGTATAAGTGCCGGTCCCGATATCGGTGGTGGCACTGCTGACGGTGAGATGGCCCTGGGCATCGATGCGCGCCCTGGCGCTGGCCTTCATCTGCATGGCTTCCCAGACGCCGCCGGCCATCCCCCAGCCGACCAGCTGGTTGCCATTGCGCATGCTGCGCGGTTGGGGAGTGCGGTTATGCCAGCCAAAACGTTCGGCACCTTGCTGGTAGCACGCCAGCAGTTCCTTGCTGGAGTAAGGCTTGCCCTCGTTGGCGTTGTTGGCGGCGAAATTGCGCCGGCGCAGATCTACCGGGTCGACCTGCACTGCACAGGCGAGCTCATCCATGGCGCATTCCAGCGCAATCATCCCGGACGCAGCCCCAGGTGCCCGCATGTCCAGCGGGGTGTACACATCGAGCGAGGCCAGGCGATAGCTGAGCGCAACGTTGTCGCATTGGTAAAGCATGCCACTCCATTCCACCAGGTGCTCGGTGAAGTCCTCGAAGCGGGAGGTCTGGCCAAGCGCATCATGAGCGATCGCCAGCAAGCGCCCGTTTGCGTCTGCACCCAGGCGCAAGCGTTGCTCGGTGCGGGGCCGGTAGCCAAAGGTGAACATCTGCTGGCGTGTCAGGGTCACGCGCACCGAGCGCTTCAGGTGCAACGCCGCCATCACTGCCAGCGGCAACTGGTACTGCGGGCGCAAACCCGAGCCGAAGGCGCCGCCGACGAATGCCGCGCGCACACGGATGTTTGCCTTGGGCAGGCCGAACACCTTGTGCAGGTAGTCCTGGCAGTTCTGCGTACCTTGGGTCTTGTCGTGGATTTCCAGGGTGCCGTCGGCCTTGTAGTGCACGGTCGACGCATGGGGCTCCATCGGGTTGTGGTGCTCGTTTGCCGTCAGGTAGGTGGCATCCACCTGCACCGGCGCCCTGGCAAACTGCCCGGCGAAGTCGCCACGCGGCGCTGGCGTTTCGGCGGGTGCCGCATGCGATTGTTGGCAGGCGCCCAGGTCTGTCTGGTGAGCCTGCTCGGCATAGTCGATTTTGATCAGCGAGCCTGCATAGCGGGCCAGTTCCAGGGTTTCGGCGATCACCAGCGCCAACGGTTGCCCACTGTACAGCACTCGATCATTGAACAAAGGCCGAAACGGTGAGCCCTCGGCAGTGTCGGCATCGCTGTAGTCGTTGTCATAACTGGATATAGGCGGGCGATGGCCATGGTCGAGCACGGCGATTACCCCGGGCACGCGCATGGCCTGCGTACTGTCGATGTCGAGTACCCGGCCGCGGGCAATGGTACTGGACACGACGCTGCCGTGCAGCAGGCCCGCCTCGGGGTATTCGCCCGCATAGCGGGCCTGCCCGGTGACCTTCGCCACACCGTCCACGCGGTCCAGGGGTGTGCCGACGACGGGTGTGCTTGTGATCATGGTCGTGCCCCCCTGACAGCGGCACCGCGCGCCGCGTCATCCAATGCCCGTACGATGGCTCGCTGGGCGAGGGTCACCTTGAAACCGTTGTGGCTCAGGGGTTGTGCACCTTGCAGCAACGTTTGCGCGGCGCGGGTGAAGAGCGCTTCAGATGGCACCTGGCCAGCCAGCATGCACTCCACAACCGGGTCCCGCCAGGGTTTGTGGGCAACGCCGCCCAGCGCAAGGCGCGCCTGCCGGATCACTTCGCCATCGAAATTCAAGGCGGCAGCGACGGACACCAGCGCGAACGCGTAGGAGGCGCGGTCGCGTATTTTCAGATATCGAAAATGATGTTCGAACATCGGGGGCGGCAGCTCGATGCCAGTTACCAGCTCAGCGACTGCCAGTTGATTGTCGCGTTCGGGCGTGCCCCCGGGCAGACGATGGAAATCCGCAAAGGGTATCTCCCGTTTACCCGACTGCCCTGCTACATGCACCACGGCTTCAAGCGCTGCCAATGCCACGCACATGTCCGAGGGATGGGTCGCGACACAGGCATCGCTGGCACCGAGAATGGCATGGATGCGGTTCGACCCTTTACGCGCAGGGCATCCGCTGCCGGGCTCACGTTTGTTGCAGGGGGTGCCGGTGTCGTAGAAGTAGTAGCACCGGGTACGTTGCAGCAAGTTGCCACCGGTGCTGGCCATGTTCCTCAACTGCGGTGACGCCCCGGCCAGGATCGCGTCCGACAGCAGTGGATAATGCTGCTCGATCATCGGGTGCCAGGCCAGCTCGGCATTGCTCACCAGAGCACCGATCAGTACACCGCCGTTCGAGGTGGGATGGATACCGTTCAGCTCAAGGCCGGTGATATCGATGAGCCGCTCGGGACGAACGACGTTTTCCTTCATCAGGTCGACAAGGTTGGTGCCCCCGGCGATGAAATGCGAGCGTGTGTCAGCCAAGCTCACCGCTTCGCGGACTGATGCGGGCTTGCAGTAGTTGAAGGGCATCATGAATTTGGCCCTCGTTGCGGCTGGGCTGCGCCTCTTATCAACGGCAGCGCTTCCTCCACCGCTGCGACGATGTTGCCGTAGGCACCACAACGGCAAAGGTTGCCGCTCATCTGCTCGCGGATGGCCTCGCGGGTGTCGGCACGTCCTTCGTGCACAAGCCCGACCGCAGAGCAGATCTGCCCCGGGGTGCAGTAGCCGCACTGGAACGCATCGTGCGTAATGAAGGCGCGCTGCATCGGGTGCAGGGCGTCACCGTTGGCCAGCCCTTCGATGGTCACCAACTCGGCCCCGTCACACATGATGGCCAAGGTCAGGCAGGCATTGACGCGCTTGCCGTCGCGCAGCACCGTGCAGGCACCGCACTGACCATGATCGCAACCTTTCTTGGTGCCGATCAGGTCCAATTGCTCACGCAGCAGGTCGAGCAAGGTGACCCAGGGATGCACCTGCAGTGTTCGGGGCTGACCATTGAGGGTCAGACAGATGGGGTGCTCTGCAGCCCCGTTGGAAGCGATCGCGCTCATGGTAGGTCCTCACGGTCAGGGTTCGCGCAGTCGGCTGCGTCTCAGTTGTGCGACCGGGCCGGCCGAATAAACGTTCAGCCGGCTCGCCGAGGTGTCGCTCATTTCTTGCCAGGCAGCACCGAGCCGAGCACCTGCTTGGCTGTCTGCACGATGATGCCCGCCTGGTCGGGGTCGCCCTTGAGCAAGGTACCGGCAAACTTCTTCGCCTGTTCCAGCGTGATGTGGGGAGGCAGGGGCGGCACGTTCGGGTCGGTCTTGAACTCGATCAGTACGGGTCGATCAGCCGCCAGGGCGCGCTCCCACGCAGCGGCAACGTCCTCTTCGCGATCTACGTAGATACCTTGCAGGCCAATGGACATGGCAAACACATGGTAGGGCACGTCAGGGATTGTCTGCGACGCTTCGAACTTGGGGTCCCCCTCCATGACCCGTTGCTCCCAAGTCACCTGGTTGAGGTCCTCATTGTTGAACACGGCACAGATCCATTGAGGGTTGTCCCACTGCTGCCAGTATTTGGCCACGGTGATCAATTCGGCGAGGTTGTTCATCTGCATCGCCCCATCGCCCACCAGGGCAACCACGGTCCGTTGCGGGTGGGCGAACTTGGCTGCAATCGCATAAGGCACGGCTGCGCCCATGCAAGCCAGGCCGCCAGACAGCGAACACTGCATCCCGTGGCGAATCTGCAGGTCGCGGGCAAACCAGTTGGCGCAGGAGCCGGAGTCGCTGGTGATGATGGCGTGGTCGGGCAGGCGAGGAGACAGTTCATGGACCACGCGTTGCGGGTTGATCGGGTCAGCCTTGACCAGCGCGCGTTTGGCCACGGTCCTGTCCCACCGTGCACGCCAGGTCTCTACCTTGTCGCGCCAGCGCCGGTCGGTCTTGTGCTCGAGCAACGGCAGCAGTGCGCGCAATGTTTCGCTGGCATCGCCGATCAGGTTGACCTCCATCGGGTAGCGCAGGCTGAGCATGTCGGGTTGCAGGTCGATCTGCACGCCACGCGCCTGGCCTTCCTTGGGTAAAAACTCGGAATAGGGAAAGCCGGAGCCGATCATCAGCAAGGTGTCGCATTCGGTCATCAGCTGATAGCTGGGTTCGGTGCCGAGCAGGCCTATCGATCCGGTGACCCACGGCAGCTCATCCGGCAGCACAGCCTTGCCCAACAGCGCTTTGGCAACCCCGGCACCCAGTTTTTCGGCGATTGAAATGACCTGGTCTGTCGCCTGCAGTGCGCCGGCACCCACCAGTATCGCCACCTTGTGCCCAGCGTTTAATACATCGGCGGCGCGCTGCAGGTCTTCGTTGAACGGCAACACGCGGGGCTTGCTGTAGCCGATGCCGGAATGCACGGTACCGTGGGCCCTCGGTGGTTCGTTGTAAGGTAGGTCCTGCAGGTCGTTGGGCAGGATGATGGTGGTGACGCGGCGTTCGCCGACGGCCGTACGCACTGCACGGTCAAGCAGGTGGCGCACTTGCTCCGGTGTCGATGCCTGCTGGACGAACGCACCGGCGACGTCCTTGAACATCGACAGCAGGTCCAGCTCCTGCTGGTAGTGCCCGCCCAGTGCCGCGCGGGCCTGTTGACCCACGATGGCCAGTACCGGCTGGTGATCCATGCGTGCATCGTACAGGCCGGTAAGCAGGTGCGAGGCGCCCGGGCCGGAGGTGGCGATGCACACGCCGAGCTCGCCGGTGAACTTGGCATGGGCGCTGGCCATGAAGGCGGCCATTTCCTCATGGCGGGCCTGGATGAATTGAATCTTGCCGTTGGCCCGACTCAGCGCGCCGAACACACCATTGATGCCGTCGCCGGGGTAACCGAAGATGCGCCGTACGCCCCATTGATACAAACGCTCCACCAGAAAGTCGCCTACCGTGCCGGTCATTGCCTGCTCCCGTTCTGTTATCGATAGGCGTCTGGAGTTGGCACGTGGCAGGAAAGTTTCATCGGTCTGTGTAGCGCTCTGCCGGCCGGAACCTGGCAACAGCCGAGGGGCTCGAAGGTAAACCAATCACTCGATCAGGAAGCGCATCATGACGCGCATGAATACGCAAGATGCCAGCGTGCAGGCCTTGTTTTTCGAAGACGACGGCGCGACGCCGAATAGCCGTTTTCCGGTACTGCTCTACCGGCTGAAACTCGATCGGGCAGGGGATACTGCCAGCACCTTCGAGGCCCTGTTTGCGGCTCACGAATGGACCCCGCTCTGGCGCGACGGGATCTTCGATTATCACCACTTTCATCCTAACGCCCACGAGGCACTCGGGATTGCCGGTGGGCGGGCCCGATTGACGCTTGGCGGGGAATGCGGGCAAAGCGTGAGCGTGGAGCGGGGGGATGTGCTGGTGCTGCCAGCAGGCACGGGCCATCGCTGCATCGAGTGCAGTGATGATTTCCTGGTGGTGGGCGCCTATCCTCACGGGCAGGAAGATTACGACATCCAACGGCCCGATAGTGCGGCGCACCAGCGTGCCTTGGAGCGCATCGCCAAGGTGCCGCAGCCTGAGCAGGATCCGGTCAGTGGCTTGCATGGCGCGTTGAAGACACGCTGGCGATGAGGCTGCACATAATTTCTATGTGTTTGAGTGTTTCTGGTGCTTGGCTGGGACTCGGTCACAGGCTATCGGGATCCCCGAAGGCACAGGGCATCAGGGCAATGCAGAGTGCTTGATAGCGTGCATTGAAAGCCCGCAGGGCGAGAGGTCTATGGCGGCAACACGTCCCCGTTACAGCAGCGCGGTAGTCAAGGTTACAGGTTAGGCTGATGGACAGATGCAATGACAGTGGGGGCGTCAACCTGATTGCGTTTACGGCGTGGGCTGCCTGGAGGGCTTACGGATGATGGCACGCTGACGTTGGGTCGCTGTTACGGGGTCTTCGGAAATGATAGATGCCGGTCAAGTGAGCACAGCTGAGCAGCCCTCGATCAGTAATAAAGAGGACTGCTCCGAAGACATTTGCAAACGCCTATCCGTTTACGTCCACAATCAAGCGACCCCGGATCTTTCCATTTATCAAGTCTGAGGCTGACGCGATCACGCTTTGCAGGCCGATTTCTTTTGTCATGAGCGATAATGCGCCCAAGTTCAGCTGAGTCGACAGTCTCTCCCACGCTTGCACTCGTCGCTCATAAGGCTGAGTCACGCTATTGATGCCGAGCAGGCTTACCCCTCTGAGAATGAACGGTGCGACGGTGGCCGGAAAATCCATACCTTGAGCCAATCCGCAGGCAGCTACCAAACCTTCGGACATTGTGCTTGCGCACGCATTGACTAGCGTATGGCTGCCGACCGAGTCCACGACGGCCGCCCATTTCTCTTTCGCCAACGGACGCCCCGGGGCCGACAGTTCGGCGCGGTCGATGATAGTTGTCGCACCCAGGCTTTTCAGGTACTCGTGCTCACTGGATTTGCCTGTGGCGGCGGTTACGGTATACCCCGCACCTGCCAGAAGGCTGATGGCGAAACTGCCCACGCCGCCGGTGGCGCCGGTAACCAGCACTGGCCCGTGGGAGGGTTTCAGCCCATGGCGTTCCAATGCCATCAGGCACAACATGGCGGTGTAACCGGCTGTGCCAATGGCCATCGATTGGCGCTCATTCAGCCCCTGGGGATGGGGGATGAGCCAGTCGGCGTTCAACCGAGCCTTTTGTGCAAGGCCTCCCCAATGACCTTCGCCAACGCCCCAGCCATTGAGCAGCACGCGATCGCCAGGCTGGTAGCGAGGATCGTCACTCGTCTCAACAGTACCCGCGAGGTCGATACCAGGGACCATCGGAAACTGACGTACAACCGGCCCCTTACCGGTGATTGCCAGCGCATCTTTGTAGTTCAAGGTGCTGTAGGCCACCTTGACGGCCACGTTTGCGGGTGGGAGTTGATCCTCCCGCAGCTCGGTGACGCGGGCGGTGTGTTGGTCATCTTGCTTCTCGATCAGAATGGCATTGAACATGGTGCGCCCTCATTTAGACCGGTTGTCTTTAAATCATCCGAAAGGAATCAGTGGGTGATTCCGTTCAGAAAACCTTGATAGAAAATGTCCAGCGGACGGACATTCTGCGTAAGCCGTGCACGAAGCACGGCACCCTCCCAACCTACCCAAAAGTAGGCTGCGAGTGCCTTGCAGTCATGTCTGCTAGGCACTTCACCCAGCACGACTGCTTGTTCCAGGCAGGCTGCCAAGCGCTGCTCCCAATCCTGCAGGGTCAGTTCCAGCTGTTCGCGGAAGCTGTCGGGGAGCACCAGTACCTCTTGGCCAAGGTTGCCTACCAGGCAGCCTCTTCTAAACTGATACCGGGCCATCCCCGCTTTCGCCTCCTCGACGAAGTTGGACAGCCGTTGCAAGGGCGATGCGCTCAAATCACCGAAGTTGCGCTCGAGCTTTTGAGCGAAATAGTCGGCATAGCGTTGCAGTACGGCTTGGCCAAATGCTTCTTTACTGTCGAAGTAGTGATAAAACGAACCCTTGGGCACCTGCACGCGCTTGAGCACGGCCTCGATGCCGGTGGCGGCGAAGCCTTGTTCGGTGAGGATTTCCATACCGCAACGCAATAGCATTTCGAGGGTTTCGCCATGCTCACGTGCGACTTTGGGGGGGCGGCCTCGACGAGGTGCAGGTTTGGAGATAGTCATGCGTTGTAATTTAGACTGATCGTCTCTAATGTCAACCTCCGAGCGATTCGATCCCCGAGCAGCCGAGTGTTGGATGCGTCATGAAAAAGCGTTTACCGCCCTTAAACTGGCTTCGAGCATTTGAGGTTTCTGCCCGGATGCTCAATTTCACCCACGCCGCTGAAGAGCTCAACCTCACGCAAGCGGCGATCAGCCAGCAGGTTAAAGCGTTGGAGTCCCAGCTGGGCGTTGCGTTGTTCAAGCGTCTGCCACGTGGACTTGAGCTTACCGAGGTGGGTAAATCGTATTTTCCAGTGGTCAGAGAGTCGGTTGAACGCCTGGCTGCATCGACCGACGAAATCTTTGGGCAAGGCCATCGCAGCGCACTCATTTTGCGTAGCAGTCTGGTTTTTTTTACCCACTGGATAGCCCCGCGCTTACCTCGATTTCAAGCAAGCCATCCAGACATACCCATTCGCATTGCCAGCAACATCTGGGTGGATGAAACAGCGTTCGATGCCGATCTCGAAATCCGCTACGGGCAGGGCCGCTGGCCCGGCATGAAGGCTGAACGATTGACCTGGGATACCCTGGTGCCGGTGTGTTCGCCTGCGCTGATCACGCAAGACCGCCCGCTGCAGCGCCCCAAGGACCTTGCCAGACACCCGTTGCTGCACGTGTTGGGTTATGAGGAGGGGTGGGGCTACTGGCTGAAGAAGAACCATGCGGAGAACGTTGATTCCTCGCAAGGGTTGCAGTTCGACACCCTTATCTCGGCATTGACGGTGGCGGAATTGGGGCAGGGTGTAGCCCTGGCGCGTTCCTCGTTGGTCAAGCACCTGTTGGATCAAGGCCGTCTCGTAGCCCCCCTCGGGCGCAGTGCGCCCACCAAGGAGGCGTTCTACCTGGTGTATGCCGCGCACAGCATGGTTAACCCTGACGCCGCGGCTTTTGCACAGTGGCTGTGCGAAGAGGCACAGGCCTTCAGGGACGAGCACCGCTCGCTGGAGGAGGAAAACGCCAAGCGATAAGGAAATTTCCCCAGCAATAAAAAAAATGGCCCCTTAGGGCCATTTTTTATTGCTTTTGCGATGCCGTCGAATTTCTGAAAGTAGCTTCCACATCGCAAGCCCTTGGATGGATCAATCGTCCAGGTGACCGGTTGGTACGAGGTCTCAATAACAACAATAACCGCGCCGGCGAATCTCGTTGGCCCGGGGCTAAGTAGGGTTATCGTCATGCAG
The DNA here is from genome assembly GCF_057480795.1 of Pseudomonas sp. P110(2024). Lineage (NCBI taxonomy): Bacteria > Pseudomonadati > Pseudomonadota > Gammaproteobacteria > Pseudomonadales > Pseudomonadaceae > Pseudomonas > Pseudomonas sp. P110(2024). The sequence continues at coordinate 178,384 of NZ_JBLIYT010000004.1, forward strand.
CATTGCAACCAATTGCCTTTGCAAGGCGTCAATGTCATCGATTTTGGTCAGTACATCGCAGGCCCTGCCGTCGCGATGATCCTTGCGGACCTGGGCGCGACTGTCGTACACATCGACCCGCTCGACGGGCCGCTGTGGGACAGCCCAGTCAACGCCACGCTCAACCGCAACAAACTCTGCCTGCGGCTGGATCTGAAGACTGCCCAGGGGCTGCATCAGGCTCACGAACTCATCTCCCGTTCAGACATCGTGATCGAAAACTTCCGGCCGGGTGTCATGTCCCGGCTGGGCCTTGATTTCGCAGCGCTGCGGCGCGCTCGTCCTGAGCTGATCACGCTGTCGATCCCTGGGTTTGCCAGTGATGACGAATTGCGTGCGCAGTGGCGTGCGACGGAGGCGGTGATCGCTTCGGCCTCTGGTGTGTTCACCGATATGGGCCAGAACCGCGTACTGATGGGCATCAACCCCAGTTTCTCGCCGCTTCCGCTGGCGTCGGCCTATGGCACCATGCTGGCTGTTTCTTCTGTCGTGCTCGCCTTGCAGGCGCGTGAGAAGCACGGCGTTGGCGATCAGATCGAAGTGCCGCTGGCCGCCGCCGTGATGGAAGGTCTGTCGTACAACTCGATCAAGATCGACGGCTACCCGCTGCGTTACAAGACGCTGCGTGAGAAGGAGAGCGAGCGGCGCCGTGCCGAAAACCTGCCGATGAACCTGAGCTACCAGGACCTGCAGGAGTTCCTCGACCCGTTCTACCGCACCTATGAATGTGCCGATGGCCGCAAGTTCTACGCCGTGTGCCCGTCCCATCGTGAGCATGCCAAGCGCTGCCTGCAGGCAATGGGCATTTACGAAGAAATGGTGGCCGCCGGCTTGCCGAAAGTAGATGACCCCTACCTGCCGATCGATCAATGGGAAGGCAATGCATCCCTGGGCGTTTACCCGTTGCCGGCTGATTGGGCGGCGCGTATTTCTGCCAGGATGAAAGAGGTGTTCCTGACCAAAACAGCCGCCGAGTGGGAAGTCATCTTCGGTGAAGGGCGTTTCCCTGGGGCGCCACACAGATCGACCCAGGAGTGGCTCCACGACGAGCACTCGAATACTGCTGGGTTGATCGTCGAGGTCGATGACCGCGAGTTCGGCGTGATGAAGCAGCCTGGCCCGATTGCCTGGTTGGAGGGGTGTTCGGAGCCCATGCTCAAGCCGCTGTCGCGTCGTGATGTCAGCTTCGAGCAAGCACTGGCAACACTGTCCGAACGTCCTGATCCTGTATTGCCGCCTGCCAAGCTCGACACGCCTGCCGGTTGGCTGGAAGGCGTTAAGATCCTCGACCTGACGAATGTGATCGCAGGGCCGCACTCGACATCGTTCCTGGGCCGCTTCGGCGCAGATGTCATCAAACTCGACCCTGTGGTGCCCAACTATGACCCGTGGAATACCGTGGTCTTCGGCATGTCGTCGGCACGAGGCAAGGAAAGTGTGCTGGTCGATCTGAACAAGCCCGAAGGGCGCGAGGTTTTCAATCGCCTCGTGCGCGAGGTCGATGTAATCGTCATGAACGCGCCGGATCGCCAATTGGCACCGCTGGGCCTTGATGAGGCGAGTCTGCAGGCGGTGAATCCTGGCGTGATCTTCTGTCAGCTGGACTGCTTCGGCGGCCCGCGTCGCGGACCTCGTACGGATTATCTTGGGTATGACGACCTGATCCAGGCCACTACCGGAATCATGCTGCGCTTTGGCGGCGGCATGGAAACGCCGGAAGAACATGCACATGTCGGCACGATCGATGTGATGTGCGGGTTTGCTGCTGCGCTGGGCGTGGCAACCGCCCTGTATCGTAAGCATCACTCGGGTGAGGCCTACCGGGCACGCACCTCGTTGGCTTCGCTGGGCAACCTGGTGCAAATTCCATTCTGCTACGACTACCCAGGCCGTGGCCCATTCAATGAGCCATCCGGCCGTGACGTGGCCGGCTACAGTGACCTTTCCCGGTTCTACAGGACGGCGGATGGCTGGATCTACCTGGATGCCAGCGAAGGGGAGCTGCACAAGTTCGCGGCCATCGCCGATCTCAGCGGCGTGACCTGCGCAAGTGATCGGGTGGGCTATCTGCAATCTGCTATCGGCAGGATGAGCAGCGCGGTGCTTCAAGAGCGCCTGCAGGCTGCCAACATCGCTGCCGCAGTACCGGACAACATCGATCACCTGCGCAGCCAGTACAGCCGCACTGCCGATGGCCAGCCGGGTATCGAGAATGGCAGCTACTCCTTCAGCATCTATAACGACCATCCGAGCGGGCATCGGGTTACGCAACTCGATCCTTACGCCATTCGCCCACGGGTCGGGCGTATCCGAGCGCTGTCACCGGCTGAGAAGTTCGGTGCCTCGACTCGCAAGGTGCTGAGCCGCTACGGCTACACCGAGGCGCAGATTCAGTCGCTCCTGGACGCCAGCGCAATCGGCGAATCCTGGAGTGAAGAATATCTGCCGAGCTGACTGCTGAGGGCAGGTCAAGGCGCTGGATTTCCCGCCCTGGCTTGCCCATTTCGATCAAGCGAACACGAGCCCAAGGCTGCTCGCGGGCGCGTTCATGCCCAAAAAATGAGATAGAGCCATGAATTACAACAGCATCCTTCCACGAGTCCTGCAAACCGGAGCTGGTGCCAGCCAGCAAATCCATCAGGTTCTAGCCAGCCTGGGCTGCCACAAACCGCTGATCATCACTGACCGGATGATGGTCGAGCTAGGCTACGCAGGGCGTATCAGCGCAGTCCTGGCAGAGCAGGGGATTCAAGGCGACGTATTTTCCGACACCGTACCCGAGCCGACCGTCGCTTCGATTCAAGCCGGCGTAGCGACCGCCAGGGAAGGTGGCTACGACAGCATCATCGCACTGGGCGGCGGAAGCCCTATCGATAGCGCCAAAGCGATCGGCATTCTGGCCAAATTCGGCGGTGTCATGCGCGATTACAAGTTCCCGCGCAACGTGACCGAGATGGGTTTGCCGATCATTGCCATTCCAACCACTGCCGGCACTGGCTCGGAAGTGACCCGGTTCACCATCATCACCGACGAATCGACTGACGAAAAAATGCTCTGTGTGGGCGCAGGATTCATGCCGTTGGCGGCACTGGTCGATTACGAACTCACGCTGTCGTTGCCACCTCGCGTCACCGCCGATACCGGTATCGATGCATTGACCCACGCCATCGAGGCATACGTCAGCAAGAAAGCGAACCTGTTTAGCGATGCCCAGGCACTGGCTGCCATGCGCCTGATCGGGCCAAACCTGCGCAAGGTCTACCACGACGGTAGCGACCGTGCTGCGCGCGAAGCCGTGATGCTGGGGTCGACCTTGGCGGGCCTGGCGTTCTCTGCAGCTTCCGTTGCCCTGGTGCACGGCATGAGCCGCCCGATCGGCGCGGCATTCCATGTGCCCCATGGTTTGTCGAACGCCATGCTGCTGCCTGAAGTGACAGCCTTTTCCATTCCCGCTGCACGTGATCGGTACGCCGATTGCGCACGTGCCATGGGCGTCGCCACGCAAAGCGACAACGACCAGTCGGCGGTAGAGAAACTGCTGGATGAGCTGGTGGCGATCAATGATGAGCTCAAGGTGCCCACCCCTGCAGAGTTCGGCATCGATCGCGAAAAATTCTTCGAGCTGATGCCAACCATGGCCGCTCAGGCGCTGGCGTCCGGTTCACCTGGCAATAATCCGCGTGTACCGACCGAGGCCGAGATGGTCGAGCTGTATCGCAGCCTTTGGTAATGGCGCCTCATCGCATTATTTGAATAACAAAAAGTGGAGTTACACATGAATACTGTCGGTCATCTGATTAACGGCGAAGTCGTTGTCGAATCCAAGCGCATCCAGGATGTCTTCAACCCTGCCACCGGCCAGGTCGCTCGCCAGGTCGCCCTGGCATCGAGCCAGACCGTGGAGCACGCCATCGCGACTGCTGAGGCTGCTTTTCCGGCCTGGCGTGATACGCCGCCCATCAAGCGCGCACGCATCATGTTCCGCTTCAAGGAACTGCTGGAGCAGAACGCTGATGCGATCTGCAAACTGATTGGTGAAGAACACGGGAAGATTTCCCATGATGCGGCAGGCGAACTGCAGCGGGGTATCGAGAACGTCGAGTACGCTTGCGGGATCGCCGAGCTTCTGAAAGGCGAACACAGCAAGAATGTCGGCCCGAACATCGATGCCTGGAGCGAGTTCCAGCCCCTGGGCGTGGTGGCAGGTATCACGCCGTTCAACTTCCCAGTGATGGTGCCGCTTTGGATGATCCCGGTGGCCATTGCGGCAGGCAACTGCTTCATCCTCAAACCTTCCGAACGCGATCCAAGCTCCACGTTGTTCATTGCCCAACTGCTGCAGGAAGCGGGCCTGCCCAAGGGTGTACTTAATGTGGTGAACGGCGACAAGGAAGCGGTCGATATCCTGCTGCGCGACTCGCGCATCCAGGCAGTCAGCTTCGTAGGTTCGACCCCGGTGGCCGAGTACATCTACGCCACCGCCACGGCTCACGGCAAACGCTGCCAGGCACTGGGTGGGGCGAAAAACCACGCCATCGTCATGCCAGACGCCGACATCGACAATGCGGTAAACCAGCTGCTGGGCGCGGCGTTCGGTTCCTCCGGTGAGCGTTGCATGGCCCTGTCGGTCGCCGTTGCGGTGGGTGACGCGGCAGCCGATGCGCTGATCGCCAAGATGAAAGAAGCCATGAAGAACCTGAAGGTAGGGGCTTACAACGACAGCACGAACGACTTTGGCCCGGTGATTACCCGCCAGCATCAGCAGAAGGTGGTCGGCTACATCGACAGCGCCGAAGAGCAGGGTGCTACGGTGGTTGTCGATGGTCGTCAGCCAGACGTTGCGGGCTATGAGGAAGGCTTCTTCGTCGGCGGCACCCTGATCGATCACGTCACCCCAGACATGCAGAGCTACAGGGAAGAGATCTTTGGTCCGGTTCTGCAGGTCATGCGTGTCAACAGCATGCAGGAGGCCATGACGTTGATCGACAAGCACGAGTACGGCAATGGTACGTGCATCTTTACCCGTGACGGTGAGGCTGCTCGTTTCTTCTCCGACAACATCAAGGTGGGCATGGTCGGCATCAATGTGCCGCTGCCAGTACCTGTCGCGTACCACAGCTTCGGCGGTTGGAAGCGCTCGCTGTTCGGTGACTTGCATGCCTACGGGCCGGATGGCGTGCGGTTCTACACCCGACGCAAGACCGTTACCCAACGCTGGCCGTCGTCAGGTGTTCGCGAGGGTGCTGAATTCTCCATGCCGACCATGAAGTAACGCATGTACAAGAGGTGTGCCTGGCTGTCGCCAAGCACACCGTTTCGTATGACACCGATGATCAATGATCGTCGTACTGCCGAGTGATGGTGTGCTGTTTTGTGGTGCCGCTGAAATAATAATTAGATAAAGCTAGAGGCGAATATGAATAATAAGCACAATATATGTTCGGGAAAGGCGAGTGGCCTTTCATTTCTTCAAGGGACGAGGTCTGTTCGAGCAAAGTTTGCAGTTCGTGCTTGACCTATTTGTATTCAACAGGTGTTTGGTGTTGAGTCGAAACGTTCTGAGGAGGTATGCCAAATGAGTACGTTGAAAGAAGGTGCGTCGATGGATGGGCGGGTGTTTTGGCCATCCATTGCAGTGATACTTGGCGTCACCGTTCCGCTTATTGCATTTCCCGAGGCTGGAAATGCAGTGATCAATCAAATGTTTGCGTTTGCCACCGGCAAGTTTGGCTGGCTCTACTTGGTTTCAGGCCTGATGACGGTCGCGTTTCTGCTGTGGATGGCGTTCGGGCGCTATGGAAATATACGCCTTGGACGAAAGAGCGATGCGCCAGAATTTTCCTACTTCAGTTGGGTCGCCATGATTTTTTGTGGCGGTATCGGCATCGCCATTGTCAACTGGGCCTGGGTTGAGCCGATTTATTATTTCAACGGCCCTCCTTTGAATGTCGCGGCTCACAGTCGGGAAGCGGCAGAGTGGGCGTTGACTTACGGACAGTTCCATTGGGGCCTGACCCCGTGGGCATTCTATTGCCTGCCAGCCTTGCCGATTGCGTATTCGATGTATGTACGGCGCCAGCCAGGGGTGAGATTGTCCGTGTCTGCCCGTGGTGTGCTGGGTGAGAAGTCCAACGGGTGGCTGGGCCTTACACTGGATACGGTGGTGGTGTTCGGGATCGTGGGTGGCGTGGGCACCTCCCTCGGTCTGGCCGTTCCGCTGGTTTCGACCTTGGCGGGCGACATCTTCGGTATTCAGCAGTCCTTCGCATTCGACATGGGTGTGCTGGCGCTCTGGACACTGATGTTCGGCATGAGTGTGTGGTTCGGACTGAGCAAAGGGATCAAGATTCTCAGTGATATCAACGTCTACCTGGCGTTTGCACTGCTGTTGTTCGCGGCCGTCGTGGGCCCCACGCTGCTGCTGATCAACGGCTGGGCAAACAGCCTGGGCCTGATGATCAATAACTTCATTCACATGAGCTTGTGGACGGATCCGGTTGCCAAGGGTTCTTTCCCTCAGGACTGGACAATTTTCTATTGGGCCTGGTGGATTGCCTATGCACCCATGATGGGCTTGTTCGTCGCCCGAATTTCCCGGGGGCGAACGATCAAGGAACTGATTCTGGCCGAGCTTGTGTGGGGCAGCCTGGGGTGCTGGGTATTCTTCGCAGTCTGGGGCGGGTACTCACTTAATCTGCAACTCAGTGGTGAGTTGGATATCAGCGCCATCTTGACCGCGCAAGGTATCCCTGCGGCGGTGCTCGCCATTTTGAAAACCATGCCCTATTCGGGTATTGCTATTGCAGCGTTCGTGCTCCTTTGCTTTGTGTTCCTGGCGACAACGCTTGATTCGGCGGCCTATGTGCTTGCTTCGGTGACATCGAAAGAACTCAGTGGTTATGAGGAGCCTCAGCGCTGGCTGCGAATTGTATGGGCGCTGTTGCTGGCGGTCATCGGCATCGGGCTTCTCAAGGTGGGCGGGTTGAAGGCTGTGCAAACATCTACCATCGTCGTCGCACTGCCATTGATTCCCGTACTTGGCGTACTGGCTTGGTCACTGCTTCGCATGATTCGTGCAGATCTTGGGCATGCACTAGGAACGACCGAAGTTGTTTTGGACGACGCGCTAACGCTTGACAAGACTCCTGAAATGGACCAGCGACAGACTGCTGATACTGTCTTGATTACGATACACCCAGAGGCTAGATAGCAAGATTTCTATTTTTCTGCTTACTAGGAAGAACCCAGAATTTTCTGGGCTCTTCCTTTCCACCCAGCATATGTATGCCGGACTCTAAGGATTCTGTTAACAGCAGCGGAACGCTATCGAACGGCTATTTGGTTGGTTGAAGGAGCTCCGCCGCCTGGGTACACGCTATTGCAAGCTAGCGGAAGGCTTCGCAGTGATAATTATGTGGCTTGCTGGCGGCGGTGTTTACGACATTACTTTTCGTACAGCGCATAACAAGCGTGCGCGAAGCCCCTAAAGACTTTCAGGGTCGCCGAAGAACATTTGGACAGGTCTCTAGCGCGGGTTTTGCGGGTAGAAAAATCAGAAATTTACCCCCAAAAATACCCGCGATACCCCCAGTAGAATGCGCGATCGAGAATGGCGATTTCTGACAACTTTCGTACAGGCGCTCGCTGGACTTCAGTGTACCTCCACGGTTGAGTGGTCGAAGACGGGACAAGGCGGAATTCCTATTGGAATGCATTTCACGAAGGGCTGCTATCGACCCTTTGCAGCTGTTCGGGGTATCTACGAAACCGAGGTCGATTCAGTTTGTACAAATCATCCGAGCTCACTGATATTCTCGTCTGGCTTGACACGAAGACTGAGTGCATCGATCTGCCCACAAGCAATGGCCATACCGACAAGCGCTGGCAAGCTCTCGGCCTGCATTCGTTTCATCACGCGGCTTCGATAGAGATCGATGGTCTTGGTGCTGACATCGAGGTGTTCGGCAATCTCCCGGTTGCTGAACCCCTGCACCAGCGGGATGAAGACATCCTGCTCTCGCGGGGTGAGGGCGTTGATGCGCTCCTGAACCGAGGCAAGCTCCGTCATGCCAGCCAGTGAGCTCCCTGCTTGCTGCAGCGCTGCCTGAACGCTGTCCAGCAACAGTTGATCGTTGTAGGGCTTTTCGATGAAGTCGCAGGCACCGGATTTGAATGCGCGCACGACAATCGGCACATCGGCATGGGCGCTGACAAAGATGACCGAGGTCTTGATATCACGTTTTTGCAGCGCTTCCTGTACAGCCAGCCCACCCATGCCAGGCATGCGCACATCAAGCAATACACAAGCCGGCCCGCTCAGGTCTGCCGCATCCAGAAAGGCCTGGCCGTTCGTGAAAGGCACGGCCTCGAGGCCTACCGACTCCAGCAGCCAGACCGTCGAGTCGAGCATGCCCTGATCATCGTCGATCACATAAACCCTTGGCTTCATCGCCGGTTGTCGCTCCTGAGGTTATTGGTCGGCAGGCGGCAGCACAGCACCAGACCACCTGACTCATAGGCACGCGCATGCAGGTTGCCACCAAAGCCTTCGACAATACTTCGGCTCATCGACAGGCCAAGCCCAAGCCCCTCGGGCTTGCTGGTGATAAACGGGGTGAAGATCTCATCGAGGCGTTCAGCAGGGACACCGCATCCCTGATCTGCCACTTCGATCTGCAGCCAATCGCCTTGGCGCTCTGCCGTGAGAAATATACGTGATGGTTGGCTGGAATGCTGCTCACGATTGGCTTCGATGGCGTTGCGCAGAAGGTTGAGCAGGACCTGCTCCAGCAGTACCCGGTCGGCGTTCACCCTCGGCAACTGCCCGCCCAGGCGTTGCTCGATACGCACCTGCGCGCCAGCCGCTTCCCAGGCGCACAGGCGCATGGCTTCCTCGATCACTTCGCCAATCTCCAGTGCCTGCAGCTGGCGTGGACCCTTGCGCAGGAAGGCGCGCAGGCGACGGATAACCTCGGCGGCATGGGTGGCCTGGGCGTTGATGCGCTGCAGCCCCTGCTCGACCCGGTCCCGCGCCTGGGGATCGTGCTCCAGGTTGCTCAGGTAGCGCAGGCTGGCATTGCTGTAGTTGAGCACCGCGGCCAGTGGCTGGTTGATCTCGTGGGCGATACCCGAGGCCAGCTCGCCCAGGGTGGCGACCCGGGCGCTGTGGGCCAGGGTTTCCTGGGCCTCGATGCGCAGAGTGATGTCGCGGGACACGGCGACGATCTCCACCACGGCGCCGGTGTAGGTCTCGCGGATCGCCCTGCAGGCGATTTCGAACCAGCGATAGCGGCCATCGGCATGCCGCACGCGACAGGTCATGGTGTGGTAGCCGTCCGCGTCCAGCGCGGTGCCGGCCTGCAGCAAGGCCTGGAGGCGCTCGCCCGGGTGCAGAAGACCACGCACGAGGCTGCCGCGCAGTTGTTCGGGCCACAGCCCGAGCAGGCGGAACGCGGCAGGGGTGGCATCGAGAAAGCGTCCGTCCGGGCTGTGCCGCGAGATCAGGTCGGTGGTGTTCTCGGTGATCAGCCGGTACAGCCTTCGCGCGCGACTGGCTTCGCGCTCGCCACCGCGTTCGGCGCTGGCGTCGCGGCAGCGCGCCAGTACCTGTTGGTGTTGGTCATCGGGAATGAAGGTCCAGAGCAGGATGCGCCCGTTGGCCTCGGCCTCGACCTCGCTGATGGCCCGGCCTTGCTTCAGGCTGGCGCGTACCAGCTCGACATGGTTGGCGGGCAGCCATTGCGCCAGGGGCGGCCCCTGGCGAACCAAGGCCTCGCAGGCAGGATTGAGCTGCACGGGGCTGGCGTCAGCGGCCAGCAGCAGGCTGGGTTGTGGGTCCAGGGCGAGCAGGGGAGAGCAGGTGGCGATCACGATAAAAGGCTCTTTTATAGTAGTTTTACCATATTGCTATAGTCGATCTTCCAGATACGATAGCGGTTCGCGTAAAAAAGCGACAGGGAGGAAAACGCCTCCCACACCCTGATCAGAGCTAACAATCAGCCACCGGGGGCTTGCGCACAGCGCGCGCCTGCCTCCACTACAGGACCCGCGCATGTCGATATTCTCCCAGGGCCTGATGCCCGCACCGGTCAACCACGTCGCCCTGACGCCACTCAGCTTCATCGAACGCACCGCCGCAGTGTATGGCCAGTACCCGGCCGTGATCCATGGCGCCATCCGCCGCGACTGGGCCGCAACCTATGCCCGTTGCCGGCGCCTGGCCAGTGCCCTGCAGGGCCGTGGCGTGGGTCGCGGCGACACGGTGGCGGTGATGTTGCCGAACATTCCCGCCATGCTCGAAGCGCACTTCGGCGTGCCGATGATCGGCGCCGTGCTCAACACCCTCAACGTTCGCCTGGACGCCGAGGCCATTGCCTTCATGCTGCGTCATGGTGAGGCCAAGGTGCTGATCGGTGATCGCGAGTTCCACGGCGTCATCAAGGACGCCCTGGCCTTGCTCGAACACCCACCTCTGGTGATTGATGTGGACGACCCGGAATATGGCGAAGGCCAGCCGGTCAGCGATCTGGACTACGAGGCCCTGCTGGCCGAAGGCGACCCCGAGTTCGCCTGGGAATGGCCCGAGGACGAATGGCAGGCGATCTCGCTCAACTACACCTCCGGCACCACCGGCAACCCCAAGGGCGTGGTCTATCACCACCGTGGCGCCTACCTCAACGCCATCGGCAACCAGATGACCTGGGCCATGGGCCACCGCCCGGTGTACCTGTGGACCCTGCCGATGTTCCACTGCAACGGTTGGTGCTACCCCTGGACCATTACCGCCCTGGCCGGCACCCATGTGTTCCTGCGCCGGGTCGATCCGCAGAAAATCCTCACCCTGATTCGCGAGCACCGGGTCAGCCACCTGTGCGGCGCACCGATCGTGCTCAACGCCTTGGTCAACATGCCCGAGAGCGCCAAGGCCGCCATCGAGCACCCGGTTCAGGCGATGGTTGCCGGCGCGGCGCCACCGGCCAAGGTGATCGGCGCGGTTGAGGAGATGGGCATTCACATCACTCACACCTATGGTCTGACCGAGGTTTACGGCCCGGTGACGGTGTGCGCCTGGCACGCGCAATGGGATGCCTTGACCCTGGAAGAGCGGGCGCGGATCAAGTCGCGCCAGGGCGTGCGCTACCCGACCCTGGACGGCCTGATGGTCGCCGACCCGCAGACCTTGGAACCGGTGCCGCGCGACGGCAATACCCTGGGCGAGATCTTCATGCGCGGCAATACGGTGATGAAGGGGTACCTGAAGAATCCCGAGGCCACCGCCGAAGCCTTCCGCGGCGGCTGGTTCCACACCGGTGACCTGGCGGTGTGGCATGCCGACGGCTACGTCGAGATCAAGGATCGACTCAAGGACATCATCATTTCCGGCGGCGAAAACATCTCCACCATCGAGGTCGAGGACGTCCTGTACAAGCATCCCGCCGTGCTCGAGGCCGCGGTGGTCGCCCGCCCCGACGAGAAATGGGGCGAGACGCCCTGCGCCTTCGTCACCCTCAAGAACGGCCACGGTGCCACCCGCGAAGGCGAGATCGTCGCCTGGTGTCGCGAACACCTGGCTGGCTTCAAGATGCCCAAGACCGTGGTGTTTGGCGAATTGCCCAAGACCAGTACCGGCAAGATCCAGAAGTACGTGCTGCGCGACCGCGCCCGGGCGCTCTGAGCGTTCAGCCACAGCGGCCAGTGCGGCCGCATCGCCGGCTTGCCGGCGATGAGGCCGGGCCTGCCAACTCAAAACCCAAAGCCTAACCGCGAGCCTGAGATGACCACCTACACCGCCCCCCTGCGTGACATGCGCTTCATTCTCAAGGACGTCTTCCACGGCCCTGCCTTGTGGGCCCATCTGCCGGCCCTGGCTGAGCGGGTCGACGCCGACACCGCCGACGCCATCCTCGAAGAAGCCGCCAGGCTAACCGGCCAGCTGATCGCCCCGCTCAGCCGCAACGGCGATGAACAGGGCGTGCAGTTCGCCAACGGCCAGGTGCGCACCCCCGACGGTTTCCGCGAGGCCTGGCGCACCTACCGCGAAGGCGGCTGGGTGGGCCTGGGCGGCAACCCCGAGCACGGCGGCATGGGCATGCCGAAGATGCTCGGCGTGCTGTTCGAGGAGATGATGTACGCCGCCGACAGCAGCTTCAGCCTGTACTCGGCCCTCACCGCCGGCAGTTGCCTGGCCATCGACGCCCATGCCAGCGCGAGGCTCAAGGCCACCTTCCTGCCGCCGCTGTACGCAGGCCGCTGGGCCGGCACCATGTGCCTGACCGAACCCCAAGCCGGCACCGACCTGGGCCTGATCCGCAGTCGCGCCGAACCCCAGGCCGACGGCAGCTACCGCATCAGCGGCAGCAAGATCTTCATCACTGGCGGTGAGCAGGACCTCACCGAGAACATCGTCCACCTGGTGCTGGCGCGGCTGCCGGATGCGCCGGTCGGGCCCAAGGGCATTTCGCTGTTCCTGGTGCCCAAGTACCTGGTGAACGACGACGGCAGCCTGGGGGCGCGCAATCCGGCCCACTGTGGCTCGATCGAGCACAAGATGGGCATCAAGGCCTCGGCCACCTGCGTGATGAACTTCGACCAGGCCGAGGGTTACCTGGTCGGTGAGTCGAACAAGGGCCTGGCCGCGATGTTTACCATGATGAACTACGAGCGGCTGTCCATTGGCATCCAGGGCATCGGCTGCGCCGAGGCCTCTTACCAGAGCGCTGCGGGCTATGCCAACGAGCGTCTGCAGAGCCGCTCGGCGGCCGGTGTGCAAGCCCCAGAGCGCAGCGCCGACCCGATCATCGTGCATGGCGATGTGCGGCGCATGCTGCTGACTATGCGCACCCTCACCGAGGGCGGCCGCGCCTTCGCCGTGTATGTCGGCCAGCAGTTGGACATCGCCCGCTACGCCGAGGATGCCGGCGAGCGCGAACGGGCGCAGCGCCAGGTAGCGTTGCTCACGCCAGTGGCCAAGGCGTTCTTCACCGACAATGGCCTGGAGAGCTGCGTGCTCGGCCAGCAGGTGTTCGGCGGCCACGGCTATATTCGCGAGTGGGGCCAGGAGCAGCGAGTGCGGGACGTGCGCATCGCGCAGATCTACGAGGGCACCAACGGCATCCAGGCGCTCGACCTGCTCGGGCGCAAGGTGCTGGCCGACGGCCGCCAGGCCTTGGCTGGCCTGGCAGCGGAAATCCGTGCCTGGTGCGTCGATGCTCCGCTGCACCGGGAAGCGCTGTTGGCAGCACTGGTGCGCCTGGAGCGCGTCAGCCAATGGCTGCAGGTACAGGCAAGTGACGAACCGAACCTGGTCAACGCCTCGGCGGTGGAGTACCTGCACCTGTTCGGCCTGACCGCCTACGCCTACATGTGGGCGCGCATGGCCAACACCGCGCAGGCGCTGCAGGCCGAGGATCCGGCTTTCCATGGCGCCAAGCTGGCGTGCGCGGAGTTCTTTTTCCAGCGGTTGTTGCCTCGTACCCAGGCTCTGGAGGACAGCATCAAAGCGGGTAGCCAGAGCTTGTATAAAATGTCGCCCGAGCAGTTCTGAGGCGTGCTTGGAGTGGAAATTGCCAGCGTCCGGGTTGCCCTGAGGCAGGGCGACCCGGACGCTGGCAGTGCGACTTAGAACGCCGTAACGGGCAAGGCCATGATACTGCTGGCGCCATTGATGATCGTGTCATGCTGGCCGTGGATTGCTCTTGTCTAGGTGCCGCGTCTTGCTGACCACGTAGCGCCAGTCGGCGCTGATCAGATCGACATCCTCCCAGCGCATTTTGACAAGTTCGCCCGGGCGCACTGGCAGCATCACCAGCAGGCGCATTGCGGTGGTCACGCTGCTCGCATCTAGTTCATCCAGGCGCAACAGGAACTGACCCAAATCTGCCGGTCGTTCGATCGCTGGATTGCTGGTGACTACGTGGCGGATCTTGAGCTCCTCGGTGTTGCTCAGCGCCACGTTGCGTTCCACCCAGCCCCTGCCTTCAGCGAAGCCGAGTACGGCGCGAATGATGGTGCGAACGCGCTTGGCCATGGCCATCGTCCGAGCACGGCGCAGCGTATTGATGATCGAAGTGATGTGTTCAAGTCTGATCTCGGTGACTGGTTTTTCGCCGATGGCCGGCAAGATGTGATTGCGCAGTGCGCCGCGAAACCCTGCAATGGACTTGCTGACCAAATCCGGAGATTTGAAATTCATCCACTCTTCGGCCACGTAGGCAAACGTACGCGCCTTGTTGAGCCATTGTGCCTCGATCTTGGCTTTTTTTGCTTTGAGTGGGTCGATGTGATTGGCCACGCTATTGCGCGCTGTCCGGGCGAGCTCACGGGCTTCCTTCAAGCCCACATCCGGATACCTGCCGATCACGAATACGTTTTCCTTGCCGCGAAGACGGTACTTCAGTCGCCAGTGCCGGGAGGGTGACTTGCCAGGCTTGAGCGAGGCAAGCACCTGTAGATACAGACCCGGTACGTCGCCATCGGCGTACTTTCCTGGTGTGGTCAGCGAACGGATGAAGGCATCGCTGAGCTTTGGAAGGAAAGGAGGTGGTTTGTCGGGGGGCATGGTGTGGGGATATCTTTTTTAATCTGGGCTTGATGAACCCCCGAGATACCCCCAGTCAAGCTGGAATTGAGTGGATTCTGACGGATGGCTATGGATGGAGAATATTTCTAACTATATGAATTTAAAGGCTTTATGGCGCTTGGGGGAACTCGGTCAGAGACTGTCAGGGTCGCCGAAAAACATCTGAATCCGCGAGCGTAACCACCGTTCCGCCGGGTCATTGTCCTGCGCCCCGCGCCAGGCCATGTGCAGCTCGAAGCTGCGCACCTCCAGCGGCAGGTCTTCCGCGCGCAACCCACCCGCCGCGGTCAGCGCATCGGCGGTGTAGTCCGGCACCGTGGCGACGATATCGGTCCCCGCCAGCAAACTCCCCAATCCGTTGAACTGCGGCACCGCCAGCACCACATGACGCTTGCGGCCGATCTCGTCCAGCGCCTCGTCGATGAACCCCGAGAGGTCGCCGGCGAATGACACCAGGGCATGGGGGCGGGCGCAGAAGTCATCCAGGGTGATGCTGCCGGGCATGCTGTCGGCGCGTAGCAGCTTGGGCATGCTGCGGCGCAGCACCTTGCGCTTGGCGTTGGCGGGGAGTTCACTGGTGTAGCTCACGCCCACCGAGATCTCGCCCGAGGCCAGCAGGGTGGGCATCAGCAGGTAGTTGACCCGGCGCACCACCAGGACGATGCCGGGGGCTTCGGCGCGGATGCGCTTGAGCAGCTGCGGCAGCAGGGCGAATTCGGCGTCGTCCGACAGACCGATGCGGAACACCGCGTTGCTGGTCGCCGGGTCGAACTCGGCGGCGCGGCTGACGGCGGTGGAGATCGAGTCCAGCGCCGGCGACAGCAGGGCGAAGATCTCGTGGGCCCGTGCCGACGGTTCCATGCTGCGGCCGGTGCGCACGAACAGCGGGTCGTCAAACAGGTTGCGCAGGCGCGAAAGCGCGGCGCTGATCGCCGGCTGGCCGAGGAACAGTTTCTCGGCGGCGCGGGTCACGCTGCGTTCGTGCATGAGCGTTTCGAACACGATCAACAGGTTGAGGTCTACGCGACGCAAGTCGTTACGATTCATTCGATGCGGCTCGCCAGAAGTGGGGCAGGGGTGAATCTTAAGGCCAAAGGCTGGTACCCTGCACCGATTTCCGGGTGCCAATGCACAGAATTGTCAGGGGCCCAATCAATGACAGGCATGTCGACTATTAACAGCCACTGATGGTCCAACCGTGAAAGCCCGGATAAAGTCCGTGGTAATACGAGATTCACACAGGCGAGGTATGCGATGTCCCGCATGATCCGTTTCCACAAGTTCGGCCAGGCCGATGTGCTCCGATGCGAGGAGCAGGCCGAACCGTCCCCGGCTGCAGGCGAGGTGCAGATCCGCGTCGAGGCGATCGGCGTCAGCTGGTACGACGTGCTCTGGCGGCAGAACCTGGCGCCGTCCCAGGCGCGGCTGCCGGCCGGTATCGGCCACGAGATGGCCGGCGTGGTTACCGCCGTGGGCGAGGGTGTGGACGATATCGCGGTGGGCGATCGGGTCGCCAGCTTCCCGGCCACCAGCGCCAACGACCACCCGGTTTACGGCGACGTGATCGTCCTCCCGCGCAGCGCCATCACCCGTTACCCGGATGTGCTGACCCCGATTGAGGCCAGCGTGCATTACACGCCGCTGCTGATCGCCTATTTCGCCTACGTCGACCTGGCCCGGGCCAAGGCCGGGCAGACCGCGCTGGTCACCGATGCCAGCCACTGCGCGGGGCCGGCCTTCGTGCAACTGGGCAAGGCCCTGGGGTTGAAGGTGATCGCCGCCACCAAGGAGCCCGAGCAGCGCGAGTACCTGCTGGGGCTGGGCGCGGACAAGGTGATCGTCACCGAGGAACAGGACCTGCTGATGCAGATCGGCAAGTACACCGATGGGCGTGGTGTGGACATGGTCCTTGACGGCATGGGTGGCCCACAGATGTCGCTGCTCGGCGATGTCCTGGCACCGCGTGGCAGCCTGGTGCTGTACGGCCTGCAGGGCGGCAACCAGACGCCGTTCCCGGCCTGCGCGGCGTTCCAGAAAAACATCCAGTTCCATGTGCACTGCATCGGCAACTTCACCGGCAAGCCGGAGCTGGGCATCGCCCAGGACCAGGTGGCCCTGCAGCGGGCGTTGCGCGACATCAACCAGTTCACCGCCGACCAACTGCTGACGCCGCAGATCATCAAGGTGTATCCGTTCGAGCAGGTGGTCGAGGCGCACCGGCACATGGACGAATGTCCGTGTGGCGGGCGGGTGGTGCTGGACATGGGGACGCACTGATCGGGCGATGAAGAAGCTCTCAGGACATTCACGCTCCCGCAGGGGAGCGTGCAGCCTGCAGGGCTGAGACATCAGCCAGTTTTTGCTAAATGTCCTACTGGGGTTTGGGAGGTTTCCTTCAAGCTCGGTTTGCTATTCATCTGCCAGAATCGGACTTCAACTCGAAGCCGTCAGGGAGATGGAGCGATAGCATGACCGAGACTCACGACCAAGCCATGCATTATGTCTACCAGCAAGTCCTGCAGCGCCTGCTGGAGCACATGACCCAGGCCCAGCGCGCCTCGGTGCAGTTGCTGGTCCAGCGATTGCTGGTCGTCGCCGGCGGCCAGGAATACGTCGGTAACGTCCGGGTGCTGGTGCTGCACGGCGTTGACCGACGCAGCGCGCACCTGCTGGCCTGCCTGCGCGCCGCGCAGTTGAGCATCGCCCTGCGCCATGGTGCCACCTTCCGCCTGCGGGTGCTGGCGGCCCGTTTGCCAACCCTCGACGACACCGCCCTTGCCCTTCACGACCGCTGTTTCAGCGCGCTGTTCCTGCACGACGACCCGCGGGTAGAGCTACTGCGTGCGGATGGCGGGCGGCTCGGCCCGTTCGGCGCTCGCCAGGCCTGCTCGGCCGAACAACTGACCGAGACGGGCAACGCCTGGCTGCTGTTCGGTCATCTGGTCGGCGGTCAGCCGGACGCTCTGCTCGGTGCCAGGGGTTACCTGGAGCTGGCTAACGGCTTGGGCCAGGCACTGATGGAGGAGGCCGGCGAGCAGATCCTGATCAGCGCCGAGCCGTTCGCCCAACGCCATCGCCTGCTGGCCTGGGGGCGGCGCTGCCTGCGCCATACCGTGGAGGTGGCCCACGCCCTGACGCCCCACAATGTGCTGGCAGCGGGCCTCGAGCAGTTAGGCAAGGTGCTGGCCGATCCCTGGCAACCGCCGACTTCACCCGTGCTGCGCCAGCCTGGCGGCGAGCCGCGGCTGGTGATGGTTGAGGACCTGTTGCGCCACCCGGACGACGGTGAGCTGCTGGACCGCATGCTCGGCCGGCAGGACGCCCTGGGCAGGCACGCCCAGGGGCCGTCAGGGCTGTTCGATCCCTTGCCGTTGGCCCACCTGCATGGGCTCAAGGCGCAGTACCTGAATCAGCGCAGCTATCGCGAAGGCACGCAGGCGTTCTTCCAGCGTTTTGGCCAACCGTCGGTTGCCTGGCCACAGGGGCGGGCCTTGCGCAGCGAGGCACAGGCACGCCTGGCTGGCGCCTATGACGTGAACGAGGCGCAACTGGTCTGCCAGCTGTTCACCCCGTTCGAGGCGCAGGGGCACAACTTAGAGACCTTTGTGCTGCGCTGTCATCCAGGGATGCGTGTCGCGCTGCCGTATCTGCACCGCGCCTTGCAGGGGCTCCCTTGCCCGGAACCGGTCAGCCAGTGGCTGGTTGAAACCAGTGGCCTGCAGCTCACGCAACTGCGGGGGGTGTATGCTGGCACGCTCAGCCTCCACGCCCGGCGCCTGTTCCAGCTGTTGGGCCGGCGCGATCAGTGGTTGCGGCCCCTGTCAGCCAGCCCGAGCGGCGGCTTTGCGCCATTGCGCGCGGTCGATTAGTCCTGTTGTCGTGGCGAGCACGAGTACTGATCGCGTGACCGTCGATCCAGCGCGCTTGCCCACGACTGCGGTCTGTATGTATAACCAGTGCTTGTTCATCACACCCGACTTGCACCGTGATCGCCCACTCCGTCGATGATCCCCTGTACTACCTGCACAACTTTCGCCAGGTCCTGAGCTGGGTCGGGCAGCGCTATGCCGACCTGCTGGACCGCAACGAGCATGGATTCATCCAGGTTTTCAGCCAACTGCCGGTACCCAGCCAAGCTGTGCTGGTGCGCATGGTCATGCGCAAGGGCGAGCTGTTTCGCAGCGACAAGCTCGCCTATGCCGAGATCGGCGAAACCGAGGCGGCTCTGGCGCCGTTGCTGGTGCTGGGCTGGGTGGTCGACGATGCGCCGGTGACGGTGGAGCAACTGTGGGCGTTGCTGCGCAAGGACGAGCTGGCGACATGCTTCGCAGGGCGGCTTCCCCGCCCGCGCGCTGGCAAGGGCGACTTGCTGGAGCAGTTGCAGGCCCTGGGCTTGCCGCCAGGCCCGCTGGCCCAGTGGTGTCCCGGTTTCCCGGTGCGGATCCTGCACTGGCGCCGGCAGCCGTTGTGCGACCGTCTGCGCCTGCTGTTCTTCGGCAACCTCTACCAGAGCTGGTCGGACTTCGTGCTGGCCGACCTGGGCGTGTTCCGCTATGAACAGGTGGCGTTCAGCGACGACTCGCGGGCCTTGCGCCAGCGCTCCGAGGTCGATCTGGCCATCGCCCTGCACCAGTGTGCCGAGCGTCTGGAGCAGGGCGCCGCGCCTGCCGAGCTGCTCGCGGCGCTGGACGGATTCGACGACAGCAACCCCTGGCTGGCCAGGCGCCGGGCGCGCCTGCTGTTCAGCCTCGGCCAGCAATGCGAGCGCCTGGGGGACTGGGACTTGGCACTGGGGATCTACGCCGAGTGCGCGCACCCCGAGGCACGTATCCGCCAGGTCCGGGTCTACGAGCGCAGCGAGCAATGGTCGCAGGCTCACGCTTTGGCCCAGCATATGGCCCTGGCACCCGCCAACGCCCTGGAGCGTCAGGCCCTGGAACGCCTGCTGCCACGCCTGGTGCGCAAGCTGGGCGGTCCGGCACAGCCGCGCCGGCGCAGCGAGGCGGTGATGCTTATCGAACTGGAACTGCCGACGGAACTTGCGTCACTGGGAGTGGAAGAGGCGGTGCGTCAGCACCTGGAGCAGGAAGGCGGCAGTGTTCACTATGTCGAGAACTCCCTGTTCAACAGCCTGTTCGGCCTGCTGTGCTGGGAGGCGGTCTTCGCCCCGGTGCCGGGGGCGTTCTTCCACCCGTTCCAGAGCGGGCCTCAGGACTTGCACGACGTCGACTTCCAGCAGCGCCGCGCGGCACTGTTCGACGTCTGCCTCGGGCGCCTGGACGATGGCAGTCATCGCCAGGCCATCCTTGACTGCTTCCAGGCCAAGAAGGGCCTGCAGTCGCCTTTCGTGTTCTGGCAGATGCTCGATGAGGCGCTGCTCGAACAGGCACTCGACTACCTGCCGCCCGCGCACCTGAAGGCCTGCTTCCTGCGCCTGCTGCAGGATATCCGCGCCAACCGCGCCGGCATGCCTGACCTGATCCAGTTCTGGCCGGGGCAGGGCGGTTACCGCATGGTTGAGGTCAAGGGGCCGGGCGATCGCCTGCAGGACAACCAACTGCGCTGGCTCGAGTTCTGCCATGCCCACGGTCTGCCGGTCGCGGTGTGCCATGTGCGCTGGAAGGGGGGCGTATCGGTATGAGCTACACCGTGGCCGTGCGCGCACTGTGTGAGTTCAGCGCCAAGGTCGGCGACCTCGACCTGCGTTTCACCCCGTCGCCCACCGCCCAGGAGGGCATCGCCGGGCACCGTCGGGTGGTGGCGCGGCGCGCCGCTGGTTATGAGTCGGAGGTGGCGCTGGAGGGCGAGTACCAGGGGCTGCGGGTACGCGGCCGCGCCGATGGCTACGACCCGGCGCGCAACCGTCTGGAGGAAATCAAGACCCACCGCGGCGACCTGGCCCGGCAGCCCGACAACCATCGTCAACTGCACTGGGCCCAGGCCAAGGTCTACGCCTGGTTGCTGTGCCAGGCCCGGCAGTTGCCGGCGATCGATGTGGCGCTGGTCTATGTCGATGTCGACAGTGATGGCCAGACGCTGATCAGCGAGGGTTATCAAGCCGATGACCTGAAGCGCTTCTTCGAGACCCAGTGCCAGCGTTTTTTGGCCTGGGCGCAGGCGCAAGAGCAGCGGCTGAGCGAGCGGGACCGGGACCTTGGCGCGCTGACATTCCCCTATCCCGAATTCAGGCTGGGCCAGCGCCAGCTGGCCGAGACGCTGTACAAGGCCGTGAGCACCGGCCGCTGCCTGATGGCCCAGGCCAGCACCGGCATCGGCAAGACCCTCGGTACCCTGTTCCCGCTGCTCAAGGCCGTGGTGCCGCAGCAACTGGACAAGCTCTACTTCCTCACCGCCAAGACCCCGGGCCGGGCCCTGGCCCTCGACGCTCTGCGCCAGATTACCCGGGCGTCGCCGCAGCCGGCGCTGCGCAGCCTCGAACTGATCGCCCGCGACAAGGCCTGCGAGCACCCCGAGAACGCCTGCCATGGTGAGTCCTGCCCCTTGGCGCGGGGCTTCTACGAGCGGCTGCCGGCCGCCCGCGAAGCCGCCGCCCAGGTGCCGCTGCTCGACCGCGCCAACCTGCGCGAGGTGGCCCTGGCGCATCAGGTCTGCCCCTATTACCTGGCCCAGGAAATGGCGCGCTGGGTCGACCTGCTGGTGGCCGACTACAACTACTACTTCGACGCTCATGCCTTGCTGTTCGGCCTGGCCCAGGCCAACCAGTGGCGCACGGCGGTGCTGGTGGACGAGGCGCACAACCTGGTGGAGCGGGGACGGCAGATGTACAGTGCCAGCCTTGACCAGGGCCAGTTGCTGGCACTGCGCCAGAGCAAGCCGGCCGGCCTCGGCAGTGCCCTCGACCGACTCAACCGGCAGTGGAACGCGCTGTACAAGGCCCAGGTGGCGCCGTATCAAGCCAGCGAACAACTGCCGGACGCCTTCCTGCGTGCCCTGCAGCAATGCATCGGGCTGATCCAGGAACGCATGAACCAGGCGCCCGCCGAGGTCGAACCCAAGGTGCTGGAGTTCTTCTTCCAGGCCCTGCAGTTCAGCCGCATCGCCGAGCTGTTCGATGAGCACTTCCTGTTCGATATCAGCCCGCGCAACGGCCCACGGGGGCGGCGCCTGGCCACGTTGTGCCTGCGCAACGTGGTGCCGGCGCGGCTGCTGGGGCCGCGCATGAGCGCGGCGCGCAGCGTCACGCTGTTTTCCGCCACGCTCAATCCGCGGCACTTCTACAGTGACCTGCTGGGCATGCCCGCCGACACGGCCTGGCTGGAGGTCGCCGCGCCGTTCCGCGCCGAGCAGTTGCAGGTGCACATCGTCAGCGAGGTGTCCACCCGCTACCAGCAGCGCCAGGCGTCGCTTGCGCCGATTGTCGAACTCATCGCCGCCCAGTTCACCCGCCAGCCGGGCAACTACCTGGCCTTTTTCAGCAGTTTCGAATACCTGGAGCAGGTGGCGCGACTGCTGGCCGAGCGCTATCCGGTACTGCCGATCTGGTGCCAAGAGCCCGGCATGGACGAGGCCGGGCGCGAGGCTTTCCTGGCGCGGTTCGTGGAGCACGGGCAGGGGGTGGGCTTCGCCGTGCTCGGCGGCGCCTTCGGCGAGGGCGTGGACCTGCCCGGCACGCGCCTGATCGGCGCCTTCGTCGCCACCCTCGGGCTGCCCCAGGTCAACCCGGTCAACGAGCAGTTCAAGCAGCGCCTGGGCCGCCAGTTCGGCGCCGGTTTTGACTACGCGTACCTGTACCCGGGCGTGCGCAAGGTGATCCAGGCCGCCGGCCGGGTGATCCGCGGCGACCAGGACCGTGGCGTGCTGATGCTGATCGACGAACGCTTCGCCGAGCCCCGGGTGCGGCAGATGTTCCCCAGCTGGTGGCAACTGGGGTGAACGCCGCCATCGCCTGGCGCTGAAACTCCCAGTACACTGCGCGTTCCAACACCTACTTCTGTTGATTTCGAGGTTCCGCATGACGCTCAGTCCTTTGGCAGGCAAGCCGGCTCCGGCAAGCGTGCTGGTCGATATTCCCCGCCTGTTGACCGCCTACTACACCGGCCGTCCCGACGCCGCGGTTGCGGCCCAGCGCGTGGCCTTCGGCACCTCGGGCCACCGCGGCACGTCGTTCGATCTGAGCTTCAACGAGTACCACGTGCTGGCGATCACCCAGGCTATCTGCCTGTATCGCCAGGAAAAGGGCATCGATGGCCCACTGTTCATCGGCGCCGACACCCACGCGCTGTCGGCGCCGGCCGCGGCCAGCGCCCTGGAAGTGCTGGCCGCCAACGGCGTGCAGGTGATGCTGAGCCAGGATGACGAGTACACCCCGACCCCGGCGGTGTCCCACGCTATCCTCTGCTACAACCGTGGCCGCCAGCAGGGCCTCGCCGACGGCATCGTCATCACACCGTCGCACAACCCGCCGCAGAGCGGCGGCTTCAAGTACAACCCGCCCAACGGCGGCCCGGCCGACAGCGACGTGACCAAGTGGATCGAGGCCAAGGCCAACGAGCTGCTGGCGGCGAACCTGGCCGGTGTCAGGCGCATGGACTACAAGCAGGCGCTGGCGGCACCCACCACCCAGCGTCACGACTACGTCAGCAGCTACGTCGCCGACCTGGAAAACGTCATCGACTTCGAGGTAATCCGTGGCGCCAACTTGCGCCTGGGCGTCGATCCACTGGGCGGCGCCGGGGTGCGCTACTGGTCGGCCATCGCCGAGCGCTACCAGCTGAACCTGGAAGTGGTGAACACCGAGGTCGACCCGACCTTCCGCTTCATGACCGTCGACTGGGACGGCCAGATCCGCATGGACCCATCCTCGCCGTACGCCATGCAGGGCCTGATCGGCCTGCGCGAGCGCTTCGACGTGGCTTTCGCCTGCGACCCCGACCACGACCGTCACGGCATCGTCACTGCCGATGGCCTGCTGCAACCGAACAACTACCTGGCCGTGGCCATCGACTACCTGTACCGCAACCGCCCGCAATGGCGCAGCGACGCGGCCGTGGGCAAGACCGTGGTCTCCAGTGGCCTGATCGACCGGGTCACCGCCGCGCTGGGCCGTGACCTGTACGAAGTGCCGGTGGGCTTCAAGTTCTTCGCCCAGGGCCTGTTCGACGGCTCGCTGGGCTTTGGCGGCGAAGAGAGCGCCGGCGCCTCGTTCCTGCGCAAGGACGGCAGCGTCTGGGCCACCGACAAGGACGGCCTGATCCCGGCGCTGCTGGCGGCCGAAATGACCGCCCGCACTGGGCGCAACCCGAGCCAGATCTACGCCGACCTCACCGCCAAGCTGGGCAAGCCGTACGCCACCCGTGTCGAGGCCAAGGCCGATGCACGGCAGAAGGCGCTGCTGAGCAAGCTGGCGCCGGAGCAGGTCAAGTCCACCGAGCTGGCCGGCGAACCGATCCAGCAGATCCTCAGCCACGCGCCGGGCAACAATCAGGCCATCGGCGGGCTGAAGGTGATGACCGAGAACGGCTGGTTCGCCGCTCGTCCTTCGGGCACCGAGGACATCTACAAGATCTACGCCGAGAGCTTCATCGACGAGGCGCACCTCAAGCGCTTGGTGGCCGAAGCCCAGGTGCTGGTGGACGCGGCGATCGCCTGATCGTCCGTTGAAGCCAATCGCGGGGTAAGCCCGCTCCCAAGGCCCATGTACGTTGGCCTTGTGGGAGCGGGCTTGCCCCGCGATGCCTTTGATTGTTCCGTCTATGGAACGAGCGGTGCTGTTTTTGCTGCCTACCGAATCATTAGTCTCATCTGTAAGGTGATAGCCATCAAACAGGAGGCTTCTCATGAAAAACATCCAGGGTATCCACCGCAGCCCCCACGCTCACTGGGTGGGCGACGGCTTCCCGGTGCGCAGCCTGTTCACCTACGACCGCCTGGCCCGGCACATCAGCCCGTTTCTGCTGCTGGACTACGCCGGCCCCCACGACTTCACCCCGACCACGGCCAGGCGTGGCGTCGGCCAGCATCCGCATCGCGGCTTCGAGACGGTGACCATCGTCTACCAGGGCGAACTGGAGCACCGTGACTCCACCGGCGCCGGCGGCCTGATCGGTCCGGGCGATGTGCAATGGATGACCGCCGGGGGCGGCATCATCCACGAGGAGTTCCATTCCCCGGCCTTTGCCCGTAGTGGCGGCACCCTGGAGATGGTGCAACTGTGGGTCAACCTGCCGGCCAAGGACAAGCGTGCCGCGGCGGGTTACCAGACGCTGTTGGCCAACGACATTCCCGTGGTGGCGCTGGCAGGCGAGGCGGGCAGCCTGCGGGTGATTGCCGGACGCTACCTGAATCATCAGGGGCCGGCGCGCACCTTCACCGAGATGGACGTCTGGGACCTGCGGCTGAAGGCCGGCGCGACACTGCAACTGCCCTTGGCCGCCGGGCGCAATGCCGCGCTGGTGGTGCTGCGCGGCAACCTGCGGGTCAACGACGAGCGCGAGGCCGGCCCGGCCAGCTGCTGGAGCGCGATGGCAGCGATGTGCGCCTCGAGGCGCTGGAGGAGGTCAGCGTGCTGCTGCTCAGCGGCGAGCCGATCGACGAACCCATCGTTGGCTACGGGCCGTTCGTGATGAACAGCCAGGCGGAAATCGCCGAGTCGTTCGATGATTTCCAGGCCGGGCGGTTCGGGCAGATGGGCGGCGTCGAGCGCGGCGCCCGACAATAACAAAGCGTTGACTCCAATCGCCGGCAAGCCGGCTCCCACAGGATCTGCGCGATCCCTGTGGGAGCCGGCTTGCCGGCGATTGCTTTTTCAGGGGATCACGGCTGATCCGGCACCACCGCGATCACGTCGATTTCCATCAGCCACTCAGCCTGGGCCAACCCCGCCACCACCAACCCGGTGGAAATAGGGAACACCCCCTTGAGCCACTTGCCCACTTCCTTGTACACCGGCTCGCGGAAGCGCGGGTCGGTGATGTAGGTGGTGGTCTTGACGATATGCGACAGGTCCGAGCCCGCTTCTTCGAGCAGCTGCTTGACGTTCTTCATCGCCTGCTCGGCCTGGGCCCGTGGGTCGCCCAGGCCCACCAGCCGGCCTTCGAAGTCGGTGCCGACCTGACCGCGCACGTAGATGGTGTTGCCGGCCCGCACAGCCTGGCACAGGTCGTTGTCCAGGGTCTGGTTGGGGTAGGTGGCCTTGGTGTTGAACATGCGGATGCGAGTGTGGGTAGGCATCAGAGGGCTCCGAAGGTGCTGACGTTGCTGATCGAGGGTTGCTGCTCATCCGCCGCGCGCTGCTCGCGGTCGCGGTAGGCCAGGTAGGTGCGCTGGGTGGCGATGTGGCCGGCGACGTGCTTGGCGTCGTGCCACACGCCCCAGATGAATGACGAGCCGCGGCGCGACAGCCAGGGCAGGCCGAGGAAGTACACGCCCGGCTCCTTCGACACGCCGCGTTGGTGTTGCGGCTTGCCGTTGGCGTCGAAGGCGTCCACCTGCAACCAGCTGAAATCCACGCCATAGCCGGTGGCCCAGATGATGCTCCTGACGTTGGCCTCGGCGAGGTTGAGTTCCAGCAGCGGCTGGCTGACGCAGGCCGGGTCGGGCAGGCGCTTGCGGGCCTCGGGCTCCTCCGGCAGGTCCAGACCGTTGCGTTCGATATAGGCGTCGGCGGCGTCCAGCAGGGCCAGGTAGTTCTCGTCGCCGCGGTTGATGTTCTCGGCCAGGTTGTCCTGGAAACGGGCCACGCCGCCCTCGAACGACTGGGTCAGGCCGACCAGGGTCATGCCCTGGTGGGCGAGGGCGCGAAAGTCCACGGTGTGGCCGCCGCGGGCGCCGGACACGGCGATGGTCACGTGCTCGCGGCCGGGCTTGGCGATCTCCGCGTCCCACTCGCCGAGCACGCCCAGCCACCAGCAGAAATCGCGGTTGCGGTAGCTGCGCGGCGGACGGTCATGGGCGCCGACCGACAGGTACACCTGGCGCCCGGCACGCATCAGTTCCTCGGCGATCTGCACCCCGGAAGAGCCGGCGCCGACCACCAGCACCGCGCCCTCAGGCAGTTGCTGCGGGTTGAAGTAGGCGGCGGAGTGGATCTGGTGCAGGCCTTCGTCCTTTGGCGCGATGGCCGGGATCACCGGGCGCTGGAACGGGCCGGTGGCGGCCACCACGCGGTTGGCGCGGATCACGCCCTGGTTGGTGTCGATGGTGAAGCCCGGGCGGTCGGCGTTGCGCACCACCTTCCTCACCTCGACCCCGGTGCGTACCGGCAGGTTGTACTTGCGCACGTACTGCTCGAAGTAGTCGGCGACCTGGTCCTTGCCGGCGAAGGCGTCGGCGTCGAGGTCGAATTCCAGGCCCGGGAAGCGGTCGTGCCAGACCGGCCCGTTGGCCACCAGCGAATCCCAGCGTCCGGTGCGCCAGGCCTCGGCGATGCGCTTGCGCTCCAGCACCAGGTGTGGCACGCCGAGCTTGCTCAGGTGTTCGCTCATGGCCACGCCGGCCTGGCCGGCGCCGACCACGAGGGTGTCGATTTCGATGTTGTTCAGTGTCATGTCCCAGCCCTTCTTCAGCGGCGTTCTTGTTCAGGTCGGTGGGGACCGCCTTTGCCTGGGGCCAGACTAGGGATGGGCGGGAAATCGCGAAAATAGTATTTAGTTGGGGCTTGCCGATAAATTGGCGAAGGCTCTGCTGGCAATGGGCTGCAGCGGTTTCTAGGGATTGCGCAGGACCCTGTGGAGCGGCCTTAGTTTTTTCCTGCCCAGTGCCGAGGAAAATGTTGGTTTCGCAGCTCCCGGGGCCCACCGAGAATGCCGGTAACCCCAACACAGGAGCTGTACCATGACCTTCTCCATCATCGGCCGCTGCCAGGAAACCGGCCAGGTCGGCATCGCCATCAGTTCATCGAGCATCGCCGTCGGCGCCCGCTGCCCATGGGTGCGGGCCGGGGTCGGTGCCGTGGCCACCCAGAACATCACCCTGCCGGCCCTCGGCCCGCAGATCCTCGACGCCCTCGAGCAGGGCCAGCTGCCGCCCGCCGCGGCACTGGACCGGGTGCTGAGCGCCAATGGCTGGAGCGAGTATCGCCAGGTCACGGTGATCGACAGCCAGGGCCAGGTAGCGTTGTTCACCGGCAAGGAGGCCCTGGGCGTGCACAACGCCGTGGCCGGCGAACAATGCGCCGCGGCCGGCAACCTGCTGTCGTCGCAGGCGGTGATCGAGGCCATGGTGGCGGCGTTCGAACAGGCCGGCGGCCACCTGGCCGACCGCCTGCTGGCGGCGATGCACGCGGCCATGGCCGCCGGTGGCGAGGCGGGGCCGGTACACTCGGCGGCGTTGAAGATCGCCGGCGAGCTGACCTGGCCGCTGGTGGACCTGCGCGTGGACTGGACCGAGCACGATCCCATCGCCGAGCTGGACAACCTCTGGCAGGCCTACCGCCCGCAGATGCAGGACTATGTGACCCGCGCCTTGAACCCGACCGCCGCGCCAAGCTATGGAGTGCCGGGCGATGAATGAGGTTTCCAGCCGTGCGCTGTTGGAGCGGTTGGTCGGGTTCGCCACCGTCAGCCGCGATTCCAACCTTGAGCTGATCGCCTTCATCCGCGACTACTTGGCTGGGCTTGGTGTCGCCAGCGAGCTGTTCCACAACGAAGAGGGCACCAAGGCCAATCTGTTCGCCACCATCGGCCCCGACGACCGTGGCGGCGTGGTGCTCTCCGGGCATACCGATGTGGTGCCGGTGGAGGGCCAGGCCTGGAGCGTCGAACCGTTCCGGCTGACTGAGCGCGAAGGGCGCCTATACGGTCGCGGCACGGCCGACATGAAGGGCTTCATCGCCTCGGTGCTGGCGACGGTGCCGGCGTTGCTCGCTCAGCCGCTGAAGCTGCCGGTGCACCTGGCGTTTTCCTATGACGAAGAAGTCGGCTGCCTGGGCGTGCGCTCGATGCTCGCCGCCCTGGCGCAGCGCCCGCACAAGCCGCGGCTGTGCCTGATCGGTGAGCCCACCGAACTCAAGCCGGTGCTAGGCCACAAGGGCAAGCTGGCCATGCGTTGCCAGGTACATGGCGCCGCTTGCCACTCGGCCTATGCCCCCTACGGCGTCAACGCCATCGAGTACGCGGCGCGGCTGATCGGCAAGCTGGGCGAGATCGGTGACGACCTGGCGCGTCCCGAGTACCACGACGAGCGCTTCGACCCGCCGTTCTCCACAGTACAGACCGGTGTGATCAAGGGCGGTCGTGCCCTGAACATTGTCCCCGCCGAATGCGAGTTCGATTTCGAGGTGCGTGCCTTGCCCGGCTTCGAGGCGCAGGTCGTGGCCGATCGGCTGCAGGCCTACGCCGAGACACAGTTGCTGCCGCGCATGCGCGCGGTGAGTGGGGCGAGCGATATCCGCCTGCGACCGTTGAGTGCCTACCCGGGCCTGGCCACGCCTGCCGACAGCGAGGCGGCGCGCCTGGTGGCCTTGATCAGTGGTTCGAGCGACTTTGGCACGGTGGCCTTCGGCACCGAGGGCGGCTTGTTCGACCAGGCCGGCATCCCCACCGTGGTGTGCGGGCCGGGGAGCATGGAGCAGGGGCACAAGCCCGACGAGTTTGTCAGTCTCGAGCAGCTACAGGGATGCGATGCCATGTTGCGTCGGCTGGTGGAGCATCTGCGACAGGATTGACAGCGCATGCCCATCCGCTCCCACCCAAGGGGCAGGCGCGGGCGTCGTTGGCGGCTTATGCCGGCACCATCGCAAAGCCTACGCCGAAACGGTTCCAGGCATTGATGGTGGCGATGGCCAGGGTCAGGTTGGCGACCTCCTTGGCGCTGAAGTGCTCCAGCAGCGCCTGGTACTCGTCCTGCGGCGCGCCACGCTCGGCCAGGCGGGTCAGGCTCTCGACCCAGGCCAGGGCGGCCCGCTCGCGCTCGCTGAAGTAGCGTGTCTCGCGCCAGACGCTCAGGGTCTGCAGGCGCGCCTCGGTTTCGCCGGCCTTGCGCGCATCGTTGGCGTGCATGTTGACGCAATAGGCGCAGCCATTGATCTGCGAGGCGCGCAGGCGGATCAGCTCGAGCAGCGAGTGCTCCAGGCCCGAGGCGACCAGCGCCTGTTCGAGGCCGATCATGGCCTTGTAGGCTTCCGGCGAGTGTTTGGCCCATTCGATACGGTCGTGCATGATGAGACTCCAGGTCGGCAAGAGGTAAGTGGCACTACCTTAGCGCCAGGCCGCGCCGCGCCGAATAGCCAATCCCGCGCTTTGCCAGGAGGCCAATCGGTCATTCGGATGAGCACTGACAGGCATCCAATCTCTTCATTTCTGCCAGGGCGGTCGAGTCGGGATAATGGGCGGGTCAACACCTGAGAACCGTTTCATGTCCGCAGATCGATTCATGCGCGAGGCCCTTGAGCTTGCCCGCGCCAATATCCAGGCCGGTGGCCGCCCCTTCGGCGCCGTGCTGGTCCATCAGGGGCAGGTGATCGCCCGTGCCGTCAACGAGATCCACAGTACCCAGGACCCGACCAGCCACGCCGAGATGCAGGCCATCCGCCAGGCCGCCCAGGTGCTCGGCCGGGCGCGCCTGGACGGCGCCGAGATCTACGCCAGCGGCCATCCGTGCCCGATGTGCCTGGCCGCCATGCACCTGTGCGGCATCGAGCGCGCCTGGTTCGCCTATGACAACGACGAGGGCGAGCCCTATGGGTTGTCCACCGCCGCGGTGTATGCGCAGATGGCCCGCCCGCCTCGGCAGCAGAGCCTGCCCCTGCGCCCGCTGAAACCGGCGGGTGAAAGCGGCCTGTACCGTGAATGGCAGCAGGTCGGCGAAGCATGAGAGGCACGTTGAACCTGTTGCTGGTAGTGCTGCTGGCGTTGAACCTAAGGCCGATCCTCACCAGCATCGGCCCGCTGCTCGAACCGATGCGCCATAGCACTGGCCTGGGCTACCAGCAGGCGGCGCTGCTGACCGCGTTGCCGGTGCTGTGCATGGGCCTGGTGCCGCTCCTGCAACCCTGGCTGCGGCGCTGGTTGAGCGAGCATGGCGGCATGCTGGCGGGGCTGGCGGCCATCGCCCTGGCATGTCTGTGGCGCCTGCAACTGGACAGCGCCTGGGCGCTGATCGCAAGCGCGGTGGTCGCCGGGCTGGGCGTCGCCGTGGTGCAGGGCATGATGCCAGGCTTGGTCAACCGCTGGTTCCCCGGCCGCCTGGCAGCGACCATGGGGCTGTATTCGGCGGCGTTGATGAGTGGCGGTGGCCTGGCGGCGGTGTTGGGCCCATCGATCACCGCGCACTTTGGCCATTGGCAGTTCGGCCTTGGCCTGTGGGCGCTGCCGGCGCTGCTGGCTATCGTGGCGTGGGTCGCCCTGCGCCCGCGCCAGGACACGCCGTCCCTGGCCGGTGGCGGCGGCGGGCACTGGTTCGGCAACCGTCGGGCCTGGCTGCTGGCGCTCTACTTCGGGCTGATCAACGGCGGCTACACGAGCATGGTCGCCTGGTTGCCGGCCTATCACCTGGAGCACGGCGGCACGGCCCAGAGTGGCGGCGAGCTAGTCGGGTTGATGACCATCTTCCAGGTCTGCGGCGCCCTGGGCCTGCCGTTGCTGCTGCGGCGCCTGGCCGATCGCCGGCCGGGGCTGTGGCTGGCCTTGCTCATCCAGCTGGCGGGCTTTCTTGGCTTGCTGCTGGCGCCGACCAGCGCCATGGGCCTGTGGGTGGCGCTGATCGGCCTGGGCCTGGGCGCGTGCTTCAGCCTGAGCCTGACGCTGACCCTGGAGCACCTGCGCACGCCCGGTGAAGCCGGCAGCTTGGCGGCTTTTGTCCAGGGCGTGGGTTTCATCATCACCGGTATCGTGCCGTACATCACCGGCTGGCTGCGTGATGTCAGCGGCGACTTCCAGGCGTCCTGGACCCTGCTGACCTGCACGGTGCTGGCGATGCTGCTGGTGACCGTGCGTTTCGCCCCCAACGGTTATGCCCGGGCCATCGCCGGTGAGCGGCGAGCGCCTGCGGCGGCGCTCAACTGAGGCGTTGCAGGGTATCGCCGACCCGGTCCAGTGCCGGGTCGATGTCCAGCAGTTCGATGGCACCGAAGCCGAACAACAGGCCTGGCCTGACCGGCGCTTCGCTGAAGAATGGCGCCAGGGAGTAAAGACCGACCTCCACCTTGCGCGCCAGGTTGATCAGCAGCTCGACGTCCACCCCGGGCTTGGCCAGCGCGCTCAGGTGAAAGCCGGCGCTGGCCGGCACCGCGTCGAACCACGGCGCCAGGTCGCCACCCAGGCGTGCCAGGATCCGTTCGCGGCGGGCGCTGTACACCTCGTGGCAACGGCGGATGTGCTTGTTCAGGTGACCTTCGCTGATGAACCGCGCCAGCGCCCACTGCTGCAGGCTAGGGCTGTGCCAGTCGCTCAGGTGCTTGGCCACGCAGGCGGCCTGCAGCACGGTCGGCGGCAGCACCGCGTAACCCAGGCGCAGTTCCGGCAGCAGGGTCTTGGAGAAGGTCCCGACATAGGCCACCAGGCCATGTCGATCCAGGCGCTGCAGGGCTTCGGCGGCCGGCCCCTGGTAGCGGAACTCGCAGTCGTAGTCGTCCTCGATGATCAGCGCGCCAAGCTCCGCGGCCCGCGCCAGCAGCGCCTGGCGCCGTGGCTCGGCCATGGGCATGCCCAGCGGGAACTGGTGCGAGGGTGTCACGTAGATCAGCCGGGTGCCGTCCTCGATCTGCTCGACGCACAGCCCCTGGTCGTCCACCGGCACCGACTGCAGGCGCGCGCCGAGGGCCAGGAATAGTTGGCGTGCCGGTGGGTAGCCCGGGTCCTCCATGGCCACCTTGCAGCCGGGTTCGACCAGTACCCGGACGATCAGGTCCAAGGCCTGCTGGGCGCCATTGCACACCAGCACATCGCTGGCCGCGCACTGGATGCCGCGGGTGAAGGCGATCTGGTGGGCGATGGCCTCGCGCAGCTCCGGCAGGCCCTGGGCGGAAAACTGCCGGTCGGGGTGGCGCTGGCTGCGGCGCAGGGCGTAGTTCATGCAACTGCGCCAGTGGTCGTAGGGGAACTGCGCCTTGCTCGAGGCGCCGCCGATGAAGTCATAGCGCGACGGTGCGTCCAGCGCCCGCCGGCCCAGCACCGTGGCGCGCTGGCGCCAGCGTTCGAGGGTGTCGGCGGCGGCCAGCGGGATGTTGTCGCAGTCGCTCTGGCGCGGCGTGTGGCGCGGGGTGATGAACGTGCCGCGACCGACCACGCCGCTGAGCAGGTTGTCATAGGTCAGGCGCGAATAGGCTTCGGCCACGGTCTTGCGCGAAACCCCCAGTTGTTCGGCCAAGAGACGCGTGGGTGGCAGCTGGGTGCCGGCGGCCAGGTGGCCGCTGTCAATACCGGCGCGCAGTTGCTGGTAGAGCTGTTCGGCCAGGCCTTTGCGGCCTTCGAGGCGGATGTGCAGTTCCATCGGGGGAGGGTGTCCGAAGCGCAGGGGGATAAAAGCTTCGGGGTTTATTGCGTTGGCTGCAAGGGGACCGCTCTGCGGCCCATCGCCGGCAAGTCGGCTCCCACAAGGACCGTGTTCACCCTGTGGGATCTGGCTTGTCGGCGACGAGGAGTCAAAGTCGGGCGGTACTGATGGTGATGTAGCCTTTTTCCGGCAGTGCGATGCGGATCACCGTCTCGTCTTCGCAGGCCTTGCGTTTCTGCTGGATGCACACGCCGTCCACCGCCGCTTCGCGCATGCGGGCTGGGATGGCGCGGCCCTTGGCATCGAAGAAGGCTTCGCTGGCGAGCAGCTCGACCCGCTCGATCAGCTGGCGGGTGTGCTCGTCGGTGGCACAGAAGAACCGCACCCCGGACAGGTGCGGATTGTCATCGGGGTTGCTGACCTCGTGGGCCAGCAGTTGGCGCAGGGTATGGCGCAGTTCACGGGTAGGGTGATCAGCGTTTGCGGGCATGGCATGGCCTCGTCTGGATGGGGTTGGCCGCGCCGGGGCGGCGGTCACGTCTCCAGGTCGGATGATGTTTTGCCGACGGTGTGGCAACAATCTAGAAGCTTCCGTGTTTTCGGTAGGAGGGTTCCGAAATTACAGGTGCCAGGTTGAACATCGCCTTGATCCGCGTCAGGGGCGGGGCACAAATTCCGTCGCCTCGACAGCGCCGGGCTCAAGCGCCGCCTCGACGATTTCGATCCAGTGCCGCACCGGCGTGCGCCCGGCACCGCCGAGGTGCAGCTGGCAGCCGATGTTGGCGGTGGCAATGAGCTGCGGGTTGCCGCTTTCCAGGGCGTTGAGGCGGTTGTCGCGTAGCTGGCGCGCCAACGTCGGCTGGGTCAGCGAATAGGTGCCGGCCGAGCCGCAGCACAGGTGGCCATCGGGCACCTGGGTGAGGTGGAAGCCCAGGCGCTGCAGCAGGCCTTCCACCGCTCCGCCGAGCTTGAGGGCATGCTGTAGGGTGCAGGGGCAGTGGAACGCCAGGCGCTGCTCGGTGCAGACACCCAGTCGCTCCAGTGGCTCGGCCTGCAGCACCTGCACCAGGTCGCGGGACAGGGCACTGACCGTGGCGGCCTTGGCGGCGTAACGCGGGTCTTGTTCCAACAGGTGGCCATAGTCGCGGACGAACGCACCGCAGCCGCTGGCGGTCTGCACAATGGCCTCGGCGCCGGCCTCGATGGCCGGCCACCAGGCGTCGATGTTGCGCCGGGCACGGTCGAGGCCACGCGCCTGGGCATCCAGATGATAGTCCACGGCGCCGCAGCAGCCGGCCTCATGGACCGGTTTGACGCTGATGCCGAGCCGGTCAAGCAGGCGCGTGGCGGCGGCGTTGGTGTTGGGTGAAAGGGCCTGCTGCACGCAGCCTTCGAGCAGCAGCACATGTCGGGCGTGGCGCGGTGTCAGGCGTTGGCGTGGGGCTACAACATGCGCCGGCAGCTTGTCCTTGAGGCTGGCCGGGAGCAGGGGGCGCAGGGCCTGGCCGGCGCGCACCAGGGCCTCGAATGCGCCAGACCGTGGCACCACGGCGCGCAGGCCGGCGCGCAGCAGGCGTTGCCCCGGTGGTCGGGGGACTTGCCGGTCGACCACGGCGCGGCCGATGTCGAGCAGGTTGTGGTACTCCACCCCCGACGGGCAGGTGGTCTCGCAGTTGCGACAGCTCAGGCAACGGTCCAGGTGCGCCTGGGTGCTGGTGCTCACCGGCTCGCCTTCGAGCACCTGCTTGATCAGGTAGATGCGCCCGCGAGGCCCGTCCAGTTCATCGCCGAGCAACTGGTAGGTGGGGCAGGTGGCGGTGCAGAACCCGCAGTGCACGCAGGCGCGCAGGATACGTTCGGCCTCGTCGGCGCGGGGCAGTTGGCGGGCGGAGTCGCTCAGGTGTGTGTGCATGCCGTGGCCTCACAGGTCGGCGTACAGGCGGCCAGGGTTGAACACGCCCTGGGGATCGAGTTGGCGTTTGAGCGCCTGGTGATAGCGCAGCGTCAAAGGATCAAGCGGGGCGCTGCTGTCATCACCGGGCCGGTAGGCGGTGGCATGACCGCCGGCCTCGGCCGCCAACGCCCGGATGACGGACGCCGGGGCATCAGACTTCAGCCAGCGCTGGGCGCCGCCCCAGTCGAGCAACTGACGCCCCGGAAGGTCGAGGGCGCCGCAGGCAAGGGGCAGGGAAAGCCGCCACAGCGTCGCGGGTGCGGCGAAGAAGGCCAGGCGCTGCTCGCGCAGGTCGTGCCAGAAGCCCGTGTCGAGCGCTTCGCCACCCAGGCGCTCGCGGGCCGAGCGCACCGAGCCTTCGCCGCCTTCCAGGCGCAGATGCAGCGTCTCGCCGTCATGGCAGGCAGCGCTGATCGGCAGCGCTTGCCGGCCCCATTCGACGAGTTCGGCCAGGGCCTGACCTACGTTCATCTCCAGGCGCAGGCCCAGGCACTGGCGTGGTCGCGGCAGCACCTTCAACGACACCTCGGTGAGCAGCCCCAGGCAGCCGAAGCTGCCCGCCATCAGCCGCGATACGTCGTAGCCGGCGACATTCTTCATCACCTCGCCGCCAAAGCGCAGGTGCTTGCCGTGGCCGGTGATCAGCCGGGTACCGAGGACGTAGTCACGCACCGACCCGGCCCAAGGCCGCCTTGGCCCCGACAGCCCGGCCGCGACCATGCCGCCCAGCGTTGCCTCGGGGCCCAGGTGTGGTGGTTCGCAGGCCAGCATCTGCCCGGCCTCGTGCAGCGTCGCCTCGACCTCCCGCAGGGGCGTGCCGGCGCGGGCGGTGAGTACCAGTTCGGTGGGGTCGTAGCCGACGATGCCCCGGTGGCCGCGGATGTCGATGACCTGCCCGGTTACCGGGCGACCGAGCATGGCCTTGCTGTTGCCGCCCTGGATGCGCAGCGGAGTGCGCATCTCCAGCGCCTGGTTGACCTGCTCCCGCAGGTCCTGGCTCAAGTCCCTGTCCATCAGAAACGCTCCAGGTCGGGGAA
This sequence comes from Pseudomonas sp. P110(2024), assembly GCF_057480795.1. NCBI lineage: Bacteria > Pseudomonadati > Pseudomonadota > Gammaproteobacteria > Pseudomonadales > Pseudomonadaceae > Pseudomonas > Pseudomonas sp. P110(2024). Next base: position 214,382 of record NZ_JBLIYT010000004.1, read on the forward strand.
GGGCAGTTGCCCGTTGTGCACATGCAGCGCGCCGAACTCGGCGCAGCGCTGCAGGGTGGGGATGTTCTTGCCCGGGTTGAGCAGGCCCCGTGGGTCGAAGGCGGCCTTGACCGCGTGGAACAAGGTGATCTCGTCGCTGTTGAACTGCGCGCACATCTGGTTGATCTTCTCCCGGCCCACGCCGTGTTCGCCGGTGATGCTGCCGCCGACGGCCACGCACAGTTCGAGGATCTTGCCGCCGATGGCCTCGGCGCGCTCCAGTTCGCCGGGCAGGTTGGCATCGAACAGGATCAGCGGGTGCAGGTTGCCGTCGCCGGCATGGAACACGTTGGCCACCCGCAGGCCGTACTGCCGGGAAAGCTCGCTGATGCCCTTGAGCACTCGTGGCAACTCCCGGCGCGGGATGGTGCCATCCATGCAGTAGTAGTCCGGGGAAATGCGCCCCACCGCCGGGAAGGCATTCTTGCGCCCAGCCCAGAAGCGCGCGCGCTCGGCTTCGTCACAGGCCAGGCGCACCTCGCGGGCGCCGGCCCTGCGCAGCACGGCATCGACCCGTGCGCAGTCGTCCTGCACGTCGGCCTCGACACCGTCGAGCTCGCACAGCAGGATCGCCGCCGCGTCCAGCGGGTAGCCGGCATGGATGAAATCCTCGGCGGCGCGAATCGCCAGGTTGTCCATCATCTCGAGTCCAGCCGGGATGATCCCGGCGCCGATGATTTCGGCCACCGCGCCCCCGGCATCCTCGACGCTGTCGAAACTGGCCAGCAGTACCCGTGCCACCTGCGGTCTGGGCAGCAGCTTGACGGTGACTTCGGTGACGATACCGAGCATGCCTTCGGAACCGGTGAACAACGCCAGCAGGTCGAATCCGGGGCTGTCCAGGGCATCGCTGCCCAGCACCAGGCGTTCGCCTTCGACGGTGAGGATTTCCACCTTGAGCAGGTTATGCACGGTCAGGCCGTATTTCAGGCAATGCACGCCACCGGCATTCTCGGCGACATTGCCGCCGATCGAGCAGGCGATCTGCGAGGACGGATCGGGCGCGTAGTACAGCCCATGGGGCGCCGCCGCCTGGGAGATCGCCAGGTTGCGCACACCAGGCTGGACCCGGGCGAAGCGGCCCTGGGGGTTGACCTCGAGAATGCGCTTGAAGCGCGCCATTACCAGCAGGATGCCCTGGCTCAACGGCAGGGCGCCGCCGGACAGGCCGGTGCCGGCGCCGCGCGCCACCACCGGCACGCCGTGCTGGTGGCAGAGCCGCAGCAGCGCCTGCACCTGCTCGATGCGCTCGGGCAGCGCCACCAGCAGCGGTAGCGTGCGGTACGCCGAGAGGCCGTCGCACTCGTAGGGCCTGAGGTCTTCGCCGCGGTGCAGGATCTCCAGGTCGGGCAGGGCCTCGCGCAGGGCGGCCAGCAGTGCCGGCTTGTCCACGGCTGGCAACGGTCCGTCGACACGTTCGTCGTAAAGGATATTCATGAAGACTTACTGCGCCAGGTGCCGGATCATCGCCACCGTCAGGTACAAGCGTGGCGCCACGCTGGCGATCTCCATGTATTCGTCGTCGCCATGCAAGCCGGCGCCGACCACGCCGAGGGTCTCCAGCACCGCCGGCTTGTCGTTGTCGGGCACGTAGGCGTAGCCGGCGTCGGTGCCGAAGCGCATGGCGATCGGCTGCAACTGCCGGTCGATCTTGCTGTAGAGCTGCCGCGCCGTTTGCGCAAGTTCCGTGGAGGCGTCGTTCCTGGCCAGCGGCGGACGGCCTTTTTCCATGACCAGCTCGACCTGGGTATCGGCCACCAGCTGTTTCTTGATGATCCGCAGGGCATCCTCCTGCACCCGCTCGGTCTCGCTCAGGTCGGAGTAGCGCATGTCGGCCTCGGCGCTGGCCTGGGCGGGAATGATGTTGGCTTTTTCCCCGGCCTTGGCCAGGGTCCAGTTGACGGTGGTGCCCTTGCTCTTGTCGCCGAGGTTGTTCAATTGCAGCAACTGGTGCGCCAGCTCCAGCAGCGCGTTGCGCCCGGCCTCCGGGGCGGAGCCTGCGTGGGAGGCGCGGCCCTTGACCTCGAGCTTGAGGCGATTGATGCCGTTGGTGGCGACGGTGACCGCGTCCTTGTCGGGCGGCTCGTAGGAGAAGACGAAGTCATGCTTGCGCGCCAGTTCGGCAATCAGCTGCCGCGAGCCGGTCGAGCCCATTTCCTCGTCCGGGTTGAACAGCACGGTGAGGGTGCGGTATCCCTTGTACTGCTGGTCCTGCAGCAGTTTCAGCGCATGCAGGATCATCGCCACGCCGCCCTTGGCATCGGCCACGCCGGGGCCGTAAGCGCGGTCGCCGTCGATCCGAAACGGGCGCTTGGCCACGGTGCCGGGGCCGAACACCGTGTCGTAGTGGACCATCAGCAGGAAGTCCTTGTCGCCACTGCCCTTGAGCGTTCCGACGATGTTGTCGCCCACCGAAGGCGTGGCCGGCTGCGTCGTGACCTTGGCGCCGAGAGCCTCCAGTCGTTTCACCAGTTCGTTGCCAACCTGCTTCAGGCCGGGCTCGGTACCGGTGCCGGTGTCCACGGCCACCAGGGTCTTGAGGGTTTCCAGGTAGTGAGGCTGTTCGGCCTGGGCCTGGCTGAACAGGGCCTGGGGCGTCGGGTCGGCGGCCTGGGCGGTGGCGCAGGCCAGGGCAAGGGCCAAAGAGCAGAGTCGCAAGGGCATGGGCAGGGATCTCGTTGTCGTGAACCCTTTAGCGTAGACCCTGTCACGCAATCATCGCCAAGGCCAGACCGTGCCCCGTTGCTCAGAACCAGCGGTCGTTACGTTTGCGGCCACGGGTCAGCGCCGGCAGGATCAGCCCCGCCAGCAGCCCGGCGCCGGCGATGCTGCCGCCATACACCATGTAGCGCATCATCACCTGCTTGTTCTCGTCACCCAGGCGTGCCTGGGTGTCGCGCAGGGTCGACTGGCTCTGCTCGAGCTGTTCGTTGAGTGCCTTGTTGCGGCTTTCCAGCTCGTCGATCAGCGCCTTGCGCGAGTCGAGGGTCTCCTGCATGCCCTGCACGCGGTTCTTCCAGCTGTCGTCGATGGTCTTGAGCTGGCCGGACAGTTCGGCCACCTGGGCGTCGAGCTGCGGCAGGCGCTCGCTCTGGCCGGGCACCGCCTGCAAGTCGCTGGTGAGGATCCACACCAGGTCGCCGCTCTGCCCGCGTACCTGGCTGTAGTTGCCCTGGCTGGTGACCAGGGTGACCTTCTGCCCCGACTTGAGCGTGCCGACGATGCGGTGGCCGTCGGTGGGGCCGCTGCGGACATAGGTGCTCAGGCTGTCGCTGACCCAGCGCGCATCGCTGGCCGGCTCTTCGGCGTGGGCTGGGGCGGCAAGGGCGATCAGGGCGGCGATCAGGCCGCCGCGCAGGACGGTGAGGGCAGGAGGAACGGGCTGGATGTCTGGCATGCTGGTCTTCGCTGAAACAGTACGAATGAAGGCCCGATGACTGGGCCGGCGATCCGGTCGGGTGGATTGACCGTCAGCGAAAGACCGTTTTTTTGTAGGCAGGTTCACTGCCTGGCTTGGGAAATGTCTGCAGGATGTTGCGGGAAGTGGTGTGTAACTTGCCCCTGTGAGCGCCGGCCTGCCAGCAAAGGGGCCGCAAGGCGGCCCCTCGAGGTCTCAGGCCACCACCTCATAGCACGGCACATACGCTGCCCCGCCGGGCAGCTTCATGCGGTGCTGGTCGACGAACGCCTGCAGCAGGCGCCCGAGCGGGTCGAGGATCGCCGCGTCGCCACGGATCTGGTACGGCCCGTGCTCCTCGATCAGGCGAATGCCCTTGTCCTTGACGTTGCCGGCGACGATCCCGGAGAACGCCCGGCGCAGGTTGGCCGCCAGTTCGTGGGGCGGCAGGTTGCGGCGCAGGGCCAGGTTGGCCATGTTCTCGTGGGTCGGGTCGAACGGGTGCTGGAAGCCTTCGTCGATTTTCAGCAGCCAGTTGAAGTGGAAGGCGTCGTTACGCTCGCGGCGGAACTGCTTGACCGCCTTGAGCCCCTCGACCATCTGCCGGGCGACTTCGGCCGGATCGTCGATGATGATCTGGTAATGACGCTGGGCGGCCTCGCCGAGGGTGGCCCCGACGAAGGCATGCAGTTGCAGCAGGAAGGCTTCGGCGCTACGCGGCCCGGTGAGTACGACCGGGAACGGCAGGTCCTGGTTTTCCGGGTGCATGAGGATGCCGAGCAGGTACAGGAACTCCTCGGCGGTGCCAGCGCCCCCGGGGAAGATGATGATGCCGTGGCCAACGCGGACGAAGGCTTCCAGGCGCTTCTCGATATCCGGCAGGATCACCAGTTCGTTGACGATCGGGTTGGGCGCCTCGGCGGCGATGATGCCTGGCTCGGTCAGCCCCAGGTAGCGGCTGCCGTGCATGCGCTGCTTGGCGTGGGCGATGGTGGCGCCCTTCATCGGGCCTTTCATCACGCCAGGGCCGCAGCCGGTGCAGACATCCAGCTTGCGCAGGCCCAGCTCGTGGCCGACCTTCTTGGTGTACTGGTATTCCTCGCTGCTGATCGAGTGACCGCCCCAGCACACCACCATCTTCGGCTCGACGCCCGGGCGCAGGGTGCGGGCGTTGCGCAGCAGGTGGAAGACGTAGTCGGTGAGGCCCTGGGAGCTCTCGAGGTCGATGCGCTGGCTGGCCAGCTCGCTCTCGGTGTAGACGATGTCACGCAGGGCGCTGAACAGCATCTCGCGGGTGCTGGCGATCATTTCGCCGTCGACGAAGGCGTCGGCCGGGGCGTTGAGCAGTTCCAGGCGCACGCCGCGGTCCTGCTGGTGGATGCGTACCTCGAAGTCCTTGTAGGCCTCGAGGATGGTCTTGGCGTTGTCGACATGGGCGCCGGTGTTGAGGATGGCCAGGGCGCACTGGCGGAACAGGGTGTAGAGGCTGCCGGTACCGACTTCGCTCAGTTGCTGGACTTCACGTTGCGACAGCGTCTCCAGGCTGCCCTTGGGGCTGACGGAGGCGTTGATGACATTGCGTTGGGGCATCTGGTCTTTCCTGTGCGGGTAAAACATCCTTCTTGGACAACACCATACAAGCAAATGTGCGTGGCAACGAGGGCCTTGGTGAAAAACCTTGGACGCAGTGCCTACCCCGTGGGAGCCGACTTGCCGGCCAAAGGGCTGCGTAGCAGCCCCGGGGTTATTGGACGTTGAACACATGCCGCAGGTACGCCACGAAATTCTCGTCCCGGCACTGGGTCTTGCCCGGACTGTCGGAGATCTTCGCCACCGGCGCGCCGTTGCAGGCGGTCATCTTGATCACCATGTTCATCGGCCTGACCCCGGGGATGTCGCAGGTCAGGTTGGTACCTATACCGAAGCTGACGTTGATCCGCCCGTGCAGGGCGCGATAGAGCGTCAGCATCTTCTCGAAGTCCAGGCCGTCGGAGAAGATCAGCGTCTTGCCACGTGGATCGATGCCCAGCCGCTGGTAGTGGGCGATGGCTTTCTCGGCCCAGGCCAGCGGCTCGCCCGAGTCATGCCGTAGGCCGTCGAAGAGCTTGGCGAAGTACAGGTCGAAGTCCTTCATGAATGCATCCATGCCGATGCAGTCGGTCAGGGCGATGCCCAGCTGGCCACGGTACTCACGTACCCAGCATTCCAGCGCGGCGGCCTGGCTGTCGACCAGGCGCGGGCCGAGCTGCTGGTGGGCCATGAACCATTCGTGGGCCATGGTGCCGATGGGCTTGATCTGGTATTCGCGGGCCAGGTGCACGTTGCTGGTGCCGACGAAACGCCCGGGGAAGTCGCGTTTGAGGATATGCACCACCTCTTCCTGTACCCGATAGGAGAATCGCCGGCGGGTACCGAAGTCGGCCAGTTGCAGACCGGCCAGTTCGTCGTCGCTGGCTTCTGCCCTGAGCCAGTCGAGCTTCTGGTACAGGCGCTCGCCGACCTGTTCGATCAGCACCTCGCGATAGCGGTAGCGGTTGCGTACCTCGCTGATGATCGCCAGCAGCGGGATCTCGAACAGGATCACGTGCAGCCACGGGCCGCGCACGCGGATCGCCAGTTGCCCGGCATCGTCCAGGCCGACCTGCACATAGCGCAGGTTGAAGCGGAACAGGCTGAGGAAGCGGATGAAGTCCGGCTTGATGAACGGGATCTTTTCCAGGTAGGCCAATTGGTCGTGGGTGACCGAGACATCGGCCAACTGCTCGACCTGGTAGCGGATCTCGGCGAGGTAGGGCGCCAAATCCTCGTCATTGCGGCAGCGGAACTCCCATTCCACTTCGGCGTTGGGGTAGTTGTGCAGCACCGCCTGCATCATGGTGATCTTGTAGAAGTCGGTGTCCAGCAGGTTCTGGATGATCCGTGGGCCGAAGACGCTGTCGCTCATGGGTGGTCCTCCTTGAGTAAGTCGAGCCGGGTATCGAGGGCCTGTTCGTCGGCACACAGATGGATGCCGGTGCTGGCCATTTCATCGCAGGCCGCCTGTGCGCCCTCGGTGCTCAGGGCGCGGCTGGCCGGCAGGTACAGCAGCACCTCGAAGCCGGCGCGGCGCAGCTGCAGGGCGGTGGTGCGCACGCAGTAGTCCAGTGCCAGGCCACCGACGATGATCGCCTGCACCTGTTGCACCTTGAGGAACTCGATGACGCCGGTAGAGCGGCGCTCGGCCAGGTCGTGGTAGCACGCCCCATAGGGGTGCAGGTCAGGCTCGACGCCTTTCCAGACAAAGTAGTCGTAGTCGATGGGAGCGGGCAGGCCGGGCAGCAGCTCGAAGCCCGGCGTACCGGGGACGCAGTGGCTGACCCAGGTCAGGTCGGCATTGGCCAGGGGCAATGCCTGCAGCATCTGGCCCGGCTCGGCGACCACCCAGGCGGCGTTGGCCGGGTGCGCGTCCTTGCTGCCCAGGCGCAGCGAGGCGCGTTGGGCCATGGTGTTGAGCGCAGGGGCGATCAGGTGGCCGCCGGGCACCGGCAGCTCCTGGGGGGCGTTGGCGGTGAAGCCGTTCTGCGCGTCGACATCGAAACTGGCGATTTTCATTGGAGGAAACTCCTCGGCTGGAATGGCTATATATTCCACCTGGTGAATTAAGTGTGTCAAGGTCATTTTATCCAGGGATTCAGGGTTGCTCTATTTAATCGCTCTGATGGAATATAGGCGTATGTTGATTAAGGATCGGTTCCGTGAGCACAGCTGAAGTCCTGGCCAGTGTCGATATCGTCACCCTGCGCCTGTCACCCCACAGCCAGCGCCTGGAGGTGTTGCTGTCCCCGCGCGAACGCGAGCCCTACAAGGGGCAGTGGGCCTTGCCGGGTGTCATCGTCAATGGCAGTTCCGCGGACAACAACCTGGATGCCGCCGCCTGCCGGGCGCTCTCGGAAAAGGCCAAGGTGCGCCCGCGCCACCTGGAGCAGGTCGGCACCGAGGGCAATGCTTCCCGCGACCCTCGGGGCTGGACCTTGAGCACTTACTACCTGGCGTTGCTCGATCCTGCGGTTGTGGTCGAGGACCCGCAGATTGCCTTTTTCGATCTGCAACGCGTCCTGGACAACGAACCGCCGTTGCCGTTCGATCATCGCCTGCTGGTCGAGCGTGCCCATGAACGGCTGGTGGCCAAGGCCGTGTACACCAACCTGCCGTTGTACCTGGCACCCGAGCGGTTCACCGTGCTGGATGCGCTGGCCGCCGCGCAGGCGTGCCTGGGGCTGCCGGTCAACAACACCTCGATGCGCAAACGTCTGGAGCGCATGAAGCGCGAAGGCTGGGTGCAGGACACCGGAGAAAAGAACCAGCCCAGGCTGGGGCGTCCACAGCAACTGTACCGGCATACCCCGCAGGGGAGCGGGGCGTTCATGTTCGACCGGAGTCTGCTGGCGGGAGGATAGTCAGGACCGATCGCGGCCTCTTCCTGCAGTTGTCGAGTAGCGACTATCCTTGCCCCCATGACCAACCTGCCTCCTTTACGCCATCCTTGTCCACCGGGCGCCTGCGACTGCGGCCGCGAACGCCTGGCCGACGGCCCCGAGCGACGCATCCTGCTGCTCACCCGCGAGGAGGAGAAGCGCCTGGTCGAACGCCTGGAGAACCTGAAGGATCTGGAGGACCTGCAGCGCCTGCAGTCACGCCTCTACGAGCAACTGGGCATCCGCGTGCATATCGCCCCAGGCTTCAACGAAGTGCGCACCATGCGCGGCATCGTCATCGAGCTTGCGGCGCAGCCGGGCCTGTGCCGCAAGACCCGCCAGTCGATCCCCGCCGCTATCCGCCGGGGACTGGAGCGCAATCCGCAGGTGGCCTTCCGCCTGCTCGACGCCCATGACCTGCTGCGTGATGCCTGAACATCAACGCATCGCCGCCAGCTTGATGCCGAAGCCTACCAGGCAGGCGCCGGCCAGGCGTTCGAGCAGGTTAGTGATGCGCGGGCTAGCGCGCATGCGCTCGGCCAAGCGGTGGGTGAGCAGCACCGCCACCAGGCCGTAGAGCAGGGTCAGGCCAGCCACGGTCAGCGCCATGAAAGCGAAGGTCACCACGCCTTGGTGGCGTACCGGGTCGATGAACAGCGGGAAGAACGCCATGTAGAACATGATCGCCTTGGGGTTGAGCAGGGTGATCATCATGGTCTGGCGCAGGTAGCGGCCGCTGGCCATGCCGCTGTCGCGCGGCGCGCCGCCGGGCTTGCTCAGCACCATGCGCAGGCCGAGCCAGGCCAGGTAGGCGGCGCCGGCCCACTGCACCACATGGAAGGCGGCCGGATAGGCGGCCAGCAGGGTGGCGACGCCCGCCACCGCCAGCCACATCAGCACCTGGTCGCCGAGGATCACTCCGAAAGTAGCGGCCAGGCCGCCCTTGATGCCGCCCTTGCCGGTGGCGGTGATCAGGGCGAAGTTGCCGGGCCCGGGGATCGCCAGGAGGATAAGGAACGCGATCACGAAAGCGCCGTAGTCGGTCACGCCGAGCATGGGTAGTCTCCTGGGGAGGGCGGGCTGATCAGGATATATGCCATTATTCGCAACACTTGCAAAGCCACGACGGCACAGGGAGGTGGAGATGGCGTTCAATGCGCATGAGCGGGCAGTGTTGCTGGCGGTCAAGGGCGTGGGGCCGACCGTGGTGCAGCGGCTCGAGCAGTTGGGTTATGACTCGCTGGCGCGACTGGCCGGGGCCGACGCCCTGCAGATCGTCAGCGAGGCGGCCGGTCTGCTGGGCAGCAGTTGCTGGAAGAACAGCCCCCAGGCGCGAGGGGCAATACAGGCGGCGATTGCCCGGGCCAGGGAGCATGTCCTGCAGGGCACCTGTCCCGCCAATGGCACATAAAAAAGCCCCGAAGACCAAGGCCTTCGGGGCAAACGGTTGGGGGAGGAACCAACCAAAGGAGTCTTCACATCAGGGGGCGGTCAGCGCGAGCTGGCCACCACGTCGGGTTGCCAGCCGCCGCCCAGCGCCTTGTAGATCGCGACGATGCCGCTGTACAGCTCGACCTCGCCCTGGGCCTGGGCGTCTTCGGCGCTCAGGCGCTCGCGTTCGGCGTCGAGCAGCACCAGGTAGTCCACCGTGCCTTCGCGATAGCGCACCGAAGCCAGTTCCGCCGCCTTGCGGCTGGCGTCGCTCTGGCGCATCAGCGCCAGCAGGCGCTGTTGGCGCTTGCCATAGTCGCTGAAGGCGTTGGAGGATTCCTCCAGGGCCAGCAGCACCTGCTGTTCGTAGTTGGCCAGGGCGCCCTCGGCATCGGCCTTGGCCCCGCGCAGGCGGGCGCGCACGCTGCCCAGGTCGAAGGCCGCCCAAGTGATGCTCGGGCCCAGCGCCCAGGCGTTGGCCGCTGAGGAGCCGATCTGCGAGCCGCGCGCGGCGGTGAAACCGAGGAAGCCGCTGAGGCTGACCCGCGGGAACAGGTCGGCGGTGGCCACGCCGACGTTGGCCGTGGCCGCGGCCAGCTGGCGTTCGGCGCTGCGGATGTCCGGGCGGCGACGCAGCAGCTCGCCGGGGTCGCCCACCGGCAAGGCCTTGGCGATGGCCGGCAGGGCCTTGGGCGCAAGATCGACGCTCAAGGCGTCCGGACGCTGGCCGAGCAGGGTGGCGATGCGGTTCTTCGCCCGCACCTGTGCGGCCTGCAGCTGCGGCACGGTGGCTTCGACACCCGCCAGGCGGGCGTCGGCGCGGACCACATCGAGTTCATTGCCGACACCGGTGTCGCGCAGGGTCACGGTGATGTCCCGCGACTGCTGCTGGGTCTTGAGGTTGGCCACGGCGATCTGCTCGCGCAGCTGGGCGCCGCGCAACTGGCCGTAAGCGTCGACCAGCTCGGCGATCAGGCTGACCTGCAGTTGTTGCAGGTCGGCTTCGGCGGCGGCTTCCTGGGCTTCGCTGGCCTCGATCTGGCGCTGGATGCGGCCAAACAGGTCGAGCTCCCAGGCCATGTCCAGGCCCAGATCATAACGCTCGCTGTTGACCCGGCGTTCAGTTTGGCCGGGCACCTGGCCCTTGCCCAGATCGCTGCTGGCGCGGCTGGTGACCACGGGGATCTGGTCATTGGACACGTCCTCGCGAATCGACCGCGCCGCTTTCAGGCGGGCAAAGGCCACGCGCAGGTCGCGGTTGCCGTCCAGCGACGCCTGCACCAGTTGGTTGAGCACCGGGTCGTCGAACTGCTTCCACCACACGCTTTCGAAGCGGCTGCGGTCGAAGGCCTTGGCCACCAGACCGCTGTCCAGCTTGGCCGGCGCGGTGTCCGGCGTCTTGTAGTCCGGGCCCACGGCGCAGGCCGCCAGGGCCAGTGCCAGCAGGCTCGGGGTCAGGTGTTTGAGCAACTTCATGCGTGGGTCTCCAGCGCGACGGCGTGCTCGGCCTTGCGGGCCTGGCGACGCTCGACGAAACGGCGGATCAGGAAGAAGAACACTGGGGTCAGGAACAGGCCGAACACGGTCACCCCGATCATCCCCGAGAACACCGCCACACCCATGGCGTGACGCATTTCCGAGCCGGCGCCGGAGCTGAACACCAGCGGCACCACGCCCATGATGAAGGCGATCGAGGTCATCAGGATCGGCCGCAGGCGCAGACGGCAGGCTTCCAGTACCGCGGCCAGCGGGTCGAGGCCCTTGGCCTGTTCATCCTTGGCGAACTCGACGATCAGGATCGCGTTCTTGCACGCCAGGCCCACCAGCACGATCAAGCCGATCTGGGTGAAGATGTTGTTGTCGCCACCGGAGACGATCACCCCGGTAATGGCCGACAGCAGGGTCATCGGCACGATCAGGATCACCGCCAGCGGCAGGCTCCAGCTTTCGTACTGGGCGGCCAGCACCAGGAAGGCCAGCAGCACGCAGAGCGGGAACACGAACAGCGCGGTGTTGCCCGAGAGGATCTGCTGGTAGGTCAGGTCGGTCCATTCGAAGGTCATGCCGTTGGGCAGTTCTTCCTTGAGCAGCTTCTCGATTGCCGCCTCGGCCTGGCCGGAGCTGTAGCCGGGGGCCGCGGCACCGTTGATCTCGGCGGTGATGAAGCCGTTGTAGTGCATGACCCGGTCAGGCCCGGAGGTGTCGCTGACCTTGAGGAACGTCGCCAGCGGGATCATCTCGCCCAGGTTGTTGCGCACCTTCAGCTGGCCGATCTGCTCGGCGTCGAGGCGGAACTGCTGCTCGGCCTGGACGTTGACCTGGTAGGTGCGGCCAAAGCGGTTGAAGTCGTTGGTGTACAGCGAGCCCAGGTAGACCTGCAGGGTGTCGAAGATGTCATTGATCGCCACGCCGTGGGTCTTGGCCTTTTCCCGGTCGATGGCGGCATCGACCTGCGGCACGTTGACCTGGTAGCTGGTGAACAGGCCCGCCAGTTCCGGCACGTTGTGGCTCTTGGCGATGATGTTCTGGGTCTCTTTGTACAGCGCTTCATAGCCCAGGTTGCCGCGGTCCTCGATCTGCAGGCGGAAGCCGCCGATGGTGCCCAGGCCTTGAACCGGCGGAGGCGGGAAGATTGCGATGTAGGCGTCCTGGATATCGGCGAACTGGGCGTTCAGGGCTGCCGCGATGGCCGCCGCCGACTGACTCGGGTCCTTGCGCTCGTCGAACGGCTTGAGCGGGGTGAACACGATGCCGCTGTTCGGGCTGTTGGTGAAGCCGTTGATCGACAGGCCAGGGAAGGCCACCGAATCGGCCACGCCCGGTTGCTTGAGGGCGATCTCGCTCATCTTCTTGATCACAGCCTCGGTACGGTCGAGGCTGGCGGCGTCAGGCAGCTGGGCGAAGGCCACCAGGTACTGCTTGTCCTGGGCCGGGACGAAGCCGGTTGGGGTGGACGAGAAGCCCAGGTAGGTCAGGCCCATGAGCCCGGCATAGACGAACAGGGCGATGCCGCTGGAGCGGATGACCCGGCGCACGCCGCCGACATAGCCATGGCTGGCGCGGTCGAAGAAGCGGTTGAACGGAGCGAACAGCCAGCTGCCCAGCAGCTTTTCCAGGAACCGCGAGAAACGGTCCTTGGGCGCATGGTGGTCCTTCAGCAGCACGGCGGCCAGGGCCGGCGACAGGGTCAGCGAGTTGAACGCCGAGATCACGGTGGAGATGGCGATGGTCAGGGCGAACTGCTTGTAGAACTGCCCGGTAAGCCCCGAGATGAACGCGGCGGGCACGAACACGGCGCACAGCACCAGGGCGGTGGCGATGATCGGGCCTGTCACTTCGCTCATGGCCTTCTGCGTGGCTTCCAGCGGTTTCAGGCCAAGCCCGATGTTTCGCTCGACGTTCTCCACCACGACGATGGCGTCGTCCACCACGATACCGATGGCCAGCACCAGGCCGAACAGCGACAGCGCGTTGAGCGAGAAACCGAACAGGTGCATCACCGCGAAGGTGCCGATCAGCGAAACCGGCACGGCCATCAGCGGGATGATCGAGGCGCGCCAGGTTTGCAGGAACAGGATCACCACCAGCACGACCAGGATCAGCGCTTCGAACAGGGTGTGCACCACCGCTTCGATGGAGCCACGGACGAACACGGTCGGGTCATAGACGATGCTGTAGTCCATGCCTTCCGGGAACTCTTTCTTCAGCTCGGCCATCTTCGCCCGCACTTCGTCGGAGATCTCGATGGCGTTGGAGCCCGGACGCTGGAAGATCGGGATGGCCACCGCCGGCTGGTTGTTCAGCAGCGAACGCAGGGCGTACTGGCTGGAGCCGAGCTCGACCCGGGCGATGTCCTTCAGGCGGGTGATCTCGCCGTTGGCGCCGGCACGGATGATGATGTTCTCGAACTCTTCCTCGTTGACCAGGCGGCCTTGGGTGTTGATCGACAACTGGAAACTGGTCGAACCCGGGGCGGGCGGGGCGCCCAGCTGGCCGGCGGCGACCTGGCGGTTCTGTTCGCGAATGGCGGCCACCACGTCGCTGGCGGTCAGGTTGCGCGAGGCGGTCTTGTTCGGATCGAGCCACACCCGCAGCGAGTAGTCGCCCATGCCGAACAGCTGCACGTCACCCACGCCACCCAGGCGCGCCAGCTCATCCTTGATGTTGAGGATGGCGTAGTTGGACAGGTAGAGCATGTCGTAGCGGTTGTCCGGCGAGGTCAGGTGCACGACCATGGTCAGGTCGGGCGAGGCCTTGTCGACGGTAATGCCGATACGGGTGACTTCCTCCGGCAGCTTGGGCTGGGTGCGGGTCACGCGGTTCTGCACCTGCACCTGGGCGTTGTCCAGGTCGGTGCCGAGGGCGAAGGTGATGGTCAGGGTCAGCTTGCCGTCGGCGGTGGACTGCGAGGACATGTACAGCATGTTCTCGACACCGGTGATGGCTTGTTCCAAGGGCGCTGCGACGGTTTCGCCGATCACCTTGGGGTTGGCGCCGGGGAAGTTGGCGCGCACCACCACGGTGGGCGGCACCACTTCGGGGTATTCGCTGATCGGCAGCTGGAACAGCGAGATGGAACCTGCGATCAGCAGCACCAGCGACAGCACCGCGGCGAAGATCGGCCGGGTAATGAAGAATTTCGAAAAGTTCATCGGTGTTGTCCCTTAACCGCGCGGCGCTTGGGCGCTGGCGACTTTGACATTGGCGCCGGCAACCTTCGGCGCCGGGTTGCTGGCCTCCAGGGCCTGGCGTTGCTGGGCGAGGGCGGCAAGGGTCTGTTCGCTGGCCATCGGCGTTTCCTCCGGGGTGACCGACGAGCCCGGGCGCACGCGCTGCAGGCCCTTGACCACGATGCGGTCGTCCTTGCCCAGGCCGCTGCGCACAATGCGCAGGCCTTCGAGCTTGGGCCCCAGTTCCACGGCGCGATAGGCGGCCTTGTTGTCCTTGTCCATGACCAGCACGAACTTCTTGCCAAGGTCGGTGCCGACCGCTTCGTCGTTGATCAGCACGGCGTCGTACTGGGCGCTGCCGACCAGCTTCAGGCGCGCGTACAGGCCGGGGGTGAACTGGCCGTCACGGTTGTCGAAAACGGCACGGCCACGAATGGTGCCGGTGCGCGGGTTGACCTGGTTGTCGACGAAGTTCATCTGGCCCAGGTGCGGATTGCCGGTCTCGTTGGTCAGGCCCAGGTACACAGGGGTGCTCTGGCCGCGCTGGCCGTCGCGGGCGAGCTGGCTGTACTTGAGGTACACGCGCTCGTCAGCGTCGAAATAGGCGTAGACCTTGTCGGTGGAGACCACGCTGGTCAGCGGGGTGACATCGGCAGTGACGATGTTGCCGGCGGTGAACTGGGCACGGCTGACCCGGCCACTGATCGGCGCGGTGACACGGGTGAAGCTCAGGTTCAGGCGGGCCAGGTCGAGCTGGGCCTGGATCGCGTCGACTCCGGCACGGGCCTCGGCGGCGGCGCTGCTGCGCGACTCGGCCAGTTCGGCAGAGATGGCGTTGCTGTCGCGCAGGCGTTCGCCGCGGCGGGCTTCGTTGGCGCTGCGGATGGCGGTGGCCTTGGCTTGTTGCAGCTGGGCTTCGAGACGGCGGACTTCTGCCTGGAACGGGCGCGGGTCGATCTGGAACAGCAGGTCGCCTTTCTTCACCTGGGCGCCTTCGGTGAAGGCCACCTGGTCGATCTGGCCGGACACCCGTGGGCGCACTTCGACGGTTTCCGGCGCTTCCAGGCGGCCGGTGAACTCGTCCCATTCGTTGATCGGCTGTTCGATTACCTTGGCTACGCTGACCTTGGGCGCGGCGGGAGCCTGCACGGCGTCGGGGGTGCGACCGCAAGCGCTGAGCACCACCACTGCCAGGGCAGCGAGGGGAAAGCGCAAGGGTTTGAGTGAGTGATCCATGGAGAACTCCGCCAATGTATTAGTAGTGGGCGGAGTGTGAGTGTCTTGCGCGTGGCGCACGAATCAAACGGAGCGAAGGTCATTATCACGCGCAATGATATGTAGGGTGCCGTCATCGATCCGGACGCATGATTTCAAGGCATCTACAAAGGGACGGTGTAATTCGGCAGTCAGCGTGGCCCGCCGGATGCCTTTTCGCGCAACGCCTTGGCCACCTGCGCCTCGATCTCGTAGGCCGGCCCCTCCAGCGCCTGGTAATCCCGGGTATAGCGCTTGGCGAATTCCTCCACCCCCAGTTCTTGGTACTGCTGCACATGCTTGAGTTCATGGGCCCACAGCGCCACGTTGTCCTCGGCATCGGCGCTGCGGCGGAAGATGATGGTGTCGATCAGGGTCACCGCGTTGACGTCCGGGTTCTGCAGCAACGCATTGGCGGCGCTGATCTGCTGTTCATCGCCCACCCGGTACCGCGCCGCGTCGAGCACGGCGAAGTCGTACCAGGGTTCGAGCTGGGCGCGGATATGCAAGGGGATCGGCTGGCTGCCGCTGGCGGTCGCCTCGTCGCGGGCCTGGCGCAGGGCGAACACCAGGCTGCCGGTGGCCATGCGCTCGACATCCTGCAGCACCTGGCCGCCCTGGTTGGGGTCGACGGGCGCGCAGAAACACACCACCAGGCACACTTGGTATTGCCCGGTCGGGCAACTTTCCTGGGCGAAGACGGGCAGGGTCAACATCAGTCCGAGCAGCGTACTAGCGAACTTCATCGAAGACCCGTCCGACCAACTGGCGGCTGGCGTCCAGCACCTGCGCCTGCACCGGCTCGCTGGCCAGCATGCGGCCCACCACCAGCGCGCCGACGCACTGGCTGAGCAGGGCCCAGGCCAGCTCGGGATCGTCAAGGGTCTCGCTCCACGCCTGGTGCAGCTCCACCAACCAGTGCTCGGCCTGTTCGCGCACCGGTCGCTCGGCGCGGGCGATCTCCACCCCCAGCGGCGGCAGCGGACAGCCGCCCTCGGCATTGTGCAGGTGGGCCAGGCTCAGGTACTGCTCGAGCAGGCGCCTGAGCCGGGGGCGGTCGGCGCCGCGCTCGACCAGGCGCGCCAACGGGCTGTTGGCCAGCTCGCGGCGGACGATCTCGCTGAACAGGTCGTCCTTGGACGGGAAATGGTTGTAGAAGGCGCCGCCGGTCAGGCCGATGGCCTTCATCAATCCGGCCACGCCGGTGGCGGCGAACCCACCGCGTTTGGCCAGGGCGCCGCTGCTGGCCAGCAGCTTCTCGCGGGTTTGTTGCTTGTGGTTGGTGCTGTAGCGCATGCGCGGAACCTCTTGGCGCGGGCTTGACGTTCAGCTGATCGTAGCATAGCGTTCGTTTACTAAACGATCATTCATCAATGGGGCGGTCCATGGCAGAACAACAAAAGGTCGTGCTGGTGATCGGCGCGGGCGACGCCACCGGTGGCGAAATCGCCAAGCGTTTCGCCCGTGAGGGGTATGTCGCCTGTGTCACCCGGCGTCAGGTGGACAAGCTGCAGCCGCTGGTCGATGAGATCCGCGCCGCAGGCGGTCAGGCTCATGGTTTCGGGTCGGATGCGCGCAAGGAAGAGGAGGTGGTCGAGCTGGTCGAGACCATCGAGCGCGATATCGGCCCGATCGAAGTATTTGTCTTCAATATCGGCGCCAATGTCCCGTGCGGCATCCTCGAGGAAACCCCGCGCAAGTACTTCAAAATCTGGGAAATGGCCTGCTTCGCTGGTTTTCTCACCGCCCAGGCAGTCGCCCGGCGCATGGTGACCCGCGAGCGCGGCACCCTCCTCTTTACCGGTGCCACCGCTGGTACCCGTGGCGCGGCCGGTTTTGCCGCCTTCGCCGGGGCCAAGCATGGTTTGCGCGCCCTGGCCCAGAGCATGGCGCGCGAGCTTGGGCCGCGAAACATCCATGTGGCTCATGTGGTGGTCGACGGGGCCATCGACACCGCGTTCATCCGCGACAGTTTTCCCGAACGCTATGCGCTCAAGGACCAGGACGGCATCCTGGACCCTGTACACATTGCCGACAGTTACTGGTTCCTGCACGCCCAGCCACGGGACGCCTGGACCTTCGAACTTGACCTGCGCCCGTGGATGGAGCGCTGGTAAGTCCCATCCTCATACAAGGAACGAATCATGAGCAAGACCGTCGAGTTCTTCCTGGACCTGGGCAGTCCGGCCACTTACCTGGCCTCGACCCAGCTACCCGCCCTGTGCGCGCGCCACGGGGCGCAGTTGGTGTACAAACCGATCCTGTTGGGCGGGGTGTTCCAGGCCACCGGCAACGCCTCGCCGGTCATGGTGCCAGCCAAGGGGCGCTACATGCGCATCGACCTCAAGCGTTATGCCGATCGCTATGGGGTGCCCCTGACCTTGCCGCCCGGGTTTCCGGTCAACACACTGAACCTGATGCGCGGGCTGATTGGCGTCCAGTTGTTTGCCCAAGCGCGGTTCGAGGCGCTGTTGAAGGTGCTGTTCGAAGGGCTGTTCGTGCACGGGCGCAATCTGGCAGACCCGGCGGTGCTGGGTGAAACATTGGCCGCGGGTGGCTTCGATGCCGGGATGTTGCATGAACTGGCCGCCCGGCCCGAGGTCAAGGACGCCTTGCGTAAAGCTACCGAGGAGGCGGTCGAGCGTGGCGTGTTCGGCGCGCCGACGTTCTTCGTCGATGGGCAGATGTTCTTCGGCCAGGACCGGCTGGATTTCGTCGAGCAGGCTTTGGTCAGGCGGGCATGAGGGACAACAAGGTTCTTGCAGGCTGCGATTCCAAAAACCTTGGGTGCTATTGCTTCATGGCCTGTACGTCGTCAGGGTTGCAGCGCTCGATCGCGCAGGCGCTGAAACCCTTTTGCCGGATCAGAAGTTCGCCGGGGTATTGGCGCTGATGATCTCGGCCTCGTCGGGGCCGATGTTCTTGAAGCTGTGGGGCAGGGTGGTGGGGATGTAGTAGCCGTCGCCGGCGTTGAGCACGCTGACCTGGCCATCGACCCACAGCTCCATGGTGCCCCGGGTGACCAGGCCGCATTCCTCGCCTTCGGCGTGGACGATCGGCTCGCCGGAATCGGCACCCGGCGCGTACAGTTCGCGCAGCATGCGCATCTGCCGGCCTTCGACGCTGGCACCGACTAGCAGCATGCGCAGGCCGTTGCGGCCCAGGTCGGGCTGCTCTGCGCCACGGAACACGTAGCGCTCCTCGCGCACCGGCTCGTCGAAACTGAAGAATTCCGCCAGGGACATGGGGATCCCTTCGAGCAGTTTCTTGAGGGAACTGACCGAAGGGCTGACCCGGTTCTGCTCGATCTGCGAGATCGTCGAGTTGGTCAGGCCGCTGCGGCGGGCCAGTTCCCGTTGGGAGAGGTTGTTGCGTTCACGCACCAGTTTGAGTCGTGTCCCCGTGTCCATAGCCGCCTTGTTTGCAGAGGTGTCAAAAATAATGGGCGAGGCATTAAAACACACTCTGCAGGCTTGCGCGCTGTGCGTCTCAGTGACGCTGGTCGGTCGCCAACGGCCACAGCCCCACCAGCAACAGCAGGGCACCCACGGCGAGGAACGGCAGGCGCGGGTCGAGGGCATAGACCAGGGTGCCCGCCAGTGGCCCGATCACCGCGCCCATGCCCTGGGCGGCGCCGATCGAGCCCGCAGTGGCGCCTTGTTCGCCGGCCTGCATGGCGTTGGCCGCCAGGGCGGAAAATGCCGGGAATACAAAGCCCATGCCGAACGCGGCGACGAAGAACGCGCCCCACAGCCAGGGCGCTTGGGTGGCCAGCGCTGCGGCGGCAAAGCCCAGCCCGGAGATGCTGGCGCCGATACGGATCATTTTCGCTGGCGGCCACTCGAGCCTGCGCAGGAACACCTGTGCCAGCATCAGCGCCACGCCCACGCAGGTCAGGGCGATGCCCGCGGCCTGGGCGGCGTCGCCGGCCTCCAGGCGCAGGCGGTCGAGGGCGAAGAAACCGACGGCGATCTGCGACACGGTGATGCTCAGCATGGCGCTGAAGGCCACCAACAGCGGGCGGCGCAGGCGTGGGTCGGACAGGCGCACCGGATTGGGCGCATGGCTTTGCGCCAATGGCTGGGGCTTGAGCTTGAACAGCAGCACCACGAACGCCGTGGCCGGCAGCAGCGACATGGCATAGAACGGCAGGCTCAGGCTGTAGCGCGACAGCAGCGCGGCCAGTGCCGGCCCGACCACCAGGCCGACGGCATTGGCCGCCCCCAGCGAAGCCATGGCCCGGGCCCGACGCTGGGGTTCGACATGGTCGGCGATCAGGGCGTTGCCACCTACCGGCAGCGCGGCATAGAAGGCGCCGATCAAGCCGCGGGCCAGCATCAACCCGAAGAACGCCACGCTCGCGCCCGGCAGCCAGCGCAACGCGCCGTCGATGAACAGGCACAGCACCCAGTAGGCCAAGGTGAAGCCGCCACTGCCCAGCAGCAGCACGCGGCGCCGGCCATAGCGGTCGGCCAGGCGCCCCCAGGGCCGGGCCAGCAGCACCCAGACCACGCCTGCCACGGTCACCGCCGC
Organism: Pseudomonas sp. P110(2024); assembly: GCF_057480795.1. Taxonomy (NCBI): domain Bacteria; kingdom Pseudomonadati; phylum Pseudomonadota; class Gammaproteobacteria; order Pseudomonadales; family Pseudomonadaceae; genus Pseudomonas; species Pseudomonas sp. P110(2024). The sequence goes on from NZ_JBLIYT010000004.1 coordinate 234,160, forward strand.
GCCGGCCTGCCAGGTGGCCATGCCCAGCAGTCGGGCGATGGGGCCGATCAGGGCGACGAAGGCCATCATCGCCATGGTGCAGGCCATGTTCACCAGCATCAGAGGACGCAGGTCCAAGGTGTTGGCGGGGGTCAATGCGGCAGGGTCCTTTGCAACGTTCATGGGGCAGTCCGGGGCAGTTCGACGAAATGAGCGCCAATGTTAGTAATAATTATTTACATGTGTCGACCCTGGCAATGCTCATTCACTGCGGCGCAACGGGCCTGGCCACATGCTACGCAAGACGCCGTCGCGGCGCACCAGGGCATGCACCAAGGCCGCGCCCAGGTGCAGCAGCACGGTGGCGAACAGCAGGTAGCCCGCCCAGCCGTGGGCCTGGCGCAGCACGGCGTACAGCTGCAGGTCGTGGGGCGCGATGGCGGGCAGTTGCAGGGGCCGTGGATAGCCGCCGGCCGAGAGCATGGCCCAGCCGAGCAGCGGCATGGCCAGCATCAGGCCGTACAGCAACAAGTGCGAGGCGCCGGCGGCCAGCCGCTGCAGGCGGGGCAGGTCGCGGGGCAAGGCCGGGTGCGGCAGGCCCAGGCGCAGGGCGATGCGCAGGATCACCAGCACCAGCAGGGCCAGGCCGGTGGCCTTGTGCAGCTCGACCAGCAGCGGATGCCGTGGCGACAGGTCGCCGACCATGTTCACGCCGATGAACAGCATGGCCAGGATCAGCGCGGCCATCAGCCAGTGCAGCAGGCGGGCCAGGGGGTGGAAGGCGGTGGCGGTCATGGGCGGGCTCCTTCGCTCAGCGCTTCGTGGCTGCGGCGGTTGAACGACACCGAATAGGCGGCCGAGCGGGCGGCGAGGATCGGGTCGGCGGATGGTTCGATGCCCTGGGGCAGGATCAGCGGGTCGAAGTTCAGGTCGCGGCAGGCGCCTTGCTCGGGGCCGTCGACCCGTTCCAGCACCAGGGTGCCGGCGTCGATGCTGCGGCGTTCGGCGGGCCAGGGCCGGGCGGGGTCGTCCACCGGGTCGCCGGGCTCGGCCAGGGTCAGGCGCAGGGTCCAGCGCAACGGGCCTTGCGCCAGGCGCTGCTGCAGGTCGTGCTGGAGGAACTGCTTGTCATCGACCTGGGCGGGCAGGGCGGTGAACGCGGTCTGCGGCTCCAGGGCCCAGCGCACCGGCTGGGCGTTGCCGTGGGCATCGATCAGGCGAAAGGCGTTGATGCTGTTGTAGGCGGTGCTGGCGAAGCTGTCGCTGGGCTTGTAGCTGGCCGCCCACTGGCGAAACGCCGCGCTTTCCGGGTGGCTGGCGAAGAACGCCTGCAGTCTGGCCGGGTCCGGCTTGCCGGTGGCCGGGTCGGGGGCCCCGGCCAGTACCTGCTGGTAGAACGCCTCGGGCGTGCTCACCGCCAGCACCGGCGGGTTGTTCATGCCGGTGCGCCAGACCTGTCCGTCATCGCTGCTCAACTGGATGGCCAGGCTGCGTACGGGTATGGCGGTGTCCGGGGCGAACGGGTTGGCGCCGCCGATGGCGAATCGGCCGATCACTGGCACCTGGGCCTGGCTGAAGACGCGGGCGCTGGACAGCGCCGCGGCCTGGCCGCTGGCCTGGAAATAACCGCTGACGCACAGGCCCTTGGCATGGTTCTTCCGGTAACCGGGATAATGACCTGCCTGGGCCTCGAAGGTGTCGATGATGCGCTGCGGGGTCAGCCCTGGCGAGCCGATCCAGCCGGCGGCATAGGCGAAGCCCGCACCCAGGGCGGCGAGGGTGGCGCCGATGGCGGCCAGGCGCAGGGCCTTGGCGGGGCCGTGCAGGGGAGGGGTCATGGGGACGCTCCGGTCAGTTGGAATGAGCCGGTATGACGTAAGGGCGAACGATTTATTCCCGCCGAGGGAATAGATTTCGTGCTGGGCCGTCTGCCCATTACACTGACTGCCCATTGGGGCCTGGAACCCGACCATGCACGATCTGGACGACCAACAATGGCGCGAGCTGCTGCAACGCCTGCGCCGCTTCGCCCTGTGGCTGACCCGCGAGCCCGGCGGCGCCGACGATCTGGTCCAGGCCACGGTCGAGCGTGCCCTGAGCCGCCGTGGCCAGCAGCGCGATGCCGACAGCCTGCGCCCCTGGCTGTTCACCATCCTTTACCGGCTGTTTCTCGACGGCAAGCGCCGTGAGCGCCTGCATGCCCGTTGGCTTACCTGGTTCGGTCGGGGCCAGGCCGAGGAGCCGGCCGGTGGCGAGATCGAGAGCATTGTCCTGGCCCAGGCCGACTTGCGCGCCTTCGCCCGGCTGTCGGCGGAGCAGCGGGCCCTGTTGTTGCTGGTCAGCGTCGAGGGCCTGAGCTACAAGGAGGCGGCCGACACCCTCGGCATTCCCATCGGCACGGTGATGTCGCGCCTGTCGCGCGCCCGCGCCGCCTTGCGTGAACTGACCGAGGGCAACCCCACGCCCCCGGCCTTGCGGAGACTCAAATGACACGCCTGATCCCCACCGAGCACGAGTTGCACGCCTATGTCGACGAGCGCCTGGAGCCGGCGCGCCGGGTCGAGGTCGAGGCGTGGCTGGCGGCCAATCCACAGGAGGCGGCGCGAATCGAGGCCTGGCGCGGCGATGCCCGACGCCTGCGGGCGGCCCTGGCGGGCTTAGGCGAGCAGCCCAGCGACCCGGCGCTGGACCTGGCGCCCTTGCGTCGCCGCCTGCGCCAGCGCCGGCAATGGCGCCTGGCACAGGCGGCGGCGCTGTTGCTGGCGGTAAGCCTGGGCGGCTTGGGCGGCTGGCAGGCGCGTGAGGCGACGCTGTTCGCCGGTATGCTGCCCATGGCCGACGCGGTAGAGGCCCACCGGCTGTTCGCCGACGCGGCCGCGCTGGATATCCAGGCCAGCGATCCGAAGCGGCTGCAGGAATGGCTGGGGCGTCATTTCAACCGTGTCGGCCAGCTGCCGGACCTGTCCGGTTATGGCCTGCAGCCGGTCGGCGCGCGCCTGCTGAGCAACGAGGCGGGGCCAGCGGCGCTGCTGGTGTTCCAGGACCGCCAGGGGCAGCGCATCAGCCTGTTCCTGCGTTCGCCCGGCGAGCATTTCGAGCGCATGCCCAGCGGCCAGCGCACCGACGGCCAGTTGCAGGCCCGCTACTGGTCCCATGGCGACTACAACTTTGCCCTGGTCAGCGCGGCGGATGACGCTCGCGGCGAGTCGTTGCGCCGGGCGCTGGGTATCAGCCTGTAGGCAGGTCGAGGCCGGCGCATCGACCTGCACGGTTTCAGACCGTGCGCAGGCGGGCCTTTTCCACTTGCTGCATTTCCACACCGTCGAGCAATGCCTCGACCACCGCCTTGGCCGCATCCAGCCCGTGATCGTTGCCCAGCAGCAGGTCGTGGCAGGTGCCGGTCGCCAGTTCCATGGCCTTGAGGTTGGTGGCGAACGCGCCCTTGAGCAGCGTGGACAGGTGCACCAGTGCGTCTTCGAAGTCCACGCCTTCGCGCACGGCGAACAGGGAAGGGTGGCTGCATTCGCAGTTGCCGAAGCTGGAGTGCGCCGTGGTGGCGCGGAACGGAGGATCAGGTAAGCCTTTTGTCATTGTGTCGCTCCTTGATTCAATGGAGCCGCCACTCGACGTGACCAAACGAATGGGTGGCGACTGTACGCGGGTTGGTCAACCGGGAATCAAGGAAACCGGCGCGCACGGAGGCGCCCCACGCACAGCCGCCATAACACGAGTCAGCGGGCACAAAAAAGCGCCAACTGAATCGTAGAGCGGGCGCTTGTGCGCCTTGATGTTCGCGGGTGACCAAACCCGGCTGCTGGACTTACAGCAACGGGCGAAGGTTACCGGGGGGCGCTGAGCGATTCAAGGATCAAATTGTAAGAGATTAAGGTGAGCTGGGAACGGAGTAGATGTTGGCAAGTATCAAAGGCCTTTTATTCTATTCAACTCGTTTTGCAAATGTTCGATGAGTAATTTGCTGCCTGCCGAGTAGGCCTCCAATTCCAGTTCGTATTGCTCGAGTTTTTGAATCGACGGCTGTTTGATTAGCTGTTGGGCAGATACCGCTAGTTTTTTGCCTTGATTTGCGACGTCCGTGATCAATTCCTTGCTGCCGGGCTGGATACCTAGGCTGATGCGCGACGGTAAAACCATGATATGGGGAGGGGTAGTCCTCGGATCTGGCAATTGGAGGGCGAGGTTCAGCGCATTGGTAGCGGTGATTTCCTCTATCGTCCCTCTGTAGCGCGGGTTGGTTGCCTGAAGGAACGCCACGTCATAGTGAGGCGTGCAGCTGATAAGTTCTTTGCGTTTTGCAGGGGTGTGAAAATCCAGATTGATCCTTACAGAGTTGCGACTCTGTCCACGAGGATCGATGTAGTTGATTGGATCGCCCTCACAATAGACATAGGCATTGACGCCTCCCGCAGCGAAGGGGCTCAAACTGTCCGCTGAGCAGAACCTCATCAGCACCGGACTGTAACCACGATACCCGTTGCCGAGCAGGTAGAGTCCCGCCCGCGGATCCTGAACAAAGCCATTGAATCCCAGCTGTGGACACGTCACGTCGCGAACCGGATCGTATCCATAGGCCGAATAGGCAAACCGATGGTTTGCGCTCCCAAGCACTGATCGTGCCGCGTCGCTGGCCAGTAGTTTGATCGATGGATAGCTCACCGGCGCTCCCGCTGTTCAGGCATGACCGTTCCACGTTAAGGTGCGCCCCTCGCCAGCGAAACTGGCAAAAATGCCAGGTATGGCGCTACCGACAAAGAGGACTTGCAATGCCCGAACCCTCCAACCTGCTGGCCTTCGCCCTGATCAGCCTGGGCATGGTGCTGACCCCGGGCCCCAACATGATCTACCTGATTTCCCGCTCCATCTGCCAGGGGCGTGGTGCCGGGTTGATCTCGCTGGCGGGGGTGGCCCTGGGTTTCGTCTTCTACATGCTCTGCGCCGCGCTGGGCATCACCGCCCTGGTCATGGCCGTGCCGTTCGCCTACGACGCACTGCGCATCGGCGGTGCGCTGTACCTGCTGTACCTGGCCTGGCAGGCGCTGCGCCCGGGTGGACGCTCGCCGTTCCAAGTCCGCGACCTGCCGGCGGACAGCCCGCGCCGGCTGTTCATGATGGGCTTTCTGACCAACCTGCTGAACCCCAAGATCGCGGTCATGTACCTGTCGCTGATGCCGCAGTTCATCGAGCCCGGCCACGGCAGCGTGCTGGCGCAGTCGCTGGTGCTGGGCGGCACGCAGATCGCCATCAGTGTCACGGTCAACGCGCTGATTGCGCTGATGGCCGGCTCCATTGCCGTGTTCCTGGCCGGCAGGCCGGTGTGGCAGCAGGTCCAGCGCTGGCTGATGGGCACGGTGCTGGCGGCGCTGGCGCTGCGCATGCTGGCCGAAGGGCGCCGCTGATCGTCGGCGTCAATCTGATGGAACGTTTTGCCAGCGGGCGATTTCTTACCCTCACAGGAAAGAAAACGTGCCCGGGACTGCCGAGACATGAAAGTGCGCCAGCAGAGCAAGACCGTCAACCTGCAAGCACTGCCGAGCTTTCTGGACGGCGGTGGCGAAGTCAGCTGCCTGTTGCAGGCGATGGACTGGCGGCAATCCCCGCTCGGGGCGCCGGACGGCTGGTCGCCGGTGCTGCAGTCGGTGGTGGCCATGCTGCTGCCGGCGCAGGCGCAGATTGTGTTGTTCTGGGGGCCGCAGTACATCGCGCTGTACAACGATGCCTACGGGCCAACCATCGGCAGCAAGCATCCCGGGGCGCTGGGCCGGCCTGGGCAGGAGCATTGGAGCGAACTGTGGGACGATCTCGAGCCGCTGTTGCGCGGGGTGCGTGAAACCGGCATAACCTTTTCGGCGCGGGACCGGCCGTTCTATATCGAACGGCATGGGTTGGGTGAAACCGCCTTTTTCGACGTCTCCTACTCCGCTGTGCGCGAGGCTGACGGTGGGGTGGGTGGTGTATTGTGCATCGTCACCGACACCACCGAGCGGGTACGTTTCCAGCAACGCCAAGCGTTTCTCCAGGAGCTGCGCCAGGCCTTGCCAGGCCTGGGCGAGGCCGAGCGCATCGAGGCCCACGCGGTGCGCCGCCTGGGTGAGGAGTTGGGCGCGGCGCGGGTCTGTTTCGGTGAGGACCTGGGCGATGGCCGGCGCTACCGGGTCGCCCAGGAGTGGGCCACCGAGGTGCCCTCGATGGTTGGCTTGAACCAGTATTCGGCCCTGGACCCGGTGTTGCACGAGGCGCTGCTGGCCGGTCAGGCGGTGCAGCGCAACTATGAGCCAAGCAAGAGCGCACCGGCACGGTTCAAGGGCTTGTGTGCGACATTGCACGTGCCGGTGCTGCGCGCCGAGCGCCTGGAGGCGGTGCTCGCGGTGCATTTCCATACCCCCCATGCCTGGGCCGAGAGCGAGTGCCTGCTGGTCCAGGAGGCCGCCCGCCAAGTCTGGTCGGCGGTCACCCATGCCCGCGCCGAGCGCGCCTTGCATGCACTCAACGAAAACCTGGAAGACCGGGTGGCCAAGATGCTTGCCCAGCGCGAAGCGTCGCTGTCGCTACTGCACGAAGCGCGCAAGATGGAGATGATTGGCCAGCTCTCCGGGGGCATCGCCCACGACCTCAACAACATGTTGACGCCGATCATCGCCTCCCTCGAACTGCTGCGCCGCCATCCTCAGTCGGAGCGCGCCGAGCGCCTGATCGATGGCGGCCTGCAGGCGGCCGAGCGGGCGCGCAACCTGGTCGGGCGCCTGCTCAGCTTTGCCCGGCGCCAGACCCTCAAGCCCACGACGGTATCGCTGGCGGCGCTGGTGGAGGAAATGCGAGAGCTGATCGTCCGCTCGTTGGGGCCTACCATTGCCATCGAGGTCAGTGTCGAGGCGGCGTTGCCAGGCGTGCTGGTGGATCCGCACCAGCTGGAGCTGGCGTTGCTGAACCTGGTGGTCAACGCCCGCGATGCCATGGGCGAGGGTGGCAAATTGACCATACGTGCCGGTCTCGACGGCGACGGTACGCCGAGGCCACCCGGCCTGCAGACAGGCCCGTTGGTGTGGCTGCAGGTTGCCGATAACGGCTGCGGCATGAGCGAGGACGTGCTGACGCATTGCATCGAGCCATTCTATTCGACCAAGGGCGTCGGCCGCGGCACCGGGCTGGGGCTGCCCATGGTGCAGGGCCTGGCGTTGCAGTCCGGTGGTGGCTTTGGCATTCGCTCGCGGGTAGGCGGGGGCACCGAAGCGACCCTGTGGCTGCCGGCCAGCGAGCAGGACGCGGTAGATGAAGTGGCCATGCCGGTCGAGGTTTCGCGGGCGCGACGCCCGACGCGCGTGCTGCTGGTGGATGACGAGCCGCTGGTGCGCCAGGCCACGCTCCTGCAACTGCGTGCCCTGGGGTACGAGGTGACCGAGGCCGAGGGCCCGGCCCAGGCCCTGGCGTTGCTGGACAAGGGGCTGTTGCCCGATGTGCTGCTGACCGACCATGTCATGGCCGAAACCACCGGCGTGCGTTTCGCCCAGCAGGTGCGCGAGCGGCTGGCGCAACTGCCGGTGTTGATCATCACCGGCTACGCCAACCTGACGCCACACGAGCTGCATGGCTTCGAGGTGCTGCGCAAGCCATTTCGCCATGACGAGCTGGGACAGAGCCTGGCGCGACTGCTCAAGTCCTAGCCAACACATCCCCGAGCATCTGGCACACCTGTTCGGCCGAATAGGGCTTGGCCAGGAAGGCGAAACCCTGGTGGCCACCCTCGGCGATCGCCTCGCTGTAGCCGGAGGTGAGGATCACCGGTAGCTGCGGCTGGCTGTGACGCAGCTCCCTGGCCAGGGCAAGGCCGCCCATGCCCGGCATGACCACGTCGGAGAACACCGCATCGAATCCGCCCCGGGCGGCCGCGAGCTGGGCCAGCGCGTCCTCGGCCGAGGTCGCCCAACTGATCTGGTAGCCATGGTCGCGCAGGATCTGCGCGGTGAAACTGCCGACATCCGGGTTGTCCTCCACCACCAGGATGCGCTTGCGGTCGCCCTGTGGCGCCAGCTGCGCGGTCACGCCGGGCTCCTCGGCGTCAGGCTGGGACACCTGTGGCAGGTACAGGGTGAAGGTGGTGCCTTGTCCTTCGACGCTGACCACCCGCACATCGCCACCGGACTGCTTGACGAAGCCGAACACCTGCGACAGGCCCAGGCCGGTGCCCTGTCCGGAGGCCTTGGTGGTGAAGAACGGGTCGAAGATGCGCTCCAGCAGGTGCGGGGCGATGCCCACGCCGCCGTCGATCACCGAGATCGCCGCGAAGCGGTCGTCCTGTGCCGGCTGGCCGCGAATCTCAGGCAAATGCTGGTCGCCTTCAAGGCGCAGGCGCAAGGTGCCGACCCCGGCCATGGCGTCGCGGGCATTGATCATCAGGTTGATCACCGCGGTTTCCAGTTGGCCGAGATCGGCATGCACATGGCAGGGCGTGTCGGGCAACTCCAGGCTGACCTGGATACGTGCGCCAGTGGCGGTGTCGAGCATCTCGGCCATGGCCTTGAGCTGTGGGCCAGCATCGAACACCTGCGGGCTGAGGGCCTGGCGCCGGGCAAAGGCGAGCAGTTGCCCGGTGAGCTTGGCGCCGCGGTCGACGGTATCGGACACGATCTTAAAATAGCGGCTGCGGCGCGTTTCGTCGAGATCCGGGCGCTGCAGGAAGTGGAGGGAAGAGCGAATGATGGTTAGCAGGTTATTGAAATCGTGGGCCACGCCTCCGGTCAGCTGGCCGATGGCCTCGAGCTTCTGGGCCTGGCGCAGCACGGCCTCGGTGTGCAGGAGCTGCTCGGTACGCTCCTCCACACGTTGTTCGAGGGTGGCGTTGAGCGCCTCCAGGGCCGTCAGCGCCTCGCGCACCTGAGCGTTGGCCTGGACTCGCTGGATATGTGCCCAGCAGCGTCCGGTCACCTCGTTGAGCAGGGTCTGTTCGTAGCGGGTCCAGGTCCTTGGCAGCTTGTCGTGGATGGCCATCAGTGCGGTCAGGCGGCCTTCCTTGATCAATGGCATGCAAAGTGTCGCGGTGATGCCGATGGCCTGGAACGTCGCCGATTCGCAGGCCGGCAACTGCGTGAGGTTGTCGTTGATCACCAGCCCCAGTCCGGCGCGCAGGCGGCTGACGGCCAGCTCGCCGAAGTCGCCCAGGCGATATCGGCCGAGCTGGCGTGGTGAGCCAGGCGCGACCCAGTCGCCGCAGATGGTGAAGCCGTCCTGGTCAGGGTCCATAACGGCGTAGGCGCAGCTTGAAAGGTGCAGGTGCTCGCCCAGCAGGCGCGTGGTGATAGCCATGATCCGCTCCGGATCTGTGGCATTGGCCGCCGCTCGGCTGAGGGTGTCAAGAAAGTTCAGGCGTTGGTTGGCGACCACGCTGGCGGTGGTCTCGGTGACCGTGTCGATCATGCCGACCACCTGGCCGTCATGGTCGCGAATGGGGCTGTAGCAGAACGTGAAGTAGGCGCGCTCCGGGCTGCCGTGGCGCTCGATCAGCAGGGGAAAGTCCTCTATGTACACGGCTTCGCCATCGAGGGCGCGTTGTGCCAGGTGGCGGATATCGCTCCAGGCTTCCTGCCAGACTGCGCTGAAGGGGCGGCCCAGGGCCGAGGGCTTGTTGCCGAGGATCTCGCTGAAAGCATCGTTGTGCAGGGTGATCAGCTCGTCGCCCCAGAGCACGGCCTGGGGAAAGCGCGAGGCCAGGCACAGGGCGACCGTGGTCTTGAGCACGTCAGGCCAGCTGGCCAGGGGGCCCAGGTGGGTAGACGACCAGTCGTGGTTGCGGATGCGCTCGGCCATGAGGCCGCCGCCGTCGAGCCATTTCGCCATGTGCGGTGCGGGTCCTTGTGCGTGAGAGCATCAGGGTGCACCGAGACGCGGCGCTTGGCGAGGGATTTTGTATGGGCCGTGCTGGCCCGCTTCCACTGATGCCGGCGTTCAATTGTGGGAGCGGGCTTGACCCAAGAGGCTATTCAGACCTTGAACTGCGCGATCAGGCCGTTCAGCTCCAGCGCCAATTGCGACAGGTCCTGGGCCGAGGCGCTGGTCTGGTTGGCCCCGGTCGTTGTCTGCAGCGCCAGGTCGCGGATGTTCACCAGGTTGCGATCCACTTCGCGCGCCACCTGGGCCTGTTGCTCCGTGGCACTGGCGATCACCAGGTTGCGCTGGTTGATCGAGGCGATGGTCCGGGCGATGAGCTCCAGGGCCTGACCGGCCGCTTGCGCCACCTCCAGGGTACCGCTTGCGCGGCCCTGGCTGCTGTGCATGGCGCTGACCGCACGCTCGGTGCCGCCCTGGATACCCCCGATCATCTGCTCGATTTCGGCGGTCGACTGTTGGGTGCGATGTGCCAAGGCACGCACCTCGTCGGCAACCACCGCAAAACCACGACCGGCCTCACCGGCGCGAGCGGCTTCGATGGCGGCGTTGAGGGCCAGCAGGTTGGTCTGTCCGGCGATCGAACCGATCACATCCAGTACCCGGGTAATCTCGTTGGCGCTGTTGGCCAATTGTTCGATCTCTTCCGCCGTGCCGGTGACATCGGCGACCAGGTGCTGGATCGAGGCGAGTGCCTGGTTGACCTGGTCTCGGCCTTCACGGGTGGCCTGGTCGGCGCCCTGTGAGGCCTCGGCAGTGCTCACGGCATTGCTTGCCACTTCCTCGACGGCGCTGGTCATCTGATTGACCGCTGTGGCGGCCTGGTCTATCTCGGTGCTTTGCTGCTGCAGGCCGCGGCTTGTGTCCTCGGTGACGGTGTGCAGCTCTTCGGAGGCCGAAGCCAGACGATCGGAGGACGCGGCGATCTTGCCGATGGTCTCGCGCAGGCTCTGTTGCATGCGCCGCAGGGCGTGCAGCAGCATCGCCGGCTCGTCGTGGCCGACCACCGCGATCTTTTGGGTCAGGTCACCGGTGGCGATACCCTCGGCCACGGCAACGGCCTCGGTCAGGGGCGCAACCAAACTGCGGGTGAACAGCACGGCGATGACGACCAGTACCAGGATGATCAGCACCAGTGAAACGACGAGTACGCGGAAGGCATCGTCGCCGACATCGCTGCTTCGCTGTGAGGCGGCTTGCGCACCTCGGTAATTGAAGGCCACCAATGCCGCCATTGTCTCCATCATCTGGTCGGCCCGCTGGAGCAGCGGGCCGCTGATCTGCCGCCTGGCTTCAGCCATGCGGCCCTCGCTGATGTGTCCCAGTACCTGCTGCTGCAGGTCGGCGTACCGTTTGCGCGCCGCGATGAAGGCATTGAACAGGGCACGGTCCTCTTCGCCGTCGATAGTCGCCTCGTACGCCCGCAGGCTCTGGCGCAAAGCCTCGTCGATGCGGTTGAGCAACTGGATGCTAGCCCCCTCGCTGGTGCCATCCTCCAAGGCTGTGCGCAGGGTGGCGGCGCGTTCCTGGGTGAGGCTGGCGCCGACCTCGTTGAGTGCGATCACGGCCGGAAGCCAGTTGATACGGATTTCGTCGGTGGCGCTGTCCATCTGCTGGGTCTCATAGAGCGCGACGCTTCCCATGGACAGGACGAGAGCAGCCAGTAGGGTGAACAGGCAGGCTGCCCGTTTGCCGATTTTCATGTCTCGTAGAAGCATTGATGTTCCTTGATGTAAGAGAAATGCGTACATCAAGAGCATGATGGGATCTTGTGGGGGGCGAGTAGTCGGCGGGTATCACACCGTGTAACGGTTTTTTCCTATTTCTCACTCGCGTGAAACCCGCTGTGGGCGTGATCGCGGGACCCGCCGTCGGGGCCCGCGATGCTGTCCGAGACGCTTCAGACCTTGAACTGCGCCACCATCGCGTTCAGTTCCACCGCCAGGCGCGACAGGTCCTGTGCCGCCGCGCTGGTCTGGTTGGCGCCGGCCGAGGTCTGCATTGCCAGGTCGCGGATGTTCACCAGGTTGCGGTCCACCTCCCGCGCCACCTGGGCCTGCTGCTCGGAGGCGGTGGCGATGACCAGGTTGCGCTGGTTGATGGTGGCGATCGCTTCGGCGATCAGCTCCAGCGCCTGACCGGCCGACTGCGCCACGGCCAGGGTGCCGCTGGCGCGACCCTGGCTGTTGTGCATGGCGCTGACTGCGCGTTCGGTGCCAGTCTGGATGCCGTCGATCATCTGTTCGATTTCAGCGGTGGACTGCTGGGTGCGATGGGCCAAGGCGCGCACCTCGTCGGCGACCACGGCGAAGCCGCGGCCGGCCTCACCGGCGCGTGCAGCCTCGATGGCAGCGTTGAGTGCCAGCAGGTTGGTCTGCCCGGCGATGGCGCCGATTACATCCAGCACCTGGCTGATCTGGTTGGCGTGGCTGGCCAGTTGCTCGATCTCCCCGGAGGTACCGGTCACGTCATCGACCAAGTGCTGGATCGAGGCCAGCGCCTGGTTGACCTGGTCGCGACCATCACGAGTGGTGCGATCTGCGCCCTGGGAGGCGTCGGCGGTGCTCACGGCGTTGCTCGCTACTTCTTCGACGGCGGCGGTCATCTGGTTGACCGCGGTGGCGGCCTGGTCGATCTCGGCGCTCTGCTGGTGCAGGCCGCGGCTGGTGTCTTCGGTGACGGTGTGCAGCTCTTCGGAGGCCGAGGCCAACTGATCGGAAGACGCGGCAATCCTGCGCAGGGTGTCGCGCAGGCTATGCTGCATGCGGCTCAGGGCGCCCAGCAGCAAGGCCGGCTCGTCGCGGCCGAGCACGACGATCTCGCGGGTCAGGTCGCCGGTGGCGACCCGCTCGGCCACGGCAACGGCGTCGGCCAGGGGCACGACGATACTGCGGGTGAGCAGGGTGGCGATGCCGATCAGCGACAGGGAAATCACGGCAATGGCGGCGATGATCAGGCTGAAGGCTTCGTCGGAGGCCGCGCTGCTGCGCAGCGAGGCTTGCTCGGCGCCCTTGGTGTTGTAGTCGACCAGCGCGGCCAGGGCTTTCATCATGCTGTCGGCGTACTCGGCCAGCGGGCCGTTGACCAGGCGTCGGGCCTCGTCCAGTCGGTCATTGCCGGCGGCGGCGCGGATGGCTTGCTGCAATGCGTGATAGCGTTCGCTCAGGCCCATGAAGGTGTCGAACAGGGCGCGGTCATCCGCAGCGTTGATGGTGCGCTCGTAAGCCTTGAGGTCGCTCTCGAGCTGCTGGTTGATCTGGACGATCTTGTCCAGGGTGGCGTGGCGGGCGCTGCTGCTGTCCTCCAGGACACTGCGCAGGGTCAGGGCGCGGGCCCGGCCGAGGTTGCTGCTGACCTCGCCCAAGGCGAGTACGGAGGGCATCCAGGTGAGACGGATTTCGTCGGTGGCGCTGTCCATCCGCCGGGTTTCGTAGAGGGCGATCAGGCCCAGGGCCAGGACCAGGACCCCGAGCAGGGTGAACATTCCTGCTGCCCGAATACCGATCTTCATGTTCCGTAACTGCATGCGACGCTCCTTGACGGTGGCTGGCAGGCGTCAAGAGCGCGGACTGACCGGGCTCGGCTGGAAAGGCTCTCGATGCACTGCGAAAGGGGTTATATCCTCACGGTTCATGTTGTTTTTTCTGAATGATGACATAACGCCACTATTATTGACCAGTCGTTCAATGTAATGACGCATGCAAACAGGCCCGTCACTTCCGGGACGGGCCTATTATTTTCGTTCATGCGACGATCGGAATCAGCGGGTCGGCCGCCGCCAGGGCCTGGGCGCGGTCAGCGGCTGGTGGGTAGATCCATACCGAGTTGATCTGGCGCTTTAGGTCCTTGCCTTCCTGGCCCTGCAGCTTTAGTTCGCGGGTCCAGCCTTCGCTGTACGCGGCGCCCCAGTCGCCAAGATCCAGGCAGGTGACGTACTTGGGCTGGCGGTACGCCACCGGCGCCACGCCCAGCAGGTCGGCCATGGCGTTGTTGCCGCTGTGGCGGCCCATGGGGATGGCGTGCTGGCAGGTCATCAGGGCGTGGTTGCCCAGTTCGTCCACCGCGGCCCAGGCCATGTCGCCGGTGGCGTAGATGTGCGTCTGGCCAATCACCTTGAGGTGGTCGTCGACCCGCAGGCGACCGAAACCGTCACGCTCGCCGGCCACCTGCGCGGTCAGCGGGCTGGCCTTGACGCCGGCCGTCCAGATCACGGTCTTGCTGGCGATGTACTCGCCGTTGTCCAGGGTCACGCCGCCAGCATCCACCGCCATCACCGAGGTGCCGGTCAGCCATTCGACACCCGCCTGTTCGCTGGCGGCGACAATGGCCGGGGTGATTCCGGCGCCGAGGGCGGCACCGACGCTGGCGCCACGGTCGATCAGCACCACGCGGGCATTGCTTTCACCGAGGATGGCGCGCAGGCGCGACGGCATCTCGGTGGCGGTCTCGATGCCAGTGAAGCCGCCGCCGCAGACCACCACGGTGTTGCGTGCCGGCGAGGCGGGGAGGCTGGCCAGGCCGTGCAGGTGCTGTTCCAGGCGCATGGCCGATTCCATCTGGTCGACATCAAAGCTGTGCTCGGCCAGACCCGGCACGGCGGGGCGGGCCACCTGGCTGCCGGCGGCGAGAATCAGACGGTCGTAGGCGAGCTGCTGCGGCAGGCCATCGGCATCGCGATAGCCGACCTGGCGGGCAGCACTGTCGATGCTGTCGGCGGTGCCATGGATGAATTCCACGCCCACCACGTCGAACAGTGCCTCCAGCGGTGCCTGCATGCCGTGGACAGCGGCTTCGTAGAAGCGTGGACGGATGCGCAGTTGCGGCTGTGGGGCGAGCACGCTGATGCGCACGTCGTCGCGCTGGGCCTGGTCAAGCAGGCGGGCGGCGCTCAGGGCGCTCCAGACACCGGCAAAGCCGGCACCGATGATCAGGATACGAGAGGTCATGTAGGTGCTCCGCAAGGGTAGGAAAAAGGGCTTCGATGAGGCGTTCACTGCCTGCCGCATAACTACGACTTTATTGGTCGTAGTTTTATTCGGCAAGTGTTTTTTTCCGGGGCGTGTTTTCGCAAGCGTTGATGTATCGGCTGTAGCTAGCGTGTTTATTGGCTTATGTGGGGGTGTTGATGTACTTGCGCGGCGACGACCGGCTTTGCCTGTCATCAATGAAGAGCGTACTATTTGCGACAGATTTGGTCGGAGATTGATATGTCCCTTTACAGCGCCGGCGTCGAATACGGCATCCACTGCCTGCTATTTTTGGTGGACGAGCGCGGCGATAGTCGCGAGTCCAGCGTGCGCGACCTGGCTGAGTTGCAGGGCGTACCCCAGGAATACCTGGCCAAGGTTTTTACCAAGCTGGCTCGTGCCGGACTGGTGGCGGCGACCGAAGGCGTGCGCGGTGGCTTCCGTCTGGCGCGACCCTCCGACGAGATCACCGTGCTGGATATCGTCACGGCTATCGACGGGCCGAAGAAACTCTTCGATTGCCGGGAGATCCGCGAGCGTTGCGCGGTGTTCGAAGGCACCGCGCCGACCTGGGCCACCGAAGGCACCTGCGCGATCCATGCGGTGATGCTGGGGGCGCAGAAGCGCATGGAGGAGGCGCTGGCCCAGCAGACCATCCTCGACCTGGCGCGGCGTTTCGGGCGCAAGGCGCCCGCCGAGTTCGGGCAGAAGGTCAATGACTGGATGAGCGAGCGGCGCGACGGCAAGGGCGGTGCCGGGGAGATTCCGTTGCAGACCGTCTGACGACTGGGGTCGGTTTGGCGGCGCAACGGAAAATTATACTCAACCTCAAGGTAAATCCTTGGCTGGGCGATCGGCGCGTAGGCGTCAAGCCGAGGTAAGCTGGCAGAAAAGATCCCGCGAGAGGTCAACGTGGCTTCCTATACCTTGCGCCAACTCAGATACTTCGTCACCACGGTGGAGGCCGGCAGCGTCGCCGAGGCCTCGCGCCAGCTGTATATCGCCCAGCCGTCGATTTCCACTGCGATCAAGAGCCTGGAAGAGAGCTTCGGCGTGCAGCTGTTTATCCGCCATCACGCCCAGGGCGTGTCGCTGACGCCCAGCGGCAAGCGCTTCTACGCCAAGACCCGGGCCCTGCTGCAAATGGCCCATGAGTTCGAGCAGAACGCCTTGGCCGACAACGACACGGTGGCCGGGCAGATCGACATCGGCTGTTTCGAGACCGTGGCGCCTTTGTACCTGCCGCGGCTGATCGCCGGTTTCCGCCAGCGTTATCCGGGGGTGGATATCCGCCTGCGCGACGGCGAACAGCAGGACCTGATCCAGGGCTTGACGGCGGGCACTTTCGATCTGGCGTTCCTCTACGACCATGATCTGGACGGCACCATCGAAACCGAGCCGCTGATGCCGGCGCAGAAACCCTATGTGCTGCTGCCGGAAAAGCACCGTTTTGCAGGGCAAACCCAGGTATCGCTGCGCGACCTGTGCCCGGAGCCGATGATCCTGCTCGATGTGGCACCAAGCCGCACCTACTTCGTCAGTCTGTTCAATGAGCTGGGACTGACGCCGAACATTGTCTTCAGTTCGCCGTCCATCGAAATGGTCCGGGGCATGGTGGGGCAGGGCTTCGGCTTCTCGTTGCTGGTGACCCGGCCGCACTCCGAGTTTACCTATGACGGGCAGCGCCTGGTGACCCTCGACATCACCGAGCCCGTGGCCCTGTCGGGCTTGGCGGCGGCGCACCTCAAGCGGGTGCAGCTGACCAAACCGGCGCAATTGTTCGTGGAGTTCTGCCGTGAGGAGCTGGCGCAGCTGTAGGTGGCGACCACCCGTCGCGAAATTGATGTTGACGATCGAACGTCGACCTGCCGGTGCTTTCTTCCACTAAGGTGCTAGAGGTACTTCGACGAAGTCATTGCCTGGGCGAATGGACCTGTACCCAGGCATGGGCAATATCAATTGGCGACACGCTAGTCGAGGGCGTACCACACCCAACAGGCCATCCAGTACAGAGAGGGTCGTACCATGTCGTTGATTGGCGTTTCAATGCTTGAGATGCGGCAGATGATCGAACAGGCCTGCCTGCCTGACCGCTGCGAGGTGAGCTGCCCGGACGGCGAACACCTTACCATTCGCCTGGGACAGGGCGAGAGCCTGGACAGCTGCCTGACCGTGACCGGCGTGCCTGTGGCCAGTCTCAATTCCTGCCATGATTTGTTGGGATTGGTCGCTCGTGTGAAAGCACAGCGTGACGTTCAGTCAAGTGTGCGTAAGGCTATCGCTTAGCGTAAGGTTTATTGCAGCTCAAGTAGCAGGTTGATTCCGCCATCGCCGCATTTGACGGAGTCGCGGACCAATCCGCGGTAGCTACGCCCCTCCCAGGCGAAGGCGACACTGTGGGCCTTTTCCATCTTCACCGGCAAAGGCGGTTGGATATGCAGGCGCAAAGCTGCGCGGCCTTGCAGATTGATGGCCGCCAACTGAACCTGGCATTCGGCGCGCTGGGCCATCGGTCCGAACAGGGTATCGCGGACGAAGTCCAGTTCCAGCAAGACGCAGGGGGCGCGGCAGGGCATCTTCATGGTGGCTTTCCGGGGGCAGAGGCATACCTCGAACGTTGGAAGCTTAAAAGCACAAGACGTTCAAAATATTTCAGCCTGTGCCTTTGCTGGACGCCGAGGAGCGGCCTTTTGCCGACGGCGATCCGCTATGGCGCGCCGAGAATCTCCAGCACTTTATCGCGTAGCTGATCGATGCTGAACGGCTTGCCAATCAGGTGCATGCCCTCGGGCACAGTAAAGCTCTCGGCATAGCCGCTGGCGAACAGCACCGGCAGCAGGGGCCGGACCTCGCGCACCTTGGCGGCCAGTTCCTCGCCGCGCAGGTCGGGCAGGCCGACGTCGGTCATCAACAGGGCCAGGGGCTGGTCGGGATCCTCGATGATCTTAAGGGCCGCGCCGGCGCTGTCGGCCTCGATGGCGGTGTAGCCCAGTTCGTCGAGCACTTCGACTATCAGCATACGTACGATGTCGTCGTCTTCGACTACCAGAAGGTGCATGGTGCGGATCCTGTTTCGATGGATTGTCTCTACTCTGTGCGCAAGGCGATGGCAGAAGTTCCCAAGCTTAACGGCATGAGCAAATAGATGGAACGATTGCTGCAGACAGGCTTCAAATACTGGCTAAATGCCCTGCCAGATCCACCAAAGCTGGTTAGACTCGCGGTATTCTCCGGCCAGTCTGGCACAGGCAGTATTTACAAGACGTAGCCGTCGGACTGTTCAATGGATTTTTTTCACTCGGGCACTTTCAGATGATTCAAGCAGCCTCGATGGACCAACGCAGCTTTCGCAAACTGCTGAGCCGCAACGTCGGCCTGCCCCTGGGCGTGGGGCTACTCGGTGCCGTGGCGTTTGTCGCGGTGATCAACTACCTGCTCTCGGCCATGCAGTGGGTCGAGCACACCGACCGGGTGATCGGCAATGCCAACGAGGCGATCAAGCTGTCGATCGACATGGAGACCGGCATGCGCGGCTTCCTGCTGACCGGCGAGGAGCGCTTTCTGGACCCCTACGAGGTGGCCAAGCCACGTATCCTGGGTAGCCTGGACACGTTGAAGGTGATGGTGGCGGACAACCCCCAGCAAGTCGACCGTATCGACCGCATCGCGGCCTTGCAGCGCGAGTGGAACACCTTCGGCAACGAAATGATCAGTCAGCGCCGCAACCAGGGCGACGTAACGTCGTCGATCGGTCGTGGGCGGGGCAAGCGCCTGACTGACGCGATCCGCAGTGAATTCGACGCCTTCATCAACTCCGAGCAGCAATTGCGCACGACGCGCAACGAGACGGTGAGCACGGTTACGGTCACGGCGATCTCGGCCTTCATATTGTTCATCGTCACGCTCAGCGCCTTGCTCGCCTACCTGGGGCGGCGCGACCTGCTGGCATTGTCGTCCAACTACGTGGCGAACCTGGAGGCCCAGCAACGCGCCGCCGAGCGCCTGGAACACCAGGCCTGGCTGCGCGCCGGACAGACCCAGCTGGCCGAGCAGGTACTGGGGCAACTGACGTTGCCCATGCTCGGCGACAATATCCTGCGCTTCTTCGCCGGCTATCTGGGCAGCGTGGTCGGCGCACTGTACGTACGCGACGAACATGGCCAGTTGGTGCGCGTCGCCACCTATGGCCTGGACGCCGAACAGCAGGGTAGCGAGCCGCGCCTGGGCGATCATGCCGGCTTGTTGGGCGAGGCGGTGGTTCAAGGGCGCATGATGCGCCTGGACGCGTTGCCCGAGGACTACTACCGTTTGAGCTCGGGCCTGGGCCAGGGCCTGCCACGCAGCGGCGTGCTGGTGCCGTCCCACGACGATGGGCGGGTCAATGGTGTATTGGAACTGGGCTTCCTGCGCGCGCTGCAGGACCGAGACGTGGAGCTGCTGGAGCGGATCACCGAGAACCTGGGTATCTCCATCGAGAGCGCGCGCTACCGCCAGCGCCTGCAAGAGGTGCTGGCCGAGACCCAGCAGCTCAACGAGGAACTGCAGGTGCAGCAGGAGGAGCTCAAGACCGCCAACGAAGAGCTCGAGGAGCAGTCGCGGGTGCTCAAGGAGTCCCAGGCGCACCTGGAAACCCAGCAGGCGGAACTGGAGCAGACCAACGAGAAATTGGCCGAGCGCACCGAGGCCCTGGACCGCAAGAACAGTGAGCTCAACCAGGCCCAGGTCGAACTGCAGGCCCGTGCCGACGACCTGCAGCGTTCGAGCAAGTACAAGTCTGAGTTCCTCGCCAACATGTCCCATGAGCTGCGCACGCCGCTCAACAGCTCGCTGATCCTGGCCAAGCTGCTGGCCGAGAACGCCGAGGGCAATCTCAGCGGGGAGCAGGTCAAGTTTGCCGAGTCGATCTATTCGGCCGGCAACGACCTGCTGAACCTGATTAACGATATCCTCGATATCGCCAAGGTCGAGGCCGGCAAGATGGAGGTGCGCGCAGAGAGCACCCCGCTGGAACGCCTGGTCGAAGGCCTGCGGGGCATGTTCCAGCCGTTGGCCCAGGACAAGGGCCTGGGCTTCGAGGTGAAGCTCGAGCAACCTTTGCCGGCGACCTTGTTCACCGATCGCCAGCGCCTGGAGCAGATTCTGAAGAACCTGCTGTCCAACGCCATCAAGTTCACCGAGCGCGGCCAGGTCAGCCTGGACATCAGCCACCAGGCCGGCCTGGGCATCGTCTTCGCGGTGCGCGATACCGGTATTGGCATCGCCGCCGACCAGCAGAAGGCGATCTTCGGCGCCTTCCACCAGGTCGACGGCACCAGCAACCGTCGTTACGGCGGCACCGGGCTGGGCCTGTCGATCTCCCGCGACCTGGCGCACCTTTTGGGCGGGCAGATCAACGTCGACAGCAGCCCGGGGCAGGGCAGCGTGTTCAGCCTGATCCTGCCCGAGCACTTCGAACCGTCGGCGCAGCAGGTCGAGGTGCACAGCCTGCGTCCGGCGGTCGATGAACTGCCGCCTGCACCGCCGGTACCGGCGCCGGTGCACACCGAGCGTCCGGCCCCGACCTTCGCCGACGACCGCGCCCAGGCGCCGTTCGACAACCGCTGCATCCTGGTGATCGAGGACGAGCCGAACTTTGCCCGCATCCTTTTCGACCTGGCCCACGAACTGGGCTATAGCTGCCTGGTCGCCCATGCCGCCGATGAAGGCTTCGAGCTGGCCGCGCAGTACCTGCCCGACGCCATCCTGCTGGACATGCGCCTGCCCGACCATTCCGGGCTCACCGTGCTGCAGCGCCTGAAGGAACAGGCCGCTACCCGGCATATCCCGGTGCATATCATCTCGGTCGAGGACCGCGTCGAGGCGGCCATGCACATGGGCGCGGTGGGCTACGCGGTCAAGCCCACCAGCCGTGAGGAGCTCAAGGCGGTGTTCGGTCGCCTGGAGGCCAAGCTCACGCAGAAGCTCAAGCACATCCTGCTGGTGGAGGACGATGACCTGCAGCGCGAGAGCATTGCCCGCCTGATCGGCGACGACGATATCCAGATCACCGCGGTGGCCATGGCCCAGGACGCCCTCGCATTGCTGCGCGAGAACATCTACGACTGCATGATCATCGACCTCAAGCTGCCTGACATGCTCGGCAATGAGCTGCTCAAGCGCATGACCGCCGAGGATATCCGCAGCTTCCCGCCGGTGATCGTCTATACCGGGCGCAACCTCACCCGCGAGGAGGAGGCCGACCTGCTCAAGTACTCGCGCTCGATCATCATCAAGGGCGCCCGTTCGCCCGAGCGCCTGCTCGATGAGGTGACGCTGTTCCTGCACAAGGTCGAGTCGCAGCTGTCCAACGAACGCCAGCGCATGCTCAAGACCGCGCGCAGTCGCGACAAGGTGTTCGAGGGGCGCAAGATCCTGCTGGTGGACGACGACGTGCGCAACATCTTTGCCCTGACCAGCGCCCTGGAGCACAAGGGCGCCATCGTCGAGATCGGCCGTAATGGGCGCGAGGCCATCGAGTGCCTGGAGGCCAACGACGACATCGACCTGGTGCTGATGGACGTGATGATGCCGGAGATGGACGGTTACGAGGCCACCCGCCTGATCCGCCAACAGCCACGCTGGCGCAAGCTGCCGATCATCGCCGTGACCGCCAAGGCGATGAAGGACGACCAGCAGCGCTGCCTGCAGGCCGGGGCCAACGACTACCTGGCCAAACCGATCGACCTGAACCGCCTGTTCTCGCTGATCCGGGTTTGGCTGCCGCAATTGGAGCGAATCTGAAATCTTGACCAGTGAACGCAACACCGATATCGAGATCCGGCTGCTGATCGAGGCGATCTACCTCAAGTACAGCTATGATTTTCGCGATTACTCCGGCGCCTCGATCAAGCGCCGGATTCTCCACGCCGTGCGCCAGTTCGACTGCCGCACGGTGTCGGCGCTGCAGGAGCGGGTACTGCACGACCCGGGCATGTTCCTCGAGCTGCTGCAATACCTGACGATCCCGGTCAGCGAGATGTTCCGAGACCCTGGTCATTTCCTCGCCCTGCGCAACGAAGTGGTGCCATTGCTGCGCACCTGGCCGTCGCTGAAGATCTGGATCGCCGGCTGCAGTACCGGCGAGGAAGTGTACTCAATGGCTATCCTGCTGCGTGAGGAGGGCCTGCTGGAACGCACCATCCTTTACGCCACCGACATCAATCCGCACTCGCTGGAGCGCGCCAAGCAGGGCATCTACTCGATGCAGGTCATGAGCGAGTATGAGGAGAACTACCGCAAGGCCGGTGGTCGACGGGATTTCTCCGAGTACTACACCGCCGCCTATGGCAACGCCATCATGGACTCCAGCCTGCGTGACAACGTGACCTTCGCCGACCACAGCCTGGCCACCGATAGCGTGTTCTCCGAGACCCAGCTGGTGTCGTGCCGCAACGTGCTGATCTACTTCAACAAGGGCCTGCAGGACCGTGCCCTGGGCCTGTTCCACGAGTCGCTGTGCCACCGCGGCTTCCTGGTGCTGGGGAGCAAGGAGTCGGTGGACTTCTCGGCCTACAGTGAAGGCTTCGAGCCGCTGGTGCGGCCCGAGCGGATTTACCGCAAGACATGAACGGCGTGCGCGCAATCGTCATCGGCGCCTCGGCGGGCGGCGTCACGGCGCTGTTCAGCGTGCTTGGCGCGTTGCCGGCGGATTTCGCCATTCCGGTGCTGTGCGTCTTGCACCTGCCGGACGACCGCCACAGCCAGCTCGCCGAGGTGCTGCAGCGGCGTCTGCAGCGGCCGGTGCACGAAGCCCTCGACAAGGCGCGGATCGAACCGGGCCAGATCTACGTGGCGGGACCGGGCTATCACTTGTCGGTCGAGCGCGACTTCAGTTTCTCGCTCAGCCAGGAAGCGCCAGTGCATTTTTCGCGTCCGGCGATCGATTTTCTTTTCGAGTCGGCCGCCGATGCCTATGGCACGGGCCTGCTTGGCGTGCTGTTGACCGGGGCCAACGAAGACGGCGCCCGCGGACTGTTGCACATCAGACAAAGCGGAGGCCGGACAGTTGTCCAGGACCCCCGCGACGCACAGGTCGCGTTGATGCCGGAAGCCGCACTGGCCCTGCACGACCCCGACCATATCCTTTCCCTTGGCGGTATCGGGCAGCTGCTCGCTACCCTGGAACCCAGCGCATGCTAAGCCACATTACCGCGAAACTGCTGATCGTCGACGACCTGCCGGAGAACCTGCTGGCCCTCGACGCCCTGATCCAGGGCGAGGACCGCGAGGTGCACCAGGCGCAGTCCGCCGAGCAGGCCTTGTCGCTGCTGCTCGAACACGAATTCGCCCTCGCCATTCTCGATGTGCAGATGCCGGGCATGAATGGCTTCGAGCTGGCCGAACTGATGCGCGGCACGGAAAAGACCCGCAACATCCCCATCGTCTTCGTCAGCGCCGCCGGGCGCGAGATGAACTATGCCTTCAAGGGTTACGAGAGCGGCGCCGTGGACTTCCTGCACAAACCGCTGGAACCCCTGGCGGTGAAGAGCAAGGTATCGGTGTTCGTCGACCTGTTCCGCCAGCGCAAGGCCCTGGATCGCCAGTTGCAGGCCCTGGAGCAGAGCCGCCAGGAGCAGGAGCTGCTGCTGGCCCAGCTGCAGCTGGCGCGTGGCGAGCTTGAGCGCGCGGTGCGCATGCGTGATGACTTCATGTCGATCGTCTCCCACGAGGTGCGCACGCCGCTCAACGGCTTGATCCTGGAAACCCAGCTGCGCCGCCTGCACTTGTCCCGTGGCAACTTGGCGGCGTTCAGCGAGGACAAGCTCAAGGCTATGGTCGAGCGCGACGAGCGCCAGATCAACAGCCTGATCCGCCTGGTCGAGGACATGCTCGATGTCTCGCGGATCCGTACCGGCAAGCTGTCGATCCGCCCCCGGACCTTCGACCTCGGTCAGCTTGTACGGGGGCAGGTGGAGAACTTCGCCGCCCAGGCTGGCGCGGTGGACACCCCTCTCGAACTGCAGCGCTGTGACGCCCTGCAGGGCGAGTGGGACGAGTTTCGGATTGAACAAGTGGTGGCCAACCTGTTGTCCAATGCCTTGCGCTATGGCGATCGCAAACCGGTACAGGTGCGGGTGTTCGAAGAAGCCGACATGGCCTGTGTGCAGGTGCAGGACCATGGCATCGGCATCGATGCCCAGCACCTGCAGCGGATCTTCCAGCAGTTCGAGCGCGTCGCCGCGCAGCAGGCCACGGGCGGTCTGGGCCTGGGCCTGTACATCTCCGAGCAGATCGTCCTGGCCCATGGCGGGCGGATCCAGGTCGACAGTCAGGCCGGTGTCGGCTCGACCTTCACCGTGCATCTGCCGCTGTCGGCACAGTCGCAACAATGTGACCCCGCCCGCGCAACCTCTGCGTAGCGCTGGGGTCTGATGGCCAACCTGTTGAATTTGAAGGCGTTGTCATGAGTGAAGATGCACAAGATGTAGTACTGGTGGTCGAGGATGAGCCGGCTATCCGCATGATCCTGCGCGATTACCTGGCCGGCGAGGGCTACCACGTGCTGGTGGCCGAGGACGGGGAGGAGGCGTTCGCGATCCTGGCGAGCAAGCCGCACCTGGACCTGATGGTCACCGACTTCCGCTTGCCTGGCGGGATTTCCGGGGTCGAGATCGCCGAGCCTGCGGTGAAGCTGCGCCCGGACCTGAAGGTGATCTTCATCAGTGGCTACCCCGCGGAGATCGCCGAGTCGGGCAGCCCGATCGCGCGCCAGGCACCGATCCTGGCCAAACCGTTCGACCTTGATACCTTGCACGAGCAGATTCAGGCGTTGTTGCGCTAGGCCAGGCAC
Source organism: Pseudomonas sp. P110(2024) (assembly GCF_057480795.1). NCBI lineage: Bacteria > Pseudomonadati > Pseudomonadota > Gammaproteobacteria > Pseudomonadales > Pseudomonadaceae > Pseudomonas > Pseudomonas sp. P110(2024). The sequence continues at coordinate 258,829 of NZ_JBLIYT010000004.1, forward strand.
TGGGCATCGGCGTTGCCGGTGTTCGCGGGCAAGTCTGCTGCAACGGGGAGCGTAGGACAGCCGCCCTCAGGCGAAAATGCATGCGTCTGGCGGAGCCGGCTTGCCGGCGAAAGGGCCGCAGAGCGGCCCCATTGCGACAAGTGGTGCCTCAACCAACCTGCGTGCGTAAAAGCGCCATGGCCCGGTCGACCTGCTGCTCGTCATTGAGCAGGCTCGGCGCAAAGCGGATTACCGGCCCGACATCGCGGTCCACGGCATCGACCATGACCTTGTTGGCGTTGAGATAAGCCGCCACGGCGTCGGGGTCGCGGTCCTTGATACGGAAAAAGGTGAAGCCGGCGGAGAACTCGCGGCTGGTAGGCGTCACCAGCTCGATGGCGCGGTGCTCGGCCAGGCGCGCCTTGAGGTAGTCGTTGAGCTGGTGGATGCGCGCCTGGATATCGGCCTTGCCAAGCGCCAGGTGCAGCTTGAAGGCCTCGCCTAGCGCCCAGCGGTGCTCGAAGGCGTGATAGCCGCCCGGCGTCATGATGGTGCCGAAGTCTTCGTTGCGCGAGAAGGTGGCGAAGGTCGGCGTCAGGTGCTGCATCTGCTCCGAGGCTGCGCAGATGATTCCCGTGCCCCGCGGGCCGAACATCCACTTGTGGGTGCCGGCGATGAACCAGTCGCAGTTGAAGTCGGCAAAGCGCACGTTTTCCACGCCAAAACCATGCACGCCATCGACCACGTAGAGGATGCGCTCGGCCTCGTCGCGGTTGCGGTTGTGCTGGCGTACCAGCTCGCCGATGGCGCCCACTGGCAGCTTGACGCCGCTGCCCGAATGTACCCAGGTCATGCCCAGCACCCGAGTCTCGGGGCGGATGCTGCGGTCGATCAGGCTCAGTACGCGGTCGGTGGAAACCTCGCCGGGCTTGTCGAACAGGCGCAGCTTGCGCACCTGGGTACCGTGCTGGCGCTGGCGAAACGCCAGGCAGTTGTGGGTCGAGTAGTGCTCGTGCTCGGTGGTGAGGATCTCCTGGTGCGGCGCCACGTGCAGGCCGCCGTAGATCATGCCGAGGCCCTCGGTGGTGCTGCCGGTCAGGGCGATCTGGCGCGGGCGCACCTCCAGGTAGCGGCCTGCCCATTCACGGACCTCATCCTCGCGCTGCCATTCGTACTGGCTTTCCCAGTCCATGCACAGGGCCGGGTTGCGGTCCAGGGTGGCGCGATGACGGTTGATCGCCTCCTGCACCGGGCGTGGGTGGGCGGTGATCAGGAAGTTGGCGAAGTGCGCGACATCGGGCGCCAGGGGGAACAGTTGGCGCAGTTGGCGCCATTTGTCCGGGCCTTGCAGTGTCGGTGACGTCGGATCGGCGGCCAGGGCGCTGGGCAGCAAGGGCAGGCTGGCCGCCAGGGCGGCGGCCTGCTTGAGGAAGGCGCGCCGGTCAGTCATGGCGGGCTTCCCGGTTTTTGTCAAGCAGGGCCACCGGGTTGGCGGCTTTTTGCACCTGCCCCCACACACGCAGGAAGTTGCCCGCCCAGAGCTTGGCGATATCGGTTTCGGAGTAGCCACGGGTCAGCAGCTCGGCGGTTACGTTGCGGATCTCACTGACATTCATGAAGCCTGTGACGCCGCCGCCATCGTTGAAGTCGGAGCTGATGCCGACATGGTCGATGCCCATCTTCTTCACGGCGTAGTCGATGGCGTCGACGTATTCCTTGAGGCCGGCGCGGGGCTCCTCGTCGACGATGGCGTAGAGGCTGCTGGCATATTCGCCGAAGCGCGCCTCGGGCCAGATGGCGATGATCGGATCGCCCGGCATCAGCGCGTTGGTCAGGCCTTGCAGCGGTTGCAGGTCGAAGCGTGCGCGCAGGGCCTCGAGTTTTTCCAAGGTCGGCTTGCTCAGCGGCTTGAGGTAGGTGGTGAAGGCCACGACTTGCAGCACGCCGCCGCTGTCCTTGATCAGCTGCATCTCCTTGTCGGAGAGGTTGCGCGGGATGTCCACCAGCGCCCGCGGCGCCGAATGCGAGGCGACGAACGGCGCGCGGCTCAGGCGGGCCACATCTTCCAGGGCAAGGGTGGACATCTGCGAGACGTCGATGATCACGCCCAGGTCGTTGAGCCGCTTGACCGCCTGTTCGCCCAGGGGTGACAAGCCGCCGAGGGCGTCGGGGGTGTCGTTGAAGAACGGTAGCGGGCGCGACGAGTCGGCCCAGGCGTTGTTGCCGGTGTAGCTGAAGCCGAACATGCGCATGCCGCGCTTGCTCCACAGGTCGAGCTGAGACAGGTCGCTGCCTAGCGGGTAGGCGTTGAGCATGCTGATGAAGATGGCGAACTTGCCTTCGCCGTTCAGGCGGCGGAAGTCGTCGGGGGTGTAGGCGATGCCGACCTGATTGGGGAAGTCGCGCACGATTCCGCTGATGATCTTGTAGCGCACTTCCTGCTGGTTGCGGGCCTCGTCGACGAAGCCCGGGGTTGGGCGGTGCGGCGCGTTCGGGCCGTTCCACAGCTCGGGCCAGCCGAAGATGGTCAGTGCCGCGCCCGACAGCCGACCCTTGGCCGCTTTGGCCAGGTCGAACTGGCCACGACCGTCCTTGTCTGCCTCGTAGCCGTCGCTGCCGTAGCCCAGCGGCACGGTGACATGGCTGTCGAAGGAAAGCATATGTTCGTGCAGGTCGTTGGCTTGCTGCACGATCGCACGGGGATAGCCGCTGTCCTGCTTCCAGAAGTAGTAGCCGGCGGCTGCGCCCAGGGCGGCCACCAGGGCCAGGGGCAGGCCGATGTACAGGGCTTTGCGGGAACGGGTCTTGGTCATTGCCATCTCGTTGCGGGGCTGATCGGGTCGGTCTGCCGGCGGGGCAGGGCCTGGGTATCAGGTGGACGAACGAGTGGTGGGCAAATTTACTTCGAGAGGTGAGCGCCGCAGGTCAGGCCTGTTTTCACTGATTGATGATTTAAGAACGAGGAGGCCTGGCCGATAACTGTCATGTAAGAATTCACCTCAAGGAAGGTAAGAAATGGTTGGAATAACCGCAGCCAATCTCAACATCCCCAGCGTTGCTGGCGCCACGTCTTCGGGCGCATCGGCCAACTCGAACGCCTCGCCCGGCACACCCTCGGTCGACGAGCGGGGCGGCCTGGTGTTCAAGGGCGACACATTCAAGAACGAGACCAAGGCCGCAGAGATCGAAAGCAGCCTGGAAAGTAATGAAGATCCGGCCATCAAGGAGCAGCGCGAACAGATCAAGCGCCTGCAGAAGCAGTTGGCCGAAGAGCAGAAACAATTGGCCCAGTTGATGGAACAAGCCAGGCGCGACCCGTCCAAAATGGCAGCTGTCACGGCCAAGCAGGCCAGTATCGCCACCCTCACCGGACTGATCATGGCGGCTACCGCGCAACTGCTCGAAGCGCTGCGCCAAGCCGGGGGCACCAGCGCCGGCGGCTCGGTCGACACCAGCGCCTGAGGCGAGGGTCAACGCTACAGGGGCTGCCTTGCAGCCCCTGGTCAGGTCTTCAGTCCACCGCCACGCGGGCGCGGTTCTGTCGCTCGCTTTTGTACTGCATGGCCACTGCCGGCGCCGGCTTGGCCGCGCCGGTCTCCAGCCACTGACGCATGCGGCTGGCGTCGGCGAAGTGGGTGTACTTGCCGTAGGCGTCGAGAATCACCATGGCCACCGGACGGTTGTCCATCTTCGTCAGCAGCACCAGGCAATGCCCCGCTTCGTTGGTGAAGCCGGTCTTGGTCAGGGCGATGTCCCAGTTGCTCTTGTTCACCAGATGGTCGGTGTTACGGAAGCCCAGGGTGTAGTTAGGCTTACGGAACGCCACGGTCTTCTCGCGGGTGGTCGACAGCTCGCTGAGCATCGGGTACTTGCGCGAGGCCATCAGCAGCTTGGCCAGGTCCTGGGCGGTGGACACGTTCAGGGTCGACAGGCCGGTCGGCTCGACGTAGCGGGTGTGGCTCATGCCCAGGCTGCGGGCCTTGGCGTTCATCGCCTTGATAAACGCGCCATAGCCGCCGGGGTAGTGGTTGGCCAGGGTGTTGGCCGCGCGGTTTTCCGACGACATCAGGGTAATCAGCAACGTCTCGCGACGGTTCAGCTCGCTGCCAAGGCGCACCCGCGAGTACACGCCCTTCATCTCCGGGTTATTGGCGATGGTCATGCTGAGCATTTCGTCCATGGGCAGCTTGGCGTCGAGCACGACCATCGCGGTCATCAGCTTGGTGACCGAGGCGATGGGCCGCACGCGATCGGCGTGGCTGGCGTACAGCTCCTTGTTGGTGTTGAGGTCGATCAACAGGGCGCTGCCGGAGGCCAGGTGCAGCTTGCTGGGGTCGCGCTGGACCTGGGCCGGGGGTTGTGCAGCAGCGGTCGACGGTAGGGTCGCGGTTCCTGTGAGCAACAGCAGCAGGCTGAGGATGGACAGGGAAGTTTTCACGTTGAGGCTCACTAAATGTTGGTATGTCGTTGGCTGTGCAAGGGTTTTCCCCCAAAAAACCGTTGCATTCTGGAGTATGGCTCAGCGGCTGTCGAATGCCTTATATCTAAAGGGCGCAACGTGAACGAAATTTAATCCTGTACCAATTCTGTACCAATTACCGCTGCCTCAAGCTTGACCAGCTCGGACCAATCGTTCGCTGAATTCAGCCACTTCGCGTAGGTGGTGAGTAGGACCTGGACGGAGTGTCCAAGCTGTCCGGCGAGGAATGCCGGGTTCATTCCTGACATGAGGCACATCGTGGCATAGGTGTGCCTGCAGTTGTACTGTGGGCTGGCCCGAATTGAGGTCGCTTCGACCGCCTGGTTGATGAAACCAGGCATGCTGCTGCCTTTCATGTGAGGGGACCTGCCGGCAGGCTGAAAGATGAACGGTGATTCAGCGGACACCCGCCTACCGTTTCGCTTTCGAGCGCTTGCAATCTCCCGGGCTCGTCCGAGAGCTGCCAGGGCGCGACTGTTGAGCATGATCGTTCGGGTTTTGGCGGGTGAACCGCCAATGAATGTGGCACTTGAAGACATGCGCGCGTATCACAGTGCGCATGATTCGGGAGCTCCGGCAGAAGAGGTTGAGCGCTTGCGGCTAATTGCGCAGCCCTCATTCAAGGCTGTTCTGATTACCAGCTCTACGCGCTTGGGCATCAGCCTCTGATTCGTCACTGAGCCGGCTCTATCAGCGTTGCTCCCTGGTTTCGCACGTTGCCCACGGCTGTTCCAACGCGGTACCACTCGAACGTCTCTGCCGGTTCACCCAGGTTCAGCACCAATTGTTCCGCGTGCTCGCTGGGCATGCCTGCTGCGATCCACTCGACCGCCAGAGCAGGCGACAGCACAACCGGTCGGCGGTCGTGCACATCGACCAGGCCGCCCTGGGCGTCTGCAGTGATCATCACGAACCCGTCGTGCTCATTGCCGGCGAACTGACCTATCGAGGCGCACAGGGCAGGGCGCCCATCTCGCCGGCGGATGTAATAGGGCTGCTTCTTCTGACCGCCTTCATCCGCCCACTCATACCAGCCATCCACGGGGGTGATAGCCCGGTGTGGCCAGATCGCCCGGAAGAAGGGGCCGTGAGCCACCTTCTCGACGCGGGCGTTAATCGGCGCGGCACGGTCGGTCGCCCAATGCGGCCGCCATCCCCATTTCACCAGGTCTGCCCTCGGGCCTGCGTCATCTACCCGGAGCACGGCGACCTGCGTGGTCGGCGCGACATTGTACCGCCCCAGGTCCTGGTCCCCGACGTTGTTACGCCAGGCCGCCGGCATGCTCAGGGCCTCCACGAAGTCATGGATACCGCGGTACTGGCTCAGCCTACCGCACATTTCCCATCCCTCCCGCTCGAACTGAAAGGATAGCCCGCCAAGCGGTACTGGCCTGACCATCCGTTTGGATGCTCAAGTGCTGTATCAATATACAGTATTGGTGCCGTATGTACTTCCTTCTCGGCCGCCGCCGTGAGCTCGGCGTAGCCATCCCCAACGAAAAGCTCGCGAAGGTCACATCGGGCTGCTCACGGATGAATCTGCAGAGGAGTGGGAGAGGGACGAGCCAGGACGGATCGGGGTCGGCAGATCGCCGCATGGCTCAGCGGCTGTCGAATGCCTTGTATCTAAAGGGCGCAGCGTGAAGTAAATTTAATCCGGCGCGCTTTGCGCCTCCTTCCTACGTGGTCAACCGGACGACCTGTCATGACGCTCACGATCGATTTCACCGACCAGGCCACCAGCCTGCATCACGATGCGATTCTCAAGCCTTTGCGCGCTTTCAACGACACTGTGATCGGCTCCCCCGAAGCGGCTACCGTCGCCTGGACGCTGCGCGATCCCGCCAGCGATGAAATCGTCGGCGGGCTGTATGCCAGGCTTGGCGGGCGCTGGTTATTCGTCGAGCTGCTGGTGGTGCCCGAGCGGATGCGCGGGCAGGGCACCGGGCGCGAGCTGATGGCCCAGGCCGAGGCGCTGGCGAGGGAGAAGGGCTGCTGCGGAATCTGGCTGGATACCTTCAGCTTCCAGGCGCCGGACTTCTATCGCAAGCTGGGGTTCGAGGTGTTTGGCGAGCTGGCCGACTTTCCGCCTGGGCATACCCGCCATTTCCTGCGCAAGCGGCTGGCTTAGCATCTTTAAACGCAGGCCTGCCCTGGCGTTGCGAGCTGAGGGGGGCTCAGCCAACCCGCAACCAGATCGCCGAGGCATCGTCGCTCATCTTGAACCGCGGGTAGCGCAGGCACGCGGCATCGTCCTGCTCGATACCCCGCAGTGTCCGTGCCAGGTCATCCAGGCCGTGGCTTTGCAGGCGCTTGAAGAAACCTGCCGGCTCATAGGCCCGATAGGTGTCGAACAACGCCGCGAAGCCATCGCTCATCAGCAGGACATCATCCCCCACGGCCACCGGCGCATGGCTATAGAGGGTGCCCTCGCGGGACAGGTCGGCATCGACGCCGAGCACGGCCCGGGGGCGCTCGCGGGAGGCGCGGCGATCGGCCAGCACGGCCGGGGTACGTACGCCATGGGCACCGGTACCAGGACCGAGGGCGGCGGCCTCGGCTTGCTCGGCCTCGCGGTCCGGCTCTGGGGTGAGGAAGCGGATACCTTGCGCGCCGCGATGCAGCACCACGCAGTCGGCCAAGTGCGCGCAGACCAGTTCCTCGCCCTCGATGGCCACCGCGGCAAAGGCGGCGCGCGGCAGTTCCCAGGTGGCCACGGGCTCGCGTCGGCGATCCTGCCGGTAGGCCTGGGCGATTGTGTCGAAGACCGTCTCGCAGACCTCGCGCAGTGGCCCCGAGGCATTGGCGAAGGCGCGCTGGGCCGTGGCCGAGAGCCAGGCGGCGCCTCCGCGCTCACCCAGCAGGCCGGGGGCGCCGAGGTCGGTGGCGCCGTCGATGACCCAGGCGTGGCGGTCGGCACTGCCGATACGATCGTCATTGGGCACATCGTGCTTGCCGGCCAGGCTCAGGGACTGGATCAGGTCGAAATGCATGTCGGGCTCCGGTTCGGTGGGATTCACCGACCTTGACCGTTGCGGCGCCCGGCGTCAAATGTCACGGCTTGGGTGCGCGGTCCCAGCAGTCACTGTCCAGGGCGCAGACACCGAATTGCCGATCCATCAGCGCCATGCGCCGCAGGTGGGCGTCGATGATGTCGCGGTTCACTTCGCTGTCGATGATGTAGCGGCTGTAGCGGTCGATCAGGCGGACCTTCCAGGCCTCGCGGGTGGCCGCATCCAGGGCGTCGGGCGCATTTGCCAGGCGTTGCAGGGTCAGGTCGTCGGCGCGCTTGAGCTGATCGGTGAAGGTGGTGATGTAGTGGGCACGCTGCGCTTCCTTGTGGCGCGCGGCGTCGGCATCGAAGGCGTCGAGGTTGTGTTGCCATTGCGCCCAGTAGGCGTCCGGCAACTGAAGATCGCGCTGCTGGCGCAGCTTGGCGACGACTTGCGCGTTGCTCTGACGCGGTGGTGGCTGGCGGTTCTGGCTGGCCAGCGGGTCCAGGGCGAGGGCCTGGGCGATCCAGGCATTGCGCGCCTCGCTGTCCGGCAGGATCGGGCCCAGCGGCGGGGCGTCTTCGCTGGTCGAGCGGGGCAGGCCCTTGCAGCCGGTGAGCGAAAGGAGCACTGACAGCACCAGCAGCGCAGGGAGGTTGTGACGCGGCATAAGTCTTCCTTGAGTAACTGCACAAGCGTGCATCCGGATGGATGCATGAGGGCTATCGGCGCTTGCGCGGCTGACTTGAACGCTCAGCCGAGTGTCTTGGCCATTTCCGCGGTCGGCGCCCAACCCAGGCCGGCATATACCGGTTGCCCAGCCTCGGTGGCGTGCAGCACCGCGAAGGCCAGGCCGCGCCGGGTGAACTCCGACTCGGCCAGACGCATCAGTTTCGAAGCCAGGCCCTGGCGGCGATGGGACGGCTCGACATAGACATTGAGCACATAGCCGCGCTGGTCCTGGCAGGGGTGGGCCGGATGCGGCGGCCAGTCGATCGCCATCAGGCCGATTGCCGCCACCGGCAGCGCGTCGTCCAGCAGCACGAAGCCGTAGTAGCGACCGTCCGCCAGTCTTGGCCGCAGCCAGGGGCCGAAGTGCTCGGTCATGCTTATGAGCCGCTGCGGGTCGCCGCCGGCTTCAAGGAACATGGCCTCGCGGTGGGCGCAGACCATGGCGTGGTCGCCCGGCAGCAGGCGGCGCAGTGTCAGGCCGGGAAAGTCGATCGCAGCTGGCAGGTCGTTCATGACGGGTCTCGTTGATCCAAGGCCTTGATCCTAGGCCCGCGCGGCGTCGCCGGTTAGATACAGATGGCCCGCAAACGCGGCATACAGCCCCTTGTCGCTCCCCAGGATTACGGCGATGATCCGCGGCAACCCGTTTGCCGACGAGGAGGCTTCGCATGCCCATTGCCCCGCTTTTGCGCTGCACCGACCTTGACGCCACCCGCCGTCATTACCGCGATGTGCTGCAGTTCACGGTCACCGACACCACGCAGTCGACCCTGACCGTGCAGTTGTGCGATTGCAGCCTGCTGTTCACCGAACAGGACCTGTGGCGCCTGCCGCCGGGGTGCGCCGGAACCTTCTACCTGGTGGTCGAGGACGTTGACGGCTATTACGCGCAAGTCCGCGAACTGGCGGATATCGCCTGGCCGTTGCACGACACGGAGTATGGTTCGCGGGAATTCGGCGTGCGTGATTGCAACGGCTATTACCTGGCCTTCAGCCAGCGGCATGGCGACGCCGTGCAAGCCGCACGGGTCGCCTCATGATCCTGCGCGGCCCTGCGCTCCTGGCGATGTTGCTGCTTGCCGGCCCGGCCGTGGCCATGGACGGCAAGGGCAACTCGACCGATCACTTCACCGTCGGCTCGAGCCTCGCCACCGCCGCGGTGAGCGGCTCCACCAGCCATCCGGCGCGTACTTACCAGGCCGCCCGCGACGATGCGTTGCTGTTCATCGCCAGCGACGGGCGCCTGCGCGGCGCGCGACTGGAGCAGGCACTGGGCGCATACCGCCAACAGCACCCGAACAGTTCGCTGAGCGACCGTGACCTGGCCCAGGCAATCGCCTGCCGCTGATCGCGCGTTTGCGGGCATGCCAGGACAGGGGGCTAGACTCGTGGTCAACGAGCTGGTTCCCAGGAGTCTGACATGACCGCCAAGAACACCATTTGCCTGTGGTATGACCACGATGCCGAGGACGCGGCGAACTTCTATGCCAGCATATTCCCCGACAGCCGGGTGACCGCCGTGCACACGGCGCCCGCCGACTATCCCTCGGGCAAGGCAGGCGATGTGATCACGGTGGAGTTCACCGTGATGGGCATCCCCTGCATCGGCCTCAATGGCGGCAAGGCGTTCAGCCACAGCGAGGCGTTCTCGTTCCAGGTGGCGACCGACAGCCAGGAGGAGACCGACCGCTACTGGGATGCCATCGTTGGCAACGGTGGCAGCGAGAGCGTGTGTGGCTGGTGCAAGGACAGGTGGGGCCTGTCCTGGCAGATCAGTCCGCGGGTACTGACCCAGGCGGTCGCCAGCCCCGATCGTGCCGTGGCGAAGCGGGCGTTCGAGGCGATGCTGCAGATGGGCAGGATCGACATCGCCGCCATCGAGAAGGCCATCAAGGGCTGAAGGCGAGAGGCCTCAATGCACGGTCTTGCGTTCCCTGACGCACACCCGTGCCTGCTCCGTCAGCGTGTCCAGTCGCTCGTCGCGCAGGCGCTCGGCGTCCATCATCGCAGCCTTGCCCTGTTGCTTGAGCAGGTAGGCATGGATCTGCCGGACCTCCACGGTCTGGTAGATCGGTGCGATATCCAGCCGCCCGATCAACGCACCGCTGGCTTGGCCGGTGCTGCTCATCAGCACCTGCGGTCCGGTGCTGGCGACCACCTGCAGGCCCATGTTCTCGAACCACGGCACCTGCTGGGCGAAGGTGCTCAGCTCGACGCAGGCATAGCGTTCACGGGCTGCACTTAGCAGGCCACGGGCAATGCCCTGGCGGCGGTGGTCGGGAGACACTGCAAGGTAGGCCAGGGCGCAGGCCTGCGGGTTGTCCTGGGCTGGCAGCACCAGGGCGAAGCCGAGCAACTGGTCCGGCGCCTCGGCATCCAGGGCCAGGGTCAACTCGACGGCCAGGCCGCGGGTGCCGTCGAGCGCCATCAGGTACTGGTGTACCTCCAGGCCGACGCCGTACTGGTACAGCGGGTAGAGCGGATTGTCCGGGCTGATGGCGACGCTGCTGAGCTGGCCGACGTGGTCGATCACCAGCTGGCGAATCTGGTTCTGGAAGGATTCGGGCGGCACGCCGTCGAGGCGGCGGAGGATGAACATCGCGGGTCGGGCTCCGGCAGGATTGAAACACACGCCCCGGAACGAGGCGGGTGATCATTCTACCCGGTGAGGCTAGCGCAGCCCAGCCAGCATCAGGTCGAGGTTCTGCACGGCGGCGCCCGAGGCGCCCTTGCCCAGGTTGTCGAACACCGCGGTGAGCAGCACCTGGCCGTGCTCGGGGTTGGCGTACAGGGCCAGGCGCAGGTCGTTGCTGTCGTTCAGCGCCTGCGGATCCAGCGCCGCCGCCGGGCCGTGCTGGTGCAGGGGCATCACTTGCACATGGCGGGCGCCCTGATAGTGCCGCTCGAGGCAGGCCTGCAACTGATCGGCGTCGACCCCGGGCAACAGGCGCAGTTGCAGCGGGATGCTCAGCACAATGCCCTGGCGGTAGTCGCCGTAACCGGGCACGAATACCGGGCGCGCGCTGAGCCCGGCGTGCTGCTGGATCTCCGGCACATGCTTGTGCGCCAGTTCCAGGCCATACAGCTGGAGGGTCGGCAGGTAGGCGTCGCTGCGCTGCTCATGGCGCTCGACGGCGGCCCGGCCACCCCCGGAGTAGCCGGAGATGGCGTGGATGCTGAGCGGGTAGTCGGCCGGCACCAGGCCGGCCTTGACCAGCGGATGCAGCAGGGCGATGGCGCCGGTGGGGTAGCAGCCGGGGTTGCTCACCCGGGTGGCCCGGGCGATGTGCTCGGCCTGTTGTTCGTTCAGTTCCGGCAGGCCGTAGACCCAGCCGGGCGCGGTGCGGTGCGCGGAGCTGGCGTCGATCACACGTACCGCCGGATTGTGCAGGGTGGCCACGGCCTCGCGGGCGGCGTCGTCGGGTAGGCAGAGCACGGCGATATCGGCGCTGTTGATCGCCTCGCTGCGCCGTGCCGGGTCCTTGCGCTCGGCCTCGGGCAGGGTGAGCAGGCGCAGGTCCTGGCGGCCTTGCAGGCGGGCGTGGATCTGCAGGCCGGTGGTGCCTTGGTCGCCGTCGATGAATACGAGGGGGTGGTGCATGTCGGTGGTCCGCTGATGGGGAAGGATTGCCGTATCCTCGTCGTTCGCTGGGAGAAATAAAATTTGAATATAATGATCGCCGTATTCAGGAATTCTGAACTTGAGCGCATTGTCCCATGGGAGATCGCCCAGCCCTGTGGGAGCGGTCTTGCGTCGCGAAAGGCTGCTCCCACAGGGTCCAGCTAAACCCGTGAGTTACCGAGATCCCATGCGAGAAATCAGCCTCGACCGCTTGCGCACCCTGGTGGTGATCGCCGAACGTGCCTCTTTCGCCGATGCCGCCCGCCAGCTCAACCTGGCGCCCCCCACCATCAGCCTGCACGTGGCCGAGCTGGAGGCGCGCATCGGCGCGCCCTTGCTCACCCGCACCCGCGGCCAGGTGCGGCCCACCGCAATCGGCGAGACCTTGCTGACCCGCGCCCGGCGTCTGCTGGTCGACGCCGACCAGGCCCTGGACGAGGTGCGCCGCCAGGTCGAGGGCCTGACCGGCCGGGTGCGGCTGGGCGCCTCGACCGGCGCCATCGCCCACCTGTTGCCCCAGGCCCTGGAAACGCTGCGGGTTGATCATCCGGGGATCGACGTGCAGGTCCAGGTGCTCACTTCGCAGGCATCCCTGGCGCGGTTGCGTGAGGGCACCCTGGACATCGGCCTGGTGGCGCTGCCGCAGGTGGCGGGCAAGGGCTTGCGGATCACCCCGTGGCGGCGCGACCCGATCATGGCCTACATCCCTGCCGACTGGCAGCCACCGTCACGGGTGACGCCGGCCTGGCTCGCCGGACGGGCGCTGATCCTCAACGACAGCACCACGCAACTGTCGCGGGTGACCTCGGAGTGGTTCGCGGCAGCAGGGTTGTACCCTGAACCGCGGATCGAGCTGAACTACAACGATGCGATCAAGCGCCTGGTGGCCGCCGGCTACGGCGCCACCTTGCTGCCGCAGGAAGGCGAGGTTCATCCGCCATCGCCGCGTATCACCCGGCGGCCGTTGCGGCCGGGGTTGTGGCGTCAGTTGGGGATCGCCTGTCGCGAGGGGGCGCTGGAACGGGCGACGGGGCATGTGCTGGAAGCGTTGGGAAGGTTGCGGCAATAGACGGGGCTGAGCCTGTGGGAGCGATGCTGGCCCGCTCCCACGGCGTCTGTCATTGGTTGCGTTCGCGTGCGCGCAAGGCTGTCACCGTCTCGCCGCCGACACCCCAGTTGTCAGTGGCTACTTCCTCGATCACCACGAAGGTGCTTGCTGGCGGTTTGTTCAGTACCTGCTCCAGCAGGCGGGTGGTGCCTTCGATCAACTGACGCTTGTGTTCTGCCGTGACCCCTTCATCGGTCACGCGGATATGGACATAAGGCATGTGCGTCGCTCCAGGTTCAGTGCCAGGTGCCGGCGGTGCTGCCACCGTCGACGGGCAGGATGACACCGCTGACGAAACGGGCGTCGGTCAGGTACAGCACGGCGTCCACCACATCCTCGGGCGTGCCGGTGCGCCCGCTTGGCGACAGCGCGCCGAGCCCTTCGGTGTGGCCGCCGTGCAGCGGGGTGTCGATGATGCCAGGGGCCACCGCGTTGACCTGCACGCCGCTTGCTGCCAGCTCCAGGGCCAGGCCCTTGACCGCCTGGTTGAGCCCGCCCTTGACCAGCACCGGTAGAAGTGCCGGGACGCGGGTGTCCGGCTGCAGGGCCACCGAGGCGGTGATGGCGACGATATGCCCGTGCCCTTGGGCCTTCATGACCCGGGCTGCGGCCTGGGCGGGGTAGAAAAAGCCCTTGAGGTTGGTGCCGACCAGCGCGTCGACATCGGCCTCGGTGTAGTCGGTCACCGGCTTGGGAATGAAGATGCCGGCGTTGTTGACCAAGATGTCGACCCGGCCGAAGGCCTCCAGGGCGGTGGCGAACAGCCGTTCGGCGGTGGCTTTCTCGGCGATGTCGCCAGCCACGCCGATGAAGCCGGCCGGGTTGCCCAGGCGGGCGGCGGCCTCGTCGAGGCGGGCCTGGGTGCGGGCATTGCCGACCACGTTGTCGCCACGCTCGAGGTAGGTCTGGGCCAGGGCGAAGCCCAGGCCGCTGGAGGCGCCGGTGATGATGACGGTTCTTGCGTTGCTCATGGGAGGATCTCCGATCGTGCGAGGTGTTGCTCGGGTATGGAGTCACTGTAAGTTGCAACGACAGCTTGAAAAATGAGGCGTATGGCATTTCAATCAATACATCATGTAATTAATCGAGCCCGCCATGACCCGCCATTTCGATGACCTGCAACTGGGCAGCCTGGAGCTGTTCTGTCTCGCCGCCGATGCTGGCAGCTTTACCGAGGCGGCCACCCTGGCGGGCGTCACGCCAGCGGCGGTGAGCCGCTCGGTGGCGCGCCTGGAGGAACGTCTGGGCGTACGCCTGTTCGTGCGCACCACCCGGCAGATGCGCCTGAGCGAGGCCGGCCAGGCCTATTACCAGCATTGTCGCCAGGCGCTGGGCCAACTGGTCGAGGCCGAGCGCCAGGTCACCGGTGGCCAGCTCGAGCCCGCTGGCCGCTTGCGCATCAGCGCGCCGACGCCCTATGCCCATCACCGCCTGTTGCCGCTGCTGCCACGTTTTCGCCAGCGTTATCCCGGGGTGCAGGTGGATGTGCATGTCAGCAACCGCAACGTCGATTTCGCCGACGAACACTTCGACCTGGCGATTCGCGGCCGGGCGCCGGCCGATTCGCGCCTGGTGGCCCGGCGCCTGGAGGACGCCGAGCTGGTGGTGGTTGCCACACCCGGCTACCTGGCCCGTGCCGGTACGCCACGGACCCTGGAGGACCTGGCTGGGCACGAGTGCATCCAGTTCGAGTTGCCCAGCAGCGGCAGGCGGCCGCCCTGGAGCTTTCGCCGTGACGGACAGCTGGTCGAGTTGCAGACCCAGGGTGCGTTCACCTGTCTGGGTGATTTCCTCGCCACCACGACCCTGGCGCGCCACGGTGGCGGCCTGATGCAGGCCTACCGTTTCACCGTGCAGGATGCGCTGGACAGTGGTGAGCTGGTCGAGGTACTGGCCGGGCATGGCGGGACGTCGCGGCCTTTCATGCTGGTGTATCCGCAGGTCTGGCACATGCCGTTGAAGGTGCGGGTGTTCATCGACTTCCTGGTCGGCGAAGTTGCACTACCGTTGGGCTGAAGCCCCGGCGGGCGCGCGCTGGCGAACTATGCTCTGTGCTGCATCGGTTTCCCAGGAGAGCACGCCATGAAATCCATGACATTGTTAGCGATCACCTGCGTACTGAGTTTTGCCGCCCACGCCGAGGATGGCCCGACGACCAACTGCGATGCCAAGATCAATGATCTGGAGAGCATCAGCAAGACCGATGGCCAGGCGTTGCACGGCGGCATGGCCCACGACTATCACGAGCTGCTCAAGCAGGCCAAGGACGCCCGGGACATAGGTGACATGGCCAAGTGCCAAGCCTCGGCCGACCGCGCCAAGACCATCTACAACAAGGCGCGGGGCAAGTAACGCCCGGTACAGCTTTGCAGGACCGGGCTTGCCCGCTCCCTGAGGTATTACCCAGCGCTCTGGTGTAAGCTCTTGCGGACCTTTCCACGAGACCGCCGCATGACCTCGCCCAGCCCGCGCCTCGACAGCCTGCTCACCGGCTGCGCCCGACCGTTTACCCGCCCGGGTTCGCACAGCGCCATCGACAAGCAACCACGTCAAGGCCCGTTGGCGGTGACCTTCCTCGGCATCGCCGGCGACGAACAGGGCGATCTGCGCGTACACGGTGGCGTCGAGAAGGCCATCCACCATTATCCCCTTGAGCACTATTCGGACTGGGCCGCCGAACTGGGCGAGCACCCCTTGCTGACCCGGCCCGGCGCGTTTGGCGAGAACTTCAGCAGCTTCGGTTGGCGTGAAGCCGATGTCTGCCTGGGCGACCGGATCCGCGTCGGCACGGCATTGCTGGAAATCTCCCAGGGGCGGATGCCGTGCTGGAAGCTCAATGACCGCTTCGACGTGGCGCAGATGGCGTTGCGCGTGCAGCAGAGCGGGCGCACTGGCTGGTACTACCGGGTGCTGGAGGAGGGCGTGGTCGAGGCGGGCGATGCCCTGCATCTGGTCGAGCGTCCCCACGCCCAGTGGTCGGTGGCGCGGCTCTCGGCGGTGCTGTTCGACAAGCGGCTGGAGCCCGAGCTGTTGCGCGAATGCCTGGCGCTGCCGCTGGTGCCGAACTGGCGCAGGACACTGGAAAAGCGCCTGGAGCAACACCAGGTCGAGGACTGGACCTCGCGCCTGCAGGGCCGCAGCGAAGGCTGACCGGCGTCGCGTTCAACATTTATCAAGACAAGGAAAGCCCCATGGCCTTCGAACTGGATGATCGCCTGGTCATCGGTGTCGCCTCCAGCGCCGTGTTCGACCTCAGCGAATCGGACGCGGTGTTCCGTCGCGAGGGCGAGGCGCAGTACCGCAAGTACCAGGAGCAGCACTTGGACGTGCCGCTGGGAAAAGGCATCGCCTATCCCTTCATCAAGCGCCTGCTTGCGCTCAATGACCTGCGCGGCGATCCCGAGGACCCGCTGGTGGAGGTGGTGCTGCTGTCGCAAAACGATCCGGACACCGGCATGCGGGTGATGAAGACCATTGGCCACTATGGCCTGAACATGACCCGGGCGATCTTCACCCAGGGCCGTTCACCCTACGAGTACATTCCGGCGCTGAACATCGCCCTGTTCCTGTCCGCCGACAAGCAGCATGTCGACGCCGCGATCAAGGCCGGCTATCCGGCGGGGCAGGTGCTGGACTCGAAGTTCGACGATGACGAAAGCGATGACAACCTGCGCATCGCCTTCGACTTCGACGGTGTGCTGGCTGGAGACGAATCGGAGGCGGTGATGCAGTCGGGCGGGTTGGACAGTTTTCATGCTCATGAAGTGATCAACGTCACCCAGCCGCACAACCCCGGCCCGCTCAAGGAGTTCTTCGTGCGCATCGCCCGTATCCAGGCTGCCGAAGAGCAGCACAAGCTGGCGCATCCCGGCTATGAAAACCGCCTACGTGTGTCGATTGTCACGGCGCGCAATGCGCCATCCCATGAGCGGGCGCTCAACACTCTGAAAAGCTGGGGAGTGATGGCCAATGACGCGTTCTTTCTCGGGGGCATAGAGAAGCGGCGGGTGCTGCAGGTGCTCAAGCCGCACATCTTCTTCGACGACCAGTCGGGGCACCTCAAGAGCACCAGCACGGTGGTGCCTTCGGTCCATGTTCCGTTCGGAGTGACCAACCGGGCGCGCTGAGCCACAGGGGCCGCGCAGCGGCCCCTGTTTTCCTGCGATCAGTGATCCGCCAATCCGTCATCCTGCGACAGCAGCGCCCTGGCCAGCTCCTCGTCACTGGCTTGCAATCCGGGATTGGCCTGGCGGACCTGCGCCAGCGCCGACTCCAGGTAAGCTCCGCGAATGGCGCCGCCGCTGGCGACAAAGGCCGACAGTTCGTCACGGGCGGGAATGATCCGTTTGTCGTCCTTGAAGGTCGAGTACAGCGAGGCGGACACCCCGGCCGAGGTAGCGACGTCACCGGCGTCGACACGGGCCAGGGCGGCACCGGCGGGGAGCAGGAGCAGCAGCGATGGGATGAGCAGTAAATGACGCATGGTGAGTCCTCCGCGAAGGTGAAGCCCAAGGGTGTTACTGCATGATGTTAAGAGCGCTGTGACGCGCTGGGAGTTCCGGCACGCTTGTGATATTGCGCCTGCAATACTGAGCCACGTTGTATTTGACCTACAACCCTCGCGCATGATCTTCTCGCAGTCCTGCCGTCCGTCAATCAAGGGAATGTGATGCCATGACCGAATACACGCTCCACTGCTTCGCCGAATCCGGCAACGCCTACAAGGTTGCGCTGATGCTGGAGCTCACCGGCCAGGACTGGGCGCCTGTGTTCGTCGATTTCTTCAACGGCCAGACCCGTGGTCAGGACTGGCGCGACGCGGTCAACGAGCAGGGGGAGGTGCCGGTGCTCGAGCATGCCGGGGAGAAACTCACCCAGTCGGCCTTGATTCTCGACTACCTGGCCGAACGCACCGGCCAGTTCGGCCCGCGCGACGACGTCGAGAAGCGCGAGATCTGGCGTTGGATGCTCTTCGACAACCACAAATTCACCAGCTACTACGCGGCGTTGCGGTTCATCTTTTGCCTGAAGCAGATGGGCGAGTCGGATGTCACCCGCTTCCTGCGCGAGCGGGCCAGGGCGGCCTACCAGATCGTCGATGCACACCTGGCCAAGACGCCGTTCATGGTCGGCGGGCGCCTGACCATAGCCGACCTGTCCCTCGCAGGGTACGTGTACATGCCCGAGGACACGGGGTTGGCGCTCAGCGAGTTCCGTCATGTCGAAGCATGGAAGGCGCGTATTCAAGAAGTGCCGGGATGGAAGCATCCTTACGACCTGATGCCTGGAACCGCTGCTTGATCCCACTCAGGGCCAGTAGCGCGGGTTAACCTGCGATCACCGACGCAGCCGCTGCAGCGTATTGGGGCCGTTGTGCTGAAGGCGGCTCCTATCAAAAGCGCGCCCCCCATGAGACCGGGGCCGCGCCTGTGTCGGTCTAGGAGTGTGGGATGCTCCTGGCCTGCGGCACGCCGGCATACTGCGCCTTCAAATGCCCCTGCTCATCCAGCAGGTACGCATCCATCACCTCACGCACCACCGGCCCGGCCACCCGACCACCGGCCTCGCCGTTCTCGATCATCACCGCCACCACCATCGCCGGGTGCTCGGCCGGGGCGAAGCCGACGAACAGGGCGTTGTCGCGGTGGCGCTCGAGGGTCTTGTCGCGGTTGTAGCGTTCACCCTGCTTGATCGCCACCACCTGCGCCGTGCCGCTCTTGCCAGCGATGCGGTATTGCGCGCCGGCGGCGGCGGCGCGGGCGATGCCGCGCGGGTCGTGCATGACCATCTGCATGCCCTGGCTGACCTGGTCCCAGGCGTGCTTGTCGTGCAGCACGATGTCCGGCATCGGGTTGGGGTCGACCGGAGCCTGGCCACCGATGGTCAGCGCCAGGTGCGGGCGGTGCCACGCCCCCTTGCTCGCCAGCAGGCTGGTGGCCTGGGCCAGCTGCAGCGGCGTGACCTGCATGTAGCCCTGGCCGATGCCGAGGATCAGCGTCTCGCCGGGGAACCAGGCCTGGCGCCGGGTGGCGCGCTTCCAGGCCTGTGACGGCATCAGCCCCGGTGCTTCCTCGAACATGTCCAGCGAGACCTTCTGGCCCAGGCCGAACTCGGCCATGTAGTCGTGCAGGCGGTCGATGCCCAGCTTGTGCGCCAGGTCGTAGAAGTAGGTGTCGTTGGAGCGCATGATCGCCGTGTACATGTCCACCCAGCCATCGCCCGTGCGGTTCCAGTTGCGGTACTTGTGGTCGTAGTTGGGCAGCTCGTAGTAGCCGGGGTCGAAGACCCGGCTGGCGGGGCTGATCACGCCGCTGTCGAGGCCGGCGATGGCCACCTCGGGCTTGACCGTCGAGCCGGGTGCGTACAGCCCGCGCAGCACGCGATTGAACAGCGGCCGGTCAATGGAGTCGCGCAGGGCGGCGTACTGCCTGTAGCTGATGCCCTTGACGAACAGGTTGGGGTCGAAGGCCGGGTTGCTGACCATCGCCAGTACGTCGCCGTTGGCCGGGTCGAGCACCACCACCGCGCCACGCCGATCGCCCAGGGCCTTTTCGGCGGCCTGCTGCAGGTGGGCGTCGAGGCTCAGCACGATGTCCTTGCCCGGCACCGGGTCATGGTGGTTGAGTACGCGCATCACCCGGCCCTGGGCATTGGTCTCGACTTCCTCGTAGCCCACTTGGCCGTGCAGTTCGTTCTCGTAGAAGCGTTCGATACCAGTCTTGCCGATCGACTGGGTGCCGCGGTAGGCGGTACTGTCGAGGGTCTTGGCTTCCTTTTCGTTGATGCGCCCGACGTAGCCCACCGAATGGGCGAAGTGCTCGGCCAGTGGGTATTCGCGTATGAACTGCGGCTCGACCTCCAGCCCCGGCAGGCGGAACTGGTTGACCGCGATCAGGGCGATCTGCTCTTCGCTCAGGCCCACCAGCAGGGTCACCGGCTCGAACGGCTTGCGTCCGCGGCGCAGGTCCTTGTCGAACTGGTGGCGGTCGTCCTCGGACAGACCGAGGATCTGCGCCAGGCTGTCGAGCACCCGTGCCGGATCGCCGGCCCGTTCGCGGGTCATGGTCAGGTTGAAGCTGGGCTTGTTGTCGGCCAGCACCACGCCGTTGCGGTCATAGATCAGGCCGCGCTCGGGCGGGATCGGCAGCACGTGCACGCGGTTGTTTTCCGATACCGCGCTCTGCTGGTCGTGCTGCAGCACCTGCAGCACATAGAGCCGGCCCACCAGCACTGCCACCAGGCTCATCACCAGCAGGGCACAGGCCAGCAGCCGGCGGTTGACCAGATGCTTTTCCTTTTCGTGGTCCTTGAGGGGAATGGGCTGGGGCATGGACGTCGTGGTGCTACGGATGGGGTCGCGATGCTACGCGGGCGGGCAGGGCGGCTCAAGGCGGGGCCGGTTGCCCCGCCGCCCCGCGATGCCCGCCGGCCCCGGTGCCAAGGGGCTGACGGCTAACATGAAGTTTCCTTCATGTGCTGGGTCAAAGGCTGAGCGTCAGGCTCACACTGACATTGCGCGGTTCGCCCGGCAGTACCCACGCGCTGTTGTAGGAGCGTTCGTAGTACTTGCGATCGAACAGGTTGTTGAGGTTCAGGCCCACGGTCACCTGTTCGCTGGCCTTGTAGTGCGCCAGCAGGTCGACCGTGCTGTAGGCATCCAGGGTGAAGTGGCTGCCGGCCTGGCCGGAACGCTCGCCGACATAGTTGAACGCCGCGCCGATGTCCGAGCCGCGCAGAGCGCCGTCCAAGAACTCGTACACGCCCATCACGCTGCCGCTGTTGCGGGCAATACCCAGCAGGTCGCTGCCCTTGGGCAGGGCCGCGTCGCCCTTGGTGACCTCGGCATCGATGTAGGCATAGGCGCCGATCACCCGTACGGCGTCGGTCAGTTGGCCGCTGAACTGCAGGTCCAGCCCCTGGCTGCGCGCCTTGCCGGCCGCCACGCTGTCGCCGAGCACGTCGGTGGTGATGACGTTCTCCTTGTCGATATGGAACAGCGCGATGGTCGCGCCCAGGCGGTTGTCGAGCAGGTCGAGCTTCAGTCCGGTCTCATAGCCCAGACCTTTCTCCGGCTTGTAGACCTGGCCCTGGGTGCCAATGGTATTGGGCTTGAACGACGTCGAGGCGTTGGCGAACACGCCGACCTGTGGGGTCAGCTGGTAAAGCAGCCCCACGCGCGGCGTGGCGACGTCCTTTTCCTGGCTGTCGCTGGCACCGGTGGCGCGGTTCTGCGAAATCTGTTCGATGCGTTCCAGGCGCACGCCCACCAGCCCGCGCAGGCGCTCGGTGAAGGCGATCTGGTCCTGCAGATTGAGGGCATGGCTTTCGGTGTGCTCGAAGAAGTCGTTGGGCCGGGCGATGGCCGGCTTCGGCTTGCCGTATACCGGGTTGTAGATGTCCAGGCCATAGCCCGCCGAGGTCGCGCTTTGCGGGTATTTCTGGCTGTTGCGGTAGTTTTCGTATTCCAGCCCGATCAGCGCCTGGTGTTGCCAGCCCCCTAATTCGAACTGACCGTGCAGCTCGGCCTGGGTGATGTTGTCGTTCCATTCGAAATCACGTTCGCGATAGAAACGGGTGATCGTCGTGCCGACCAGGGCCTGGGGCTCGGAGCTGTTGCCCTTGAGCGTGCCCTGGGTGTAATGGTTGGCCAGGCGCAGTTTCCAGCTGTCGTCGAGAAAATGTTCCAGCGCCACGTCGAGGGTCTGGTTGTCGTTGCGGATCTTGCCGTCGTTGGGCTCGCCGAGAAAGGCCGAGCGCTTGACCGAGCCCATCTCGCCATTGACTGCCGGAATGCCTCGGTCAAACACCGACTCGGTGCGGGAGAACTCGGTGTCGATCAGCAGCCGCGTATCGGGCGACAACTGCCAGCTCAGGGACGGGCTGACGATACGACGCTCGCTGCCGACATGGTCACGGAAGCTGCCGTTGTCCTCGACCGCCAGGTTGATCCGACCCAGCAGATTGCCTTGGCTGTCCAGCGGCGAGTTGGCATCCAGGGCGGTGCGGTAGCGGTCCCAACTGCCCGCGCTCAGGCTTAGGGTGCTGAAGGTTTCGGCCTGGGGGCGCTTGCTGACGATATTGACCAGCCCGCCAGGGTCGCCGCGGCCATAGAGGCTGGCGGCCGGGCCCTTGAGCACTTCGATGCGCTCGATGCTGGAGGTGTCCGGGGAACTGTAGCTGCCGCGGTTGATGGCGAAGCCGTTCTTGTACAGCTCGCCGGTGGTGAAGCCGCGCACACTGTAGTTGAGGAAGGTCAGGCCACCGAAGTTGTTCTGCCGCGACACGCCGCCGGCAAAGTCCAGGGCGCGGTCGATGCGGGTGGTGTTGAGGTCCTTGATCACCTGGGCGGGCACCACCTGGATGCTCTGCGGGGTGTCGCGGATATCGCTGTCGGTGCGGGTGGCGGTGGCCGAGCGGGTGGCGCGGTAGCCTTGCACCGGGCCGTCGGCGCGTTCTTCGAGGTAGGCGTCGGTGATCGAGGTTTCTTCCAGCAGCAGGGGTTGGGCTGCCAAGAGGGGTTGGCCGAACAGGCCCAGGGTGAGGCCGGCCAGAAGCGGTGCGCGAGGGTTCACAAGGGATCTCCAAATAATATGTAATAACGTAGCATTTATCGATGCGCTGACGCCATAGCGAAATGAGATCTGAGGAGTGATTGGCAGATGAAAATGATTCGCGTTATTGTAATGTTATTACGTAGCCGGAGGTTCCTATGCAAGTACTGTCCTCACTCAAGCAAGCCAAGCGTCGTCATCGTGACTGCCAGGTGGTCAAGCGTCGTGGCCGGATCTATGTGATCTGCAAGTCCAATCCGCGGTTCAAGGCCCGGCAGGGCGGGGTGAAGAAGAAGCGGGGGTAGCCTGTAAGGTGAGCGAAGGGGGCCGCTTTGCGGCCCCAGTGACGTTAACGAAGCGTCCTGCGCAAACGCCGCCAACCCAGCACCACGCCACTGAGGGCAATCACCAACCCACCGCTGCTCAGGACGATGATCAGCCCTTCACGCAGCAGCGGCCGCGCCAGCAGCGGTTGCCAGTCCCAGCTGTGCAGCAGGTTGAACAACCAGCGCCCGGTGCGTTGCGCCCGGTCATGGTTGGCCACCATCATGCCGCTGGCCGGGTCCAGGTAGACCCAGGTAGCGGCCGAGTCATCGAAGCGCAGGCGCAGCACGGGCAATGGGCGGGATTGGAAACCGTACATGCTCTGCGGGTCGCGGGCGAAGTAGTGGAAGTCGTAAGCGCTCTGCCAGTCGTCTTGCACCGCAATGCCTGGGGCCATGGCCTGCGCGGCCGCCAGCAGCCGTTGCCGGGCAAACGCCCGGGTCGGCGGCGCGCCGTCTTCGAGGATACGGCTGTCGCCGTTGGCATTACGCGCCACCATGTAGTTGACGTCGGCCAGGCGCTGCCACTGCAACTCGACGGTGTTGAAACCTGCCTCCTCGCGCAACCGCGCCAACGCGGTGGCAACCGGCAGCTTGAGGTCGGCGGCGTGCAGCGGGCCGGGTTGCAGGGCGATCTGCGAACGGCTGTCGGTCAGGCCCCAGGGGCGCATCGACATCAAGCCGCTGAACACCCACAACACCAGCACCCCACCGAACAACAGCCCACCGATGTGGTGCCAGCGCAGCCAGCCTCCGGGGTAGGGGCTGCGCGAGCCGCTGCGATAGCGCTTGCGCAACCGCAGGCGCAGGATGCCCACCGCCATGCCCAGGATCGCCATCAGCGTACCGAGCACGGACAGGCCGATCACCAGCGTGCGCCAGCCGTTGTCGAAGCCGAACCCGCCGCGCAGGGGATAGAGCCAGTGCAGCCAGGCACCGACCCAGTTCCAGGCGCGTTCCTGCGCGGTGGCGTCGCGCACCACTTCACCGCTGCGCCCGGACAGGTACAGCCAGGTGCCGGCGGCATCGTCCACCCGCACCCGATGCAAGGGCCGGTCAGCGTCCAGGGCCCGGGAGTGGGTCCACATGTCCTCGTCCACCGTGCCTTGATAGGCCAGTGCCGAGTCACCGGCGTACTGCCGCGCATTGGCCAGGGCCCAGGCGGCATCCGCATGAACCAGGGGCTCGCCGCTGGTGGCATCAAGGGTGACGCGGCGACCGTCGGCCAGTTCCAGCAGGTAGTGTGCTTGCCCGCCCAGGCTGGTCAGACGCAGCGCCTTCAACGGCTGTTGCGCCCACTGCGTCGGCAGTTCGGCGCAGCATCCCGCCGGCAGTGCCGGCAGGTGGGCCAGGCGCTCGGCCGGGGTCAGCTTGGGGTAGCCGACATACAGCATGACCACCCCGGAGACGAACCACAGCGCCATGAACAGGCAGGCGACGCTGCCCAGCCAGCGGTGCCACAGGTACAGCTGGCGCTTCAGGCCCATCAGTAGCGCCACTGCACAGCCACTTCCAGGCTGCGCGGCTCACCCAGGTAGTACTGGGTGTTGGTCTGGTGGATGAAACGCGCATAGACCTCGTCGGTGAGATTGCGCAGCCGCGCGCTGAGCTGCACGTGCTTGTCCAGGTCGTGGGTCATGGACAGCCCATAGACGGTGTACGACGGCACCCAGGCGGTGTTGGCGGTGTTGGCGTACACCGACGACACATAGCGGGCGTCGGCGCCGACCTGCCAGCCCGGCGCCAGGTCGTAGGTCAGCCACAGGTTGGCGACCCGGTCGGGGATGTTCACCGGGTGCTTGCCCTTGCGCGAGTACACCACGCCGCCGATGGTCTCGTTGAACTCGTCGTACTCGGCGTTGACCCAGCTGAAGTTGCCCGCCGCCAGCAGCTTGGGCGTGACCTTGAACGAGGCCGCCAGCTCGAGGCCGGTGGAGGTCTGCTGGCCCGCCTGCTCGGTGGTGTTGGGCACGGTCGAGGAGGGCACCGAGATGTTCTTGCGCACGATGCGGTAGGCCGCCGCGGTGGCCGAACCGCGCCCGTCGAGGAAGTCGAACTTGCTGCCCACTTCCACCTGGCGCCCGGTGCTCAAGTCGAAGTCGCCGACCTGGCTGAGCGAGGCGCCAGTGAGCGAGCCGCCCGGCGGCTCGGCCGAGGTGCTGTACTGGGTGTACAGGCTGACATTGGACGTCAGGTCGTAGACCAGGCCCAGGCGCCCGGTGAAGGCGTCCCAACGCCGGTCCAGCTTGGCCCGGCTCACGTGGTCGACCACGTCGAAGTCGATATGGTCGTAGCGCAGTGCCGATATCAGCGACAGTTGGTCGGTCAGGCGGGTGCGGTTCTCGACAAAGCCCGCCGTGGTGTCGGTGGTAGTGCTGCGGCCTTTGGCGCGCGGCGCGTCCATGCCGGGGATGTCGAGGAAGTGGTCGGGCTGGAAGCCATTCGGGTCGATGATGTCGAAGGCACCTTTGGACAGCGGATAGGCGGTCTGCTGGTTGCGGCTGTAGTCCACGCCGAACGCCCAGTCGCTGGCCAGACCGAACAGCTGGCCTTGATGGGTCAATTCGGTGCGATTGCCGTTGACCTCCTGGTCGTGGCGCTGGCGGTAACCGCCGGAGCGGGCGATGTTGGTGTTGCTGGCGTTGTAGCGGTACACCTCGAGGTTGCGATAATCGCGCTGGCCGTTGTAGTGGTAGAAGGTGTTGCGCAGCTGGTTGCTGTCGTCGATGCGGTAGTCGGTGATCGAGCGCAGCCAGCGGGTGCGCTGCTCGTAGCGGCCGTCCTCGACGTTGTAGTTGTTGAAGCGATTGTGTTTGTCGATGTGCAGGGTGCCGACCGCCGGCTGCAACACCGGCGTGCCCCAGTACGGGCTGTCTTCCTTCTCTTCCAGGTACTCGATGGCCAGGGTGTGCGAGAGCTGCTCGTTGATGTCGCTGAGCAGCGAGAAGGCCAGGTTGCCGGCACCGTTCTCCTGGCGGTCGATGTAGCCATTGGTACTGGTGCGGCTGTAGTCGAGCCGCGCGTAGTGGCGCGGGCCGTCGCCGCTGTTGAGCGCCTTGTTGAAGCCGACCGAGGTTTCCAGGGTGTCGTAGCGGCCGTAGCTGACGCGGCCTTCGAAGCTGTCCTCATCGCGGTTGGCCAGTTTGGTGATCATGTTCAGGCTGCCGCCGACCGCGCCACTGCCGTTGAGGAACGACGAGGGGCCGCCGAGCAGTTCGACGCGGTCGTAGATCCACGCGCCAACCGGGCGCGCCGTGGCGCCGTACTGCAGGTTGATGCCGTTGAACAACTGGCTGATCTGGGCGCCGTTGAAACCACGGTAAGACACGTAGCCGCCCCAGCCGGGCGGTGCCGAGGCGTTGACCCCGGGCAGGGCGTTGGCGGCGTCCTGGAAGTTGCGCGCGCCGATGCGTTCCATGGTCTTGCGGTCGGCAACGCTGACCGAGGCGGGATTTTCGCGGGCGCTGAGGTTCAGCCGCGAGCCGCTTTCGATGGGGCGGTCAAGATCGAGCGTGGTGGCTTCTTTGGGTTGGTCGGCGGTGGCCGTGACGTTGCTGGCGGGCAGGGTCAGGGTGTCATCCTGCGCCCAGGCGCAGGTTGCGCTGCCTACGAGCAGCGCCAAAGTGGTCATGCGGAACATGCAAGGCTTCCTGGCTGAAATCGGTGGGCGCACGCCCGCTGCCGATCAGGCAGTAGTACTTGGGCGTGGCGATGTCAGAACGCGAGAAGCGAAGCGGGGGAGGCGCGCGGATTGACCAGGGGCCAGCGCTGCTTGGGCAGGGGCGGCGCGGGTTGTCTGGGTAAGGGTTTGCTCGACTCCCCGGCGAGCAAGGCCAGCAGGCCGAAGAACACCGCCAGCAGGGTGGCGCTGAACAGGCTGGCGATCACGCAGTCGCCGCCGGCAGGCAGCACCGGGTCGGTGATGTCCTGGTCGCCCTTGAACACGCCGCTGCTGTCGGCCGCGCACCAGGCGGCGTCATCCAGGCCGGCCAGGCGCAAGCCTGCCATCTGTCCATGGCCCATGGCGCACAGCAACGAGCCGAACAAGATGCTGAAATACAGCACCCAGGCGACTTGCGATCGTGTGTGGCGGGCCAGCTTCATCGGCAAAGCTCGAAGGGAATGGGTTAGGCGTGCGGATTCTACAACTTTTGACACATCTGCCTAGAGTGTTCCGGCGATAAAAAGCATTCGAAACGATACGCCTGCCTGGCTTGACGCCTCTGGGCCCCAGGTGTTCAGATGCCGACCGATTTCAGGTGTCCCATGCCGCCGCGCATGGGGTTAAACGGGAAACCGGTACGAGTCCGGTGCTGCCCCCGCAACGGTATGCAAGTGATGCCTTCGACAGACCACTGTGGCCAATGCGCCATGGGAAGGTGAAGGCGTCTAGTCTTGCGAGCCCGGAGACCGGCCTGGAATGTGGTAGGCAAACTCCTGCGGTGGGCGGGCATGGGCCGGTATTGGCGTGTGCGCGATCCGTGCTCCTGCGTGCTTCTGCGAAAGTCACTTTCGAGAAGAGCATGATTGCTGTGATTCACTCCCGACGTTTATCCCCCAAGGCCCGGACCCTGCTTCTGGGATGCCTGGCCAGTCCCCTGGCACTGGCCGAAAACACGCCCCTGGTCCTCGACCAGCAGATCGTCGTCGCGCCTTCGGTGGAGTCGACCAACGTCGCCGCCATGGCCCAGTACGGCAGCAAGGTCGAGATCGTCAGCCGTGAGCAGATCGAGCGCGCCGGCCCCGGCGCCGACATCACCCGGGTGATGCAGATGTTCATCCCCGGCTTCTACGTCGCGCCGAAGAACGGCCCGTTCGACTACGGCACCTATTCGCTGCTCGGCGGGCGTAACGACGACACCCTGATCCTGCTCGACGGCGTGCGCTTGAACAACCGCCTGTACGGCGGCCTGTACCTGGACACCCTGCCGGCCAACGCGGTGGAGCGCATCGAGGTGCTCAAGGGCGGCCAGAGCCTGTTATTCGGTACCCAGGCGGTGGCCGGGGTGATCAATATCGTCACCCGCAGCCCGCAGAGCCGCGAGGCTTCGGGTGAGGTCAACCTGGGCCTGGACAGCTTCGCCGGCAGCAGCAAGGACGCCCGCGTCGAGCGGATCTTCAGTAACGGCTTCGGCGACCTGGGCCTGCTGGCCTATGTCAGCCACAACGTCTCTGATGGCTACCAGCCGTTTCGCAACCGCGACTACAGCGGCAACGTCAGCGACAAGAAACGCGGTTACGAGGTGACCACCTTCGGCGGCAAGGCGGTCCAGGCCTTCGGCGACGATGCGCGGCTGGAACTGTTCTACCAGTACACCGACGCCAACCTTGATTTCGCCCGGCCAGTGAACAACTACAAGACCACCAACGACCGCGTGCAGCAGATCGCCACGGCGACCTTCGAGCAGCGCCTCAACGAGCGCCTGAGCTACTTCATCAAGGGCCACGTCAACGATTGGGACACCCGCTACACCCGCATCAACAACCGTGACGATGGCAGCCGTAACGTGGTCAACCACGACGACTACTGGGGTTTCACCGACTGGGGCGTGCAGGCCGAGGGCAAGGCCGAACTCGACGGCGGCCATGTGCTGGTGTTCGGTTCCGACAACCAGTGGTTCAAGGGCCAGGACGATGTGCTGGTGATCGACGACAACAAGGCCCAGGCCAATGCGCTGTATGCCCAGCTGCGGCCCAGGATCGAGGCCTTGCCGGACTGGCACCCGAGCCTTGGCGTGCGCCACGAGGCCATGAGCGGCGGCGACAGCGCCACCGTCGGCATGCTTACCTCGCTGTACGACCTGAACGACAACTGGCAACTGCGTGGCCAGTACGGCAGCGCCTACAAGCTGCCCAACGCCGAGCAGCTGTTCGTCAACGAGCCCGGCGACGAGATCGGCAACCGCGACCTCAAGCCCGAGAAGAGCCGCAACGCCGAGCTTGGCCTGGACTACCACGGCCTGCTTCTGGCGCGCGAATTCAGCGCCAGTGTCACCGTGTTCCGGCGCAAGATCACCGACCTGATCACCCTGGACGGCAGCCAGTGGGTGAACGGCCAGGGCCAGGTGCAGATGCGGGGTTTCGAGGCCGATGCACGTATCCAGCTCGACGACCAATGGAGCCTGCAGGCCGACATGACCCGTAACCTCACCGAGTCGCGCACCGGGGCGACGATCAACGACGTGCCGAGTTTTTTCGCCCGCTCGCGGCTCGGCTACGAATCGGCGGACCGCATGTGGGGTGCCGGAGGGGCCATTCGCTACATTCGCGATGTGGTCAGCTCCAAGGGCGTCGAGTACGGCCATTACTCGGTGGTCGACGTCGATGCCTACCGCTACCTGGACGGTGCCCGCCAGCACCGGTTGAGCCTGCTGGTGGAGAACCTGTTCGACCGCGACTATGTCACCAGCCGGGCGAGCAACGTCGACAATCTCGGACGGCCGTTCACCAGCGAACTGCGGTACACCTACACCTTCTGAGGGGCGTGAGCATGGACTACCAGCGCGTGTTGTTCGTCGGCCCTGGCCTGGGCGTTGGCTCTGCGGCCGAAGCCTTTGGCGCCGAGGTCCGCGACCTGCGTGGCCGCGAGGCGGGCCGGGATATCGTAGATACCCTGGAGGGCTTCGATGGGCTGTGGGTGGTTATCCGCGAGGCCCTTGACCAGGGTGTTGAGCGCTTGCTGGTAGTGGACCTGGAACCCACCTCGGACAGCGCCTACCTTGACTGGCTGCGCGATGAGCTGGGGCGTCTGGCGCAAGGTCGGGCCGGTGTCTGGGTCACGGCCCAGGCCTTGGGCCGTCGCGGCCTGGACGCGCGGGCGGCCTGTGCCAGCATCGGTGAGCACACCCGCCACCTGCCGTGCGACCAGGTCAACGCGGTGGCCAGCGATCCGGACTGGTCGCGTGTGCCCGAGCATGCTCGCCAAGTGTTCCTGTGCACCGGCCCGCGCTGTGTGCGGCGCGGTGCCTTGCCGTTGTGGAAACGCCTGCGCCGGCGGCTGCTGGACCATGACTTGATCGAGACGCCGGGCGGCGTGCTGCTGACTCGCACTGGTTGCCAGTTCCCCTGCAACCTGGGGCCAGTACTGACGGTGCACCCGGACGGCTGCTGGTATCGGGTACGTGATGATCGGGAGGTGGAGGAATTGGTGGAAATGCATCTACAGGGCGCAAGGATCGCCGAAAGACTGCTGATCAAAGGAGGGGCTGGCGATGCGTAGCGCCTGGCTGCTGTCGTTGGCCTTGTGCTGTGGCACACCGGTCCTGGCCGACAGCTATCGCAACTGTGGGCAGGACTGGCAACGGCCCGCTGCGGCGCCTGCGCGTATCGTCGCCCTCAACCAGCACGCGGCCGACCTGCTGCTCGCCCTCGGCGCCGGGCCATCGATGGTCGGCGTGGCCTACCTGGACGACAACGGCGCCGCCTACACGCAGGGCCGCTACCAGGGCGTGCCGGTGATCGCCCGGGAGTACCCGGCCAGCGAGGTGCTGTATGCGCAAAGGCCTGACCTGGTGGTCGGCGGATTCGCCTCGGCCTTTGGCGACGGGGTCAGCTCGCGAACTCGGCTGGCCGGCAACGGGATCTCCAGCTATTTGCTTGAATCGGCCTGTGCCGGCCATTCGCTGGATTACTACGCCCATGTCCGGCGTGACCTGACCCTCCTCGGCGAGCTGCTGGGCCGGCAGGCAAGGGCCCAGGCGCTGATCGAAGCGATGGACGCGGACCTGGCGCGGGCCAGGGCGATTGTTGCGAACGGCAGGCCGTTGTCGGTGTTCTACCTCGACAGTGAGGTCCGGGGGCTGGACAGCGAAGGCGGGCGGGGTTTCGTCACGCCGTTGCTGGCCGCCGCCGGAGCGCGCAACGTGCTCGGTGGGCTTGACCAGTATCGCGTGACAGTCAGCCGCGAGTCGCTGCTGAGCAGCGACCCCGATGTGATCCTGCTGGCCGACGCCCTGTGGTCGCCGGCCAGTCGCAAGCGTCAGTTGCTGACCCGCGACCCGGTGCTCTCGAGCCTGCGGGCGGTGCGCGAGAACCGCTTGATCGATATCCCATTCACTGAGTTGGTGCCGACGCCGGCCAGCGGGCGGGTGGCCCTGGAGCTGGCGCAGCGGCTCAGGGAAATGGCTATTCCATAGCTGGCCTACTCGCCGATGACCAACTGTCGCGCCAACTGGTTGTGACGCTCCAGTACCCGCGGCAGGTCGACGGTGGTGATGCGTCCGTCCTGCACCACCACGCGCCCGTTGATCACGCTGGTGTCGACATGGGTCGGGGTACAGAACACCAGCGCTGCCAGCGGGTCATGCAGGGCGCCGGCATAGGCCACATGACCCAGGTCGAAGGCCACGAAGTCGGCGACCATGCCTGGGGCGAGGGCGCCGATATCGTTGCGGTTGAGTACCTTGGCACCGCCCAAGGTGGCGATCTCCAGCGCCTCGCGGGCGGTCATCGCATCTGGCCCGAAACCGACCCGTTGCAGCAGCAGCGCCTGGCGCACCTCGCCGATCATGCTGGCGCCGTCGTTGGACGCCGAACCATCGACCCCCAGGCCCACCGGCACGCCGTGGTCGCGCATCTTGCGGATAGGCGCGATACCCGAAGCCAGGCGCATGTTCGAGCACGGGCAGTGGGCGACGCCGGTGCCGGTGCGGGCGAACAGCTCGATGCCATGCTGGTCGAGCTGCACGCAGTGGGCGTGCCACACGTCGTGGCCGACCCAGCCCAGGTCCTCGGCGTACTCGGCCGGGGTCATGCC
This sequence comes from Pseudomonas sp. P110(2024), assembly GCF_057480795.1. Lineage (NCBI taxonomy): Bacteria > Pseudomonadati > Pseudomonadota > Gammaproteobacteria > Pseudomonadales > Pseudomonadaceae > Pseudomonas > Pseudomonas sp. P110(2024). Next base: position 290,372 of record NZ_JBLIYT010000004.1, read on the forward strand.
GAACTTCTCGCGGCTGTAGGCGATGTCGTTGACGTTCTCCGCCAGGTGGGTGTGTAGCGACACGCCATACTGACGGGCCAGCACCGCCGCCTCGCGCATCAGGTCGCGGCTGACCGAGAACGGCGAGCAGGGCGCCACCACCACACGCAGCATCGAGCCGTGGCGGGCATCGTGGTAGTCCTCGATCAGACGCTGCGACTCCTTGAGGATGTCGCTTTCCTTCTCCACCACCGAATCCGGCGGCAGGCCGCCCTGGCTGCGGCCGACGCTCATGCTGCCGCGGGCGGCGTGAAAGCGCATGCCGATCTGCTCGGCGGCGTGGATGCTGTCGTCGAGCTTGCAACCGTTGGGGTAGATGTACAGGTGGTCGCTGGAGGTGGTGCAGCCCGAGAGGATCAGCTCGGCCATGGCGGTCTGGGTCGATACCGAGATCATCTCCGGGGTCAGCCGCGCCCAGATCGGGTAGAGGTTGGTCAGCCAGTTGAACAGCTCGCCGTCCTGGGCCGCTGGCACCACGCGGGTAAGGCTCTGGTACATGTGGTGGTGGGTGTTGACCAGGCCAGGGATGACCACCTTGCCGGTCATGTCGAGGATCACGTCGGCGTGCTGTGGCAGGGTATCGCTGGGGCCGACCTGCTTGATCACGTTGTCTTCGATGTAGAGCCCGCCGCGTTTGATCTCGCGGCGCTCGCCGTCCATGGTCACCAGCAGTTCGGCGTTCTTGACCAGTAGTGTCTTGGGCATGAGGGTCCCCTCCCGGTTGGGGTGTGTTTTCTGAGTGTAGGGAGGCACCCGGCGTTCGCACCGGGCGCGACTGAGCTGTCAGGCGCGGCGAGGCCGGGCGTCGAAAGCTGGGGCGAACGATGTGCCGTGCACGCGTAGCGCCGGTGAGGGCATTGGCAGCGTGTGGGCAGACGGTAGCAGGACGGATGCGGCGTTCAGGACGCACGGCATTCGAGCAGGGAACCCGATGAGGGTGGGCGGTAGCGGATGTCGCATGGCTTGTGCCTGTCGCAATACGCAACGGCGATGACCGTTGTCGTAGGCGCCGCGTAGTGTAAACAGAATTGCTTTTTTTTGTATACGGGATATTTGCCGGCGAGCCCACGAATGCCATGAAGACGGCGTGGGCGATGGGGGCACTGCATGCTTGATGCCGATATGCCAGTATGCGACTGTCTCGCTGCCGACTACGCTGTGGCCGGCATGTTCGCATTGGCTGATTACACTGTGGAAATCACCACACGGGGAGTACCTGGAATGGGCTGCGCGTTGATCGAGCATGCGCCAAGGCGGGTGTCTGCGGGGGGCAGGCATTGATGAACAACCGTGGCCGGAGTATTTCCCTGCAGTGGCTGGTGGCGCTGGCGATCATGCTGGGCATGCTGGCGCTTGGCTCGGCCCTGGCCTGGCAGGGTTACCTGGGTGTGCGCCAGACGCTGGTGGCCGCCGCTGGTGATGCCGCCCAGCAGGTCGGCAGGACCATCGACGAGCGCGCCCGGCGCCTGGTCGATCCGGTGCAGAGCAGTATCCGCCTGCTGGCCTTCGATGGCTCTGCGGGCACAATGGCGCAGCACCTGGAGCGCCTGCCGCAACTGGTCGAGACCCTGCGCGCCAATCGCATGCTCAGTGCTGCCTACCTTGGTTATCCCAATGGCGAGTTCCTGCTGGTCCGTCGCCTGCGTGATCCACAGTTACTGCAGCGCTTCGCGGCCCCGGCGAATACGACGTTCCTGGTGCAGACCGTCAGCCTTGGCGCAGACGGTGCGTTGCACGGCGAATGGCGTTTCTATGACCAGGCAATGACCCTGCTGCTGCAACAGCCCAAACCGGATTATCACTACGATCCGCGCCAACGGCCTTGGTTCGTCGAAGCCTCGGCGCAATCCACCACTGTGCTCACCCGCCCTTATGTGTTCTTCACCACCCGCGAGATCGGCCTGACCATGGCCCAGCGTAGCGTCGATGGCGCGGCGGTGATTGGCATGGACGTCTCGATCACCGACCTGGCCAGCGAGAGCCGCGACCTGCGCATGACCGCCGGCACCGAGATCGCCGTGGTCGATGACCAGGGCAGCGTGGTGGCTTATCCGGACCTGCAACGGGTGATCGTTCGCGAGGGCGACGCGGTGCGTCTGTCGCGCATTGATGAGCTGGGTATTGCCAGCCTTGCGCGGGTCCACACCGATGCTCTCCAGGGTACGCGTCCACAGGCGTACCAGGTCGAGGGGAAGACCTGGTACGGCATGCGCGTGCCGCTGACCACCGTGGCCGGGCAGGACCTGCAGCTGCTGATCGCCGTGCCGGCCCATGAGCTGCTAGCCGGAGCGCGCCAGGTGCTGTTCGAGCAACTGCTCTGGGCCGCGGCGCTGGCGGCCGTGCTGTTGCTGCTTGGTGGCTTGCTGGGCCGGCGTATCGGTCGCCCGCTGCGGCGGCTCACCGAGCAGGTGCAGGGCCTGGCCGGTTTTGATTTCAGCCGCGAGGTGGGGGTGCTCTCGCGGGTCTCGGAGGTGCGTGAGCTGAGCCGGGTGCTGAGCCGCATGTCCGGTACCATCCGCAACTTCCAGGCGATCACACTCACCCTCAGCCGCGAGACCCAGCTCGAACGCATGCTCGACAGCGTGCTCAACCATCTGGTGGCCGCCGCCAGCGCCAGTGCCGGTGCGGTGTACCTGTACGACGCGGACAACGCTCGCCTGCGCCTGGCCGCGGCCTGCCGGGCACAGGACTATCCGGGAGAGCTGGCGGTCCACGAAGAGGATCATCAGGATCTGGCCAGCGCCGTGACCCAGGCCCTGTCGCTGCAAGGGCGCAGCCTGGCGGTGGTACTCAACGACCGTGGCCAGGCGCTGCTCGGCATCCTGGTGCTGCAACTGGAGGACGAACATGCAGGGCAGGCGTTCCGGCGTTTCGTCGACGAGTTGTCCGGCGCCGCCGCCATGGCCATCGAGACGCGTCAGTTGATCGAGTCCCAGCAGCGCCTGCTGGATGCCATGATCAAGCTGCTGGCCGATGCCATCGACGCCAAGAGCCCCTATACCGGCGGCCATTGCGAGCGCGTGCCGCAGCTGGCGCAGATGCTCCTGGACCAGGCCGTTCAGGCCGACAGCGGCCCCTATGCCGCCTTCACCATGAACGAGGCCGAGCGCTACGAGTTTCGCGTGGCCGCCTGGCTGCACGATTGCGGCAAGATCACCAGCCCCGAGTACGTGGTGGACAAGGCGACCAAACTCGAGACCCTGTACAACCGCGTCCATGAGGTGCGGATGCGCTTCGAAGTGCTCTGGCGCGACAGCGAGATCGCCTATTGGCAAAGCGTGGCCAATGGCGACGACGAGGCGGTGCTGCGACGCCAGCTGGAACAAAGCCGGGCCGAGTTGCAGGACGAGTTCGCCTTCGTCGCCAACGCCAATATTGGCGGCGAGTTCATGCAGGAGGCCGACATCGAGCGCCTGCGCCTTATCGGCCAGCGCCGCTGGCTGCGGCACTTCGACAACCGCCTGGGCATCTCCCGCGACGAGGCCGCGTGCTTCGCCGACACGCCACCCGCGCCCTTGCCGGTGGAGGAGCCGCTGCTTGCCGACCGCGACGAGCACCAGGTGCCCTGGGGGCCGCGCAAGCCACCGGTGGCCAAGGACGATCCGCGTAACTGCTGGGGCTTCGATATGCGCCTGCCGGCCCATGCCAGCAACCACGGCGAGCTGTACAACCTGTCGATCCGCCGGGGCACGCTCAACGACGAGGAGCGCTTCAAGATCAACGAGCACATCGTGCAGACCATCATCATGCTCAGCGCCTTGCCGTTTCCGCGTCAGCTGCGGCGTGTGCCGGCGATTGCCGGCAACCACCACGAGAAGATGGACGGCAGCGGCTATCCACGCCGGCTCGGCCAGGACGCGCTGGGCATTCCCGAGCGGGTGATGGCGATCGCCGACATTTTCGAGGCGCTGACGGCGGCGGATCGGCCGTACAAGGCGCCCAAGACCTTGTCCGAGTCGGTGAAGATCCTGGTCTTCATGGCGCGTGACAACCATCTCGACGGGCAGTTGCTGCGGCTGTTTCTCAGCTCCGGCGTGTACCGGCAGTATGCCGAGCAGTTCCTGCGCCCCGAGCAGATCGACGAGGTGGACGTGGCCTACTGGCTGACGCAACTGTAGGCGTTGCCGGGCCTGTCAACGCAGGCGCCGGTTCCAGTCGCCCCCGTGATCGCGCCAGCAGGCTTCCTCGCTGTCGAAACGCACGTGCCAGGCCACATGATCCAGCACGATTCCAGCATCCGCCAGCGCCTGGGCCGTCAGTGCGATCATCCGCGCCTTGTCCGCGCCGGCCAGGGCCCGGGCCTTGTCGGTGTCGTCGGTGAAGACCCAGGTGATGCGCAGGCTGGCGGGGAAGTCGTCGAGGTCTACCTGGTGGGTGAGCCAGGCGAAGCCGACGATCTCGCCCTGGGCGGTGGCGCAGGCTTCGGTCAGGCAGGCGACCATTTCCCGCTCCAGGCGCGCCAAGGCACGTTTGCCTGTAGCCATCAGACGTTGTCGATCTGCTGGCAGAAGCGAAGTCGGTTGCCGAACGGGTCGACCACCTGCATTTCCAGGCCCCAGTCGACCGCCTCGGCTTGTGGGCGCGCATAGCCATAGCGCTTGGCCATGAGCTCGCCCTCCAGGGCCTTGAGGTCCTCGACCCGGGCGAACACCGCCGCGCCCGGCGTAGCGTCGCCGTGGTGCTCGGACAGGTGCAGGATCAGGCCGTCGCGGTGAACCTGCATGTACAGCGGCAGGTCCGGGGCAAACCGGTGTTCCCAGTCGAGCTGGAAACCGAGGAAATCGAGGTAGAACTCCCGGGCTTTGTCGACCGAGAAGATCCGCAGGATCGGAATGGCGGGGGCGAATTGCATCAAGGCGTCCTTGGCTCGAAAAAGGGCAGGGTGGTCACTTTAGCGCAGTTCGCCACGGAGGCTGGCACTTGAATTGCGCACCGGGGCGCAGCCGCTCTGGGCCGCAGCCTCGCGGCGTGACTGGCGGTCCGAAAGTTTCATCATCGTTCATCTGCGCAGTTGGCCCGTTCCCTGCTATATCCCCTCAGCGAATATTGATCGAGCGGTCAGCCCGGCGTGCCCGAAAGCCCCCCGCGCTTGACCCTCAATCCGGCCGCCAGGCCACGGATTTCAGGGGTTCCAGGATGTCGTTGGCGCAACAGATCGACCCACCGCAGGCAGACCCGGGCTGGAGCGCCCATCTGCAGTTGCGCTTTGTCCAGCGTGAAGGCGTGACCCGCCTTGGTGCGCGCCGTCATGTCGGACCTCTTTTGGTGCAGCGGCCGTTCTATCCGGAGGGTGCACCGTGCCATGTCTATGTGCTGCACCCGCCCGGGGGGATCGTCGCCGGTGACCGGCTGGAACTGGACATCCACCTGGAGGCCGGCAGCCACGCCTTGCTGACCATGCCCGGCGCCAGCAAGTTCTACCGCAGCATCGGCCCCACCGCACGGCTGGCCCAGCGCTTTCACCTCGCCACCGGCAGCACCCTGGAGTGGCTGCCCCAGGACAGCATTTTCTTCAACGGCGCCCGAGCCCGCCTGGACAGCCGTTTCACCCTCGAGCCCGGTGCCCGCTTGCTGGCCTGGGAGACGCTGTGCCTGGGCCGCCTGGTGATGAACGAACGCTTCGAGCAGGGCGCCCTGGACAGCCGGCTACTTATCGAATTGCCTGGTGAGCCCGGGCTGCACGAGCGCCTGCGTATCGAAGGCGGGCAACTGGACAAACTGGCCGGGCACCCGCTGGTCGCCACGTTCTGCGCCGCGCCGGCCGACCAGGCGCTGCTTGAGCAGGTACGCCAGGCCCTCGACGAACTGGCCACGCCCGCCGGCGCGACCCTGCTCGGCCCGCTGCTGGTGATCCGCCTGCTCGACCACGACAACCAACACCTGCAACGCAACCTGCAGCGCCTCTGGCACCTGCTGCGCCCGGCCGTGCTCGGCCTGGCGCCGTGCCCGCCGCGCATCTGGGCCACCTGAAGAGAGCCGCCATGGAGCTGACCCCGCGAGAGAAAGACAAACTGCTGCTGTTCACCGCCGCCTTGCTGGCCGAGCGGCGTCTGGCCCGTGGCCTGAAACTCAATTACCCGGAAGCGGTGGCACTGATCAGCGCCGCCGTGCTCGAAGGCGCCCGCGATGGCCGCACGGTGGCCGAGCTGATGAGCCTGGGCCGCGAGGTGCTGGTGCGCGAGCAGGTGATGGCTGGCGTGCCGGAGATGCTGCACGACGTCCAGGTCGAGGCGACCTTCCCCGACGGCACCAAGCTGGTGACCGTGCATGAACCCATCGTTTGAGGAGGCCGGCATGATCCCCGGAGAAGTCCAGGTCGCCGAGGGCGACATCGAACTCAACGTTGGCCGCCAGACCCTCAGCGTGAGCGTGGCCAACCATGGCGACCGTCCGGTGCAGGTGGGCTCGCACTATCATTTCTACGAAGTCAACGACGCCCTGGTGTTCGAGCGCGAGCCGACCCGTGGCTTTCGCCTGGATATTGCGGCCGGCACCGCGGTGCGCTTCGAGCCGGGACAGGCCCGCACCGTGCAACTGGTGGCCTATGCCGGCAAGCGCGAGGTGTACGGCTTTCAGGGCAAGGTGATGGGCGCGCTGGAGGGCAAGGCATGAGCCGTATTTCCCGTCGGGCCTACGCCGACATGTTCGGGCCCACTGTCGGCGACCGCGTGCGCCTGGCCGACACCGCGCTGTGGGTGGAGGTGGAGAAGGACTTCACGATCTATGGCGAAGAGGTCAAGTTCGGCGGCGGCAAGGTGATCCGCGACGGCATGGGCCAGGGCCAGATGCTGGCGGCCGAGGCCATGGACCTGGTGCTGACCAACGCGTTGATCATCGACCACTGGGGCATCGTCAAGGCCGATATCGGCGTCAAGCACGGCCGTATCGCCGCCATCGGCAAGGCCGGCAACCCTGATGTGCAGCCCGGCGTGACGGTGCCGGTAGGGCCGGGCACCGAGGTGATCGCCGCCGAAGGCAAGATCGTCACCGCAGGCGGCATCGACTCGCATATCCACTTCATCTGCCCGCAGCAGGTGGACGAGGCGTTGACCAGCGGCGTGACCACCTTCATCGGCGGCGGCACCGGGCCGGCCACCGGCACCAACGCCACCACCTGCACCCCCGGCCCCTGGTACCTGGCGCGCATGCTCCAGGCCGCAGACTGCCTGCCGATCAACATCGGCCTGCTGGGCAAGGGCAACGCCTCGCGCCCCGAGGCCCTGCGCGAGCAGATCGCTGCCGGCGCCGTGGGCCTCAAGCTGCACGAGGACTGGGGCTCGACGCCCGCCGCCATCGACTGCTGCCTGGGCGTGGCCGAGGAGATGGACATCCAGGTGGCGATCCACACCGACACGCTCAACGAGTCGGGTTGCATTGAGGACACCCTGGCCGCCATCGGCGAGCGCACTATTCACACCTTCCACACCGAAGGGGCAGGTGGCGGCCACGCGCCGGACATCATCCGCGCGGCGGGGCAGGCCAACGTGCTGCCGTCCTCGACCAATCCGACGCTGCCCTACACCGTGAACACGGTGGACGAGCATCTCGACATGCTCATGGTCTGCCACCACCTGGACCCGAGCATCGCCGAGGACGTGGCTTTCGCCGAGTCGCGCATCCGCCGCGAGACCATCGCCGCCGAGGATATCCTCCACGACATGGGCGCCTTCGCCATGACCTCGTCCGACTCCCAGGCCATGGGCCGGGTCGGCGAGGTGGTGCTGCGCACTTGGCAGGTGGCGCACCAGATGAAGCTGCGCCGTGGCCCGCTGGCGCCGGATGGCGCCTACAGCGACAACTTCCGGGTCAAGCGCTACATCGCCAAGTACACCCTCAACCCGGCGCTGACCCATGGCATCGCCCACGAGGTCGGTTCGGTGGAGGTGGGCAAGCTCGCCGACCTGGTGTTGTGGGCGCCGGCGTTCTTCGCGGTCAAGCCGGCGCTGGTGCTCAAGGGCGGAATGATCGCCACGGCGCCAATGGGCGATATCAACGGCTCGATCCCGACCCCGCAACCGGTGCACTACCGGCCTATGTTCGGCGCCCTGGGCGCGGCGCGGCATGCCACGCGCATGACCTTTCTGCCCCAGGCCGCCCTGGACCGTGGCCTGCCCCATGAGCTGAAGCTGCAGAGCCTGATCGGCGTGGCCCATGGCTGTCGGCGGGTGCGCAAGGCCGACATGGTCCACAACACCCTGCAACCGCTGATCGAGGTCGATGCCCAGACCTACCAGGTGCGCGCCGACGGCGAGTTGCTGGTGTGCGAGCCGGCCCACGAGCTGCCGCTGGCGCAGCGTTATTTCCTGTTCTGAAGGAGCGAACATGATTGTCCTCACCCGTCGCATCACCCAAGCCGGCGCCATCACCGGCACCGTCACCCTCGATGTCGACAGCCGCATCAAGAGCCGTCTGCGCGTCACCCTCGAGGATGGCCGCGAGGCCGGATTGATGCTCGAGCGCGGCCATCTGCTGCGTGGCGGCGAACTGCTGAGCGACGCCGAAGGCACTCAGGTAATCCAGGTACTGGCCGCGCCGGAGGCGGTGTCCACGGTGCGCTGCGCCGACCCGCACCTGCTGGCCCGCGCCGCCTACCACCTGGGCAACCGCCATGTGCCGCTGCAGATCGAGCCGGGTCTGTTGCGTTACCAGCACGACCATGTGCTCGACGACATGCTGCGCGGCCTGGGGCTGGAGGTGGTCGCCGAACAGGCGCCGTTCGAGCCCGAGGCCGGCGCCTACCAGAGCGCGCCACACGGACATTCCCACGGCCACGCCCATCCGTTCGTACGTTTGCCAGCCCATTCCTGACCTCACCCTGGAGCCCACAATGAAAAAGACTTTCGCCCTGGTACTGCTGATGGTGGCCCTGCCGGCCTTCGCCCACCCCGGCCACGACGCCAACCCGTTGCAGGACGGCCTGCTGCACCCGCTGACCGGCCTCGATCACCTGCTGATGCTGCTCGGTACCGGCGTGCTCGCCGCCCTGACCCGACGCAACCTGGCCCTGCCGTTGGCGACCCTGGCGGCGATGTTTGGTGGCGCGGTGTGCGGCCATCTGTTCGGCGACGTGGTTGGTATGGAGCAGATGATCCTCGGCTCGCTGCTGGTGGCCGCCGCCGCCATGCTGCTGCCGAGCCGCCAGTTGCTGCTGTCGCTGATCATGCCGGTGTTCGCCCTGTTCCACGGCTGGGCCCATGGCGTGGAAGCCACCCCCAGCGCGTTCTGGCAGTTCAGCGCCGGCTTCGTCACGGTCAGCGGCCTGCTGCTGGCGGTGGGCTTCGGCGTCGGCTGCCTGCTGCGTCGTCATGCCGGCCTGCAGAAAGCCTTTGGCGGCGGCCTGCTGGCCGGTGCCGCCCTGGTGCTGGCCGGCTGATGACCAGCGACCTGGCGTTGCTGCGCCTGTTGCAGCTGGCCAGCCCCGGCCTGCCCGTGGGCGGCTTCACCTACTCGCAAGGCCTGGAGTGGGCCGTGGAAGCCGGCTGGGTGAAGGATGCCAAGGGCTTCGCGGCCTGGCAGCGCGAGCAGTTGCGCGACACCCTCGGCCATCTCGATTGGCCGCTGCTGGCACGCCTTTACCGGGCATGCCAGGCAGACGATGCCGATGCCTTCGCCCACTGGAGCCTGTTCCTGCTGGCCAACCGCGAGACTGCCGAACTGCGCCTTGAAGAGCGCCAGCGCGGCAGCGCCCTGGCACGCCTGCTCGATGGCTGGCAACTGGCGCAGGCTCCGGCCTGGCGCGCCAGCCTCGAACTCAGTCAGTTGGGCGGCATGGCCTGGCTCGGCGCGCATTGGTCGATTCCGCTGCGCCAGCTCGCCCTGGGCCATGGCTTCGCCTGGCTGGAAGGGGCGGTGATGGCGGGGGTGAAGTTGGTGCCGTTCGGCCAGCAGGCCGCCCAGACCTTGTTGCGTGACCTGGGCGAGGAGCTGCCCGCGGTGCTCGATCATGCCCTGGCCCTCGACGACGACCAGCTCGGCGGCGGTCTGCCGCTGCTGGCCATCGCTTCATCGCGTCACGAAACCCAATACACCCGTTTGTTCCGTTCCTGAGGACTGCCTAGATGGAAAACTACCAGCAACCCCTGCGTGTCGGTGTCGGCGGCCCGGTCGGCTCTGGCAAGACCGCGCTGCTCGAGTGTCTGTGCAAGGCCATGCGCGACTACTACCAGATCGCCGTGGTGACCAACGACATCTACACCAAGGAGGACCAGCGCATCCTCACCGAGGCCGGGGCCCTGGCACCCGAGCGTATTGTCGGCGTCGAGACCGGTGGCTGTCCGCACACCGCCATCCGCGAGGACGCCTCGATGAACCTGGCCGCCGTCGAGGCACTGGCGCGCAGGTTCGGCAACCTCGAAGTGATCTTCGTCGAGAGTGGCGGCGACAACCTCAGCGCCACCTTCAGCCCGGAGCTGGCCGACCTTACCATCTACGTGATCGATGTGGCCGAGGGCGAGAAGATCCCGCGCAAGGGCGGGCCGGGCATCACCAAGTCAGATTTCCTGGTGATCAACAAGACCGACCTGGCGCCCTATGTTGGTGCTTCTCTGGAGGTGATGGAGCGTGATACCCGGCGCATGCGCCCGGAGCGGCCATGGACGTTCAGCAACCTGAAGAAGGGCGAGGGCTTGCAAGCGGTGATCGATTTCATCGTCGAGCGGGGGATGCTGGGAGAAAGAGGCTGTAGGAGTTATGGAGCGTGAGTGACTTACTCGACTGATTGCCTACTGTTCTGAAGAGGGTTTCGGACGGCGGAGTGGGCTTTTCCTAAAGCTGAATGGCCCGGCTGACAGATAAAGTCTGTCGGGCTGCAGGGGAAAGAATTCGCCAGCGGTAAATGAAACCAGGACTCACTGAAAGGACACTGTATGAAAAAGGCCGTATTGGCAGCGTTTTTGGCATCTGCAGGCTTGATCCAGGCTGCGCATGGTGATGAGCAGGCAAGCGCTGTCGTTGCCAAAGCGCATTCGCCGTTCAGTCGCGACGACGCTGCCGAGCAGAGGCTGCAGCTTGCCGCTGCATACCTTGGCGATACGGGGTGTGGGGCATGCCCACAAGGAACGGCGCGGACACCGGCCGGGAACTGTCAGCCGCCTTTCGATTTCGATTGATCGCAAGTTCTGAGTCTACCGAGCCAGCGCCTGGTTCGGCTTGTAGAACAGGAAGTGTGTGGTCTCGGCGGTCTTGCGGTAGGCCTTGGCCCACTCCGGGTTCACATTGCGGTCATGGAAATAAAGCGCGCCGCCGGTCGGGTCCTGCAACTGCTGGTTGAGGGCCTTGCGAGCGATTTCCTTGGCTACCGCGTAACGTTGCGCTTCTTCCACCTGGTCGGGGCGCCCGTCGCACCACCAGGAAAACTGGCAGCTCTTGCTCTCGACGCCCTGCTTGACCACCCCACAGATGCTGTCGGGAAAGCCCTCGTGGCCCAGGCGGTTGAGCACCACGCTGGCCACCGCGCTCATGTCCTTGGTGTCGGCGCCCTTGGCCTCCCAGTAGATGGTGCGCGCCAGGCAGGTGATGCTGTCGTCCATCGGCGCCTGGCCGGCTGGGTCGACGGCCTGGACTTCACCGGGGGTAAGGGTTTCCTGCTTTTTCGGCGGTGGCGCATCCTCGACCACCTTTTCTTCCAGCGCCTGTGCCTTGTCTTCGGCGACCGCGGCCTTCTGGCTGTCGGCGGCAGGGAGGGGGCCTGTAAGCAGGGTCAGGGACAGGCCGAACAGCATCCACGATAGGCGCATGATCGAGTTTCCGCGAGGTGGGCTGTCCACAGTCTAGCCGTATCGCATCAACTCAACGTCAAAGTCAGCATCAGCGGCAGGGTTGCGGCGGCGACGACGGTCTGCAGGGCGATGATGGTGGCCATCAGCGGCGCGTTACCGCCCATTTGCCGCGCCATCACGTAGGACGACGAGGCGGTGGGCAGCGCCTGGAACAGCACGGCTACCACCGCGGCCTGGCCGCCCAGCCCGAGCACCCGGCACAGGCACCAGGTGGTCAGCGGCATGACCAGGAATTTGAACAGCGACGCGGCCACCAGCGGTTTGACCTGCTGGCCCAGGCGCGCCCCGCCCAGCGCCGCGCCGACGCACAACAGGCCCAGTGGCAGCGCCGCCTGGCCCAGGGCCTTGACCGTGGGTTCCAGACCGGCCGGCAGGCCCAGGCCGGTCAGCCGTAGCAGCAGCCCAGCGGCGCAGCCGATGATCAGCGGATTGGCGAAGATCGCCTTGAGCACGGTGGCGGGTGAACTGTGGCGTGCGCTGAAGCGGGCGAAGACCAGCACGCAGAGCAGGTTGACCAGTGGCACGATGGCGGCGTTGGCCACCGCCGCCAGGGCGATGCCGGCCGTGCCGTAGATTCCGGCGGCCAGGGTTGCGCCAATATAGTTGTTGAAGCGCACGCCACCCTGGAACACCGAAGTGAAGTCGGCGCCGTCATGACTGGCCGCGCCCTGGTAGAGCACCAGCAGCAGGGCGCCGAGCAGCGTCGAGAGCATCAGCACGCCGACCATGCCCAGCACCGGCACGCCGTCGAGGTTGGCGGTGGCCAGGCCGTGGAGGAACAGCGACGGCAGCAGCACGTAGTAGCTCAGGCGCTCGGCACCGGGCCAGAAGGTTTCGGCGAGAAAGCCACGCAGCCGCAGCCAGGTGCCCAGGGCGATGAGCAGGATGATCGGAACGAGGGTGGTGAGCAGCAGATGGAGCATGGGCGCGGGTCCATGGTCGGGTACGGCCACAGACTAACGGAGTCGAGTGAGCAGAAAAAACGCTGTTTTCTTTAGCGACTGTTGAGGAAAACTGCATGGATCTGTGGCTGCTTCGCAGCCCTTGGGAGTCATGCCTCGAGCGCAGTCTTGAGTACGGCGCTTAAATGCCGGCGCTGACTCTTCTCGTGTTCCAACAGCACCATGCGCCGGGTCAGCTGTGGCTCGCCGAAGGGCAACACGGTGGCGGCCGGCAATCGTTCGAGGTCATCGTCGCTCATGGGAATGACCGCCACACCCAAGCCCATGGCCGCCATCCGCGCCAGGGCCTCCTGGCTGTCCAGTTCCATCTGCTCGTTGACCTGCAGGCGCTGGCGGCGCAGTTCCTGTTCGATCTGCCGACCGGCCCAGGCGCGCTTGTCGAAGCGCAGGAACGGCTGGTTGGCGAGCAGTGTCGGCAGGCTCTGACCGGCCAGGTCAGGGCTGGCGATGGCCCAGAAGCGGTCCTCGAACAGCGGCGTGTACTGCAGGCTTTGCGGGTACGGACTGACGGGCTCGGTAGTGATGGCCGCGTCCAGTTCGCCATCCTCGACCCGGCGGGCGAGCTCCGCCGACATGCCCGAGACCACGCTGACATGCAGCTCGGGATGGTGCGCCTTGATCCACACCAGCGCTCTGGGCAGGCGCCGGGCAAGCACCGTGTGGATCGCGCCGATGCGCAGGCGCCCGCGCAGGCTCGGGCCACTGGCCAGGGTGTCGGCCAGCTCGTCGTAGGCAGCCAGGATGCCTTCTGCGCGCGCTACCGCCAGTTGCCCGGCCTCGGTCAGCACGACTTGCCGGCGGCTGCGGTCGAACAGGGCGACCTGCAGCTCGTCTTCCAGGGTCTTGATGTGCAGGCTCACCGCTGAAGGGGTCAGGCTCAGCAGGTCGGCGGCGCGGGCGAAGGTACCATGGCGGGCGATGGTGACCAGGGTGCGCAGGGCTTTGAGGGACACGCGTGGCAGGCTCCGGATGCTGGCAGGGCTCGGGTACGATACGCGAGTGTGGGCCTCAGCGCCCGGGGCGACCATAGGCCTGGCTGATGCGGTCGATGACCATCGCCAGGGCGACGATCGCCAGGCCCGCTTCGACGCCCTGGCCGACGTTCAGGGTCTGGATCCCCGCCAGCACATCCTCGCCCAGCCCGCGGGCGCCGATCATCGAGGCCACCACTACCATCGACAAGGCCATCATCACCGACTGGTTGAGCCCGGCCATGATGCTCGGCAAGGCCAGCGGCAGGGCGATGCGTCGCAAGCGCTGCCAGCGGCTGGCGCCCAGGCCGTGAGCGGCCTGCAGCAGTGACGGGTCGATCTGCGCCAGGCCCAGGTCGGTCAGGCGCACCAGCGGCGGCAGGGCGTAGATGAGGGTGGCGAACACCGCAGGCACCTTGCCCAGGCCGAACAGCATCAGCACTGGAATCAGGTAGACGAAGGCCGGCAACGTCTGCATCACGTCGAGCACCGGCAGGATCAGGCGCCGGGCCAGGGGGCGGGTGGCCAGCAGGATGCCCAGCGGCACGCCAACCAGCACACACAGGCCGGTACTCACCAGCACCAGGGCGAGGGTCTGTAGCAGCTTGTCCCACAGCCCGAGCATGCCGATCAGCGCCAGCAGCAGCGGCAGCACCACTGCCCGTGCCAGGCTGCGGCTGGCGTGCCAGGCCAGCAGCCCGACCAGCAGCAACAGCAGCCACCAAGGCAGCAGCCGGAGCAGGTTTTCCAGACCCACCAGCAGTTGCAGCAGTTGATCGGAGATGCCGCGCAGGTGATCGCCATAGTGCAGCACCAGCCAGTCGACCAGGCGGTTGACCCAGCCGGCGAAGGAGAATTGCAGGGCTTCGGGGAAGCCGCCGCTCACAGGCCGGCCTCGACCTTGGCGGCGTTTTCGGCGGGCAGCCAGGCCTTCCAAACCGCAGGGTTTGCACGCAGGAAGGCGATCGCCGCGTCGCGGGGTTTCTGTCGGGTTTCGCTCATGTCGGCGAGGGCCTTGTTCAGAGTGTCGATGGGCAGGTCGACTTTCTCGAACACGGCGACCAGTTCCGGGTGGGCGTCACGAAACGCCTTTGACACCCCGATCGAGAGCTTGGCCGGCAGCGAACGGCTGCCTTTGGGGCTGGGGTTGGCGGCATCGGTGAGGGTGGCCCAGGCGGTTGCATCGAACGGGGGTTCTTCGAGGCGTACCAGGTCGTAGCGGCCCATCAGTGGAGTAGGGCTCCAGTAGTAGAACAACACAGGCTTGCCGAGCTTGATCTTGGCGGCGATTTCGGCGTCGAGGGCCGCGCCGGTGCCGCTGCGGAAGTTGTTGTACAGCCCGTCCAGGCCATAGGCCTTGAGCTTCTGGCTGTTGACGGTCTCGGAAGTCCAGCCGCTGGGGCTATTGAGGAAGCGGCCCTTGCCGGGCGCCTCGGGGTCGTCGAATACCTGGGGGTAGCGCTTGAGGTCGTCGACGCTGCGCAGGTCCGGAGCCAAGGGCTTGAGTTTGCGGGCCGGGTCGCCCTTGATGACGTAGGCCGGTACCCACCAGCCTTCCTCCGCGTTCTTCACCGTGTCGCCCAGGGCGAACACCTGGCCGGCCTGCTCGGCCTTGACCCAGGCCGGGCTGCGCCCGGCCCATTCCTCGGCGATCACTTGCAGGTCGTTGCGTGCCAGGGCCACTTCCATGCTCACGGTGCTGCCGGGCAGGGTGTCGGTGGAGTAGCCGTAGCCACGTTCGACGATCAGGCGCAGGATCTCGGTGGTCAGGGCGCCGCTTTCCCAGCCGATGGCGCCGAAATGGATGGGGGCGGGTTGTTCGGCTGATGCGGCGCTGTCGGTGCTGGCCAGGCCGATGGCCAGCAGCAGGCCGGCCAGCAGGGTGGGGACTTTCTTCATCGGGGCCTCGTCGGTTGCCGGTCCTTGGGTTCCGGCAGAAGTGTAGACGACGAGGTTGCCGGGGCTGCTTCGCAGCCCTTTCGCGACGCAAGGCCGCTCCCACAGGGGAACGCGCCAGCCTGGGAAATCGGGGCTGGTAGCAGCCCCGGCGGGGTGGAATCAAACGCGGAACTGATCCATCAGCCCCTGCTGCTGGTTGGCCAGGCTGTTGAGCGACTGGCTGACCCGCGCCGATTCGTTGGCCTGGCCGCTCAGCGACTCGGTCACGTCACGGATGGTGGCGACGTTGCTGTTGATCTCCTCGGCCACCGCGCTCTGCTCCTCGGCGGCGCTGGCGATCTGCAGGTTCATGTCGGTGATCACGGTCACTGCCTGGCCGATGCGCTGCAGCGCGGTGACGGCCTGGCCGACCTGCTCGACACCGCCCTGGGCCTGGCGGTGGCTGCTGTCCATGGCGCCGACCACTTCCTGGGTGCCAGCCTGCAGGGCCTCGATCACCTGGCGGGTTTCCTCCACCGACTCCTGGGTGCGACGGGCCAGGTTGCGCACTTCATCGGCCACCACGGCGAAGCCACGGCCGGCTTCACCGGCGCGGGCGGCCTCAATGGCGGCGTTGAGCGCCAGCAGGTTGGTCTGCTCGGCGATCGAGCGAATTACCTCGAGCACCGAACCGATCTTCTCGCTGTTGCGCGCCAGCCCCTCGACCTGGGCCATGGCGCCGCTCATGTCGGCGGCCAAGGTGTCGATGCTGGTGGTGGTGCGGTCGATCACCGCCAGCCCTTCGCGGGTTGCCTGGTCGGCATCGCGCGCGGCCTGGGCAGCCTGGGCCGCGCTGCGGGCGACGTCCTGGGCGGTGGCGCTCATCTCGTGGGAAGCGGTGGCCACCTGGTCGACCTGGCGGTACTGCTGCTCCATGCCGGCGCTGGTCTCGGCGGCGATTGCCGCCGACTGGTCGGCGGTGCCGCGGGCGGCCTGCACCGAACGTTTCACCTCGGCGATGGTCGGCTGCAGCTTGTCGAGGAAACGGTTGAACCAGCCGGCCAGCTCGCCCAGCTCGTCCTGCTTGTCGTACTGCAGGCGGCGGGTCAGGTCGCCTTCGCCGCTGGCGATGTCCTTGAGCATGGCGGCCACGCCGAGGATCGGTTTGGTCACGCCGCGGGCCATCAGCCAAACCAGCAGCAGGCCGGCGATGGCGGCGGCCAGGCCCAGGCCCAGTTCGAGCAGGGTGCCGCTGGTGTTGAGGGCGTCGAGTTCAACCTTGAGGGCCTCGGCCGGGCCGGTCAGGGCACTTTCCGGCACATCCAGCAGCACGCCCCAGGGCTTGCCGCCGGGGATCGGCTCGAAGGCGGCCAGCACCTTCAGGCGCTGCTGGTCGTGGAGAATCTGCAGCTTGCCGTCGGCGAGTTTTCGAACCAGTTCCGCGCCCTGGGTCCGGTCGACCTGGTCGAAGCGCTGGGCCAGCTTGCCGGCATCGGCACTGTAGCCGGCCAGCAGGCCCACGGGGCTGAGGATGCCGACCGTGGTCTGGCCTTCGTAGAGACTGCGGCTGGCGGTCTGGCTCAGGGCCTGGAGGCTGTTGAGGTTGATGTCGATGGACAGGGTGGCGATGACCTTGTCGCCCGCCTTGAGCGGGAACACGATGCTGGTCATCAGCACGCGCTGGCCGTCGATGTCATAGAAGTACGGCTCGACCACGCATACCGTGCCGGTGCTGCGCGGGCACACCCACCAGGTGTTGGCCGGCTGGCCGCTGGGGCCGATCTCGGTGTTGGCCATGTCGTGCTCGGGCAGGGCCATCGAGGTCAGCTGGCCGACCCGTGGCTGCGACCAGTACAGGGCGAAGCGCCCGGTCTCGTTGCTGCCCAGCTCGCTCTGGCCGGTGAACAGCTTGTCCTTGCCATCCAGCGCGCCCGGCTCGAACACCAGCGACAGGCCGAGCAGGTCGGGGTTGGCCTGCAGCGCGGCACGCACCTGGGCGGTCATGTCCTGGCGCAGGTCGTAGGCGTCGAGGAAGCGTTTCTCCGCCTGTTCGCGCAGGAACAGTACCTGGCGGGCAAAGCCGGCGCCGTACTGGTAGGCGTCCATGAACTGGCGGCGGATGTTCAGGGCCTGGACCTCGCCCTGGGACTCGATGCGCGACTGGGCCGAGTCGGAGAGCATGCGCATGCTGCTGGCTTTCACCAGGTCCGAACTGTGATCCATGCGGTACAGCGAAAGGCCGACGAGCAGGGTGACGATGGCCGCCAGGCACAGGCCCGCCAGCAGGGTGATCTTCCATTGGATGGAGAGTTGTCGCAGCAAAGGCATGGGGAAAATCCCTTGTAATAGGTTTGATGCTGCCGACTGTGTCGGCCTGTTCGGAATTTTCTTTATTCAAACGTTCAATTAAACCCTGCGACTTTCGTCTATTTCCTACGCGATGTTGCGGCGCAGACGCTTTTGACTTCTGCCGGCCTGTGCTTCAGAGTGTGCGCCCTCCATAACAACATCCCCTGGTCCGGCCACTGCCCGTGTGCAGTCTGTCGCCGGAATGCCCGCTTTTTGTCTGTCGTAACGAGGTTCGCACACCATGAATGCAGTGATTGCCGCGGTCGGGCTCATGCTGATCCTGAGCCTGTCCCGCGTGCATGTGGTCATCGCGCTGATCATTGGCGCCCTGGCCGGAGGCCTGGTCGGTGGACTGGGTATCGAGGGCACGCTCAAGGCCTTCAACGGTGGCCTGGGTGGCGGTGCCACGGTGGCCTTGTCCTATGCCTTGCTTGGAGCCTTCGCGGTGGCCATCGCCAAGTCCGGACTGGCCCACGCCCTGGCCGACCGGGCCCTGGCGATGATCGATCGCCAAGGGCATGCCGACGGTGGCAAGGTCAAGTGGCTGCTGGTCGGCCTGATGCTGGTGGTGGCGGTGTCGTCGCAGAACATCCTGCCGATCCACATTGCCTTCATTCCCTTGCTGGTGCCGCCGCTGCTGTATGTGCTGACGCGCCTGCGCATCGACCGCCGGCTGATCGCCTGCGTGATCACCTTCGGCCTGATCACCCCGTACATGTTCCTGCCGGTGGGCTTCGGCAACATCTTCCTCAACGAGATCCTGCTGGCCAATGTCAGCCGCGCCGGGGTGGATGTCAGCGGCGTCAACGTGACCCACGCCATGGCCATCCCGGCGGCGGGCATGCTCGCCGGCCTGTTGCTGGCAGTGTGCTTCAGCTACCGCAAGAAACGTGACTACGACCTAGAACGCATCGAGCAGGTCGAGCAAGTCAGTGTGCAGTACAACCCAGTGACCCTGCTGGTGGCTGGGGTGGCGATCGGTGCCGCGTTCATCATCCAGCTTTGGCTGGACTCGATGATCATCGGCGCGATGGTCGGCTTCCTGATCTTCTCGTTGTCGGGCATCGTGCGTTGGAAGGACACCGACAGCCTGTTCACCGAAGGCATGAAGATGATGGCGATGATCGGCTTCATCATGATCGCCGCGTCCGGCTTTGCCGAAGTGATGAAGGCCACCGGTGAAGTGAAGAGCCTGGTGGAGGCCTCGGCCCAGTGGATCGATCACAGCAAAGGTGTCGGTGCGCTGCTGATGCTGCTGGTGGGGTTGCTGGTGACCATGGGCATCGGCTCTTCATTCTCCACCGTGCCGATCCTGGCGGCGATCTTCGTGCCGCTGTGCGTGCAACTGGGCTTCGATCCGCTGGCCACGGTGTGCATCGTCGGTACCGCAGGCGCGCTGGGCGATGCCGGCTCGCCGGCGTCGGACTCGACCCTGGGGCCGACTTCGGGGCTGAACGTGGACGGGCAGCACCACCACATCTGGGATACCGTGGTGCCGACGTTCATCCACTACAACCTGCCGTTGCTGGCGTTTGGCTGGTTGGCGGCGATGACGTTGTGATCGGCGACTTGTCCTGATATCACCGGGGGCCGCCCTGCGGCCCCAGATCGGGGTTTCAGCCGCGGGTCGGCGCAGGGACGATGCGGTTGAGGACGGTGCTGCCGTCCTTGCTGCGGGTCAGGTACACCGGCAGCACCTTGGGCAGGGTGTCGACGAGGCGGGCGACCTCGCGGGTACTGTAGACGCCGCTGATGCGGATGCTGGCGGTGCTGTCGTCGGCCAGCATGAGCGGCTTGTCCAGGTAGCGATTGATCACCGGCAGTGCTTGGCCGAGGCTCAGGTTGTCCAGCACCAGCTTGCCGCTGCGCCAGGCCAGGCTGTTGCCGTAGTCGTCGCTCTGGTTCAGCTCGGGTTCGAAGTCACCCTTGTGGTAGCTGGCCTGCATGCCCGGGCCAAGGCGATAGCCGCCGGCGTTGCCGCTGGCGCTGACCAGCACCGAGCCTTCCACCAGCGTCACCTTGACTTGGTCCTCGTACTTCCACACGTTGAACTGGGTCCCGGTGACACGGGTCTGGCCGTTGGCGGCGTGGACGATGAACGGGTGACTGCTGTCGTGGGTAACCTTGAAGAACGCCTCGCCCTTGACCAGGGTGACCTTGCGCTCGTCCTTGTAGTTGAGGAAACGCAGTTCGCTGTGGAGGTTCAGCTCGACGCTGCTGCCGTCGCTCAGACGCACCTGGCGCAGATGGTCGGTGGCTTCGAAGTGCTGGTAGCCGTTGGGCAGCCAGCCCTGCTCCCAGCCGACCCAGCCTGCCAGGGGCAGGGCGAGCAGGGCGATGGCTGCGGCGGAGGCGAACGGCCGCCAGTGGCGCGTCGGCGCCGCTGGCCGGGTGGCTAGCGGGATCACCTGGGCGCTGCGCGGCAGCAGGTCGGCGGTGTCCCAGATTTCCAGCATTGCCTGGTATTCCTCGGCATGCCGCGGGTCGCTCGCCAGCCATTGGCCGAATGCCTCGCGCTCGGCCGCCGTGCAGTCGTCGGCGTGCAGGCACATGCACCAATGCGCGGCGGCATCGGTGATGGCATCTTCTTCGCTTGGAATGTGGCGGTCCTGGTTCATCGCGGCTCCCGGTTTTGCGGCATTCTACCCCCGGGCGGGTGCTTCCGAGAACGAGTTAATGGCGAATGACTATCAATTGTGTAGTTTTTCGTCGTATCTGCGGTTGTGTTTCATCTACAACAGAGCAGGGGGCTGCGTGGGAAGACAAGGGAGGTAACACCAAGCCTTGACTTCTTCTCACGCCACACGCTAGTTTCCCACCCCATGAACCTATTCCCGCAGCGTCGCGCCCTCAGCATTATTACCGCCATTATCAGTTTGGCGGGCTAGCGCACACATGCACTGAACCCGCCCTGGAGGCGGGTTTCTTCTCTCTGACTCCTGGGCACTACAAAAAACCAGGAGTCATCGATGACCAGCTTCAGCGCCACCCTGCGTACCCCGGCAACGCCCCAGCAACTGCTGTCCGAGCAAGTACGCCGGATTCTTTCGGCCCCGGTGTACGACCTGGCCATCGAAACCCCCTTGCAAGCGGCGCCGGCCCTGTCGGCCAGCCTGGGCAACCAGGTCCTGCTCAAGCGCGAAGACCTGCAACCGACGTTCTCCTTCAAGATCCGCGGCGCCTACACCCGGCTGTCGCGCCTGACGTGCGCCCAGCGCGAGCGCGGCGTCATCACCGCGTCGGCCGGCAATCATGCCCAGGGCGTGGCCCTGGCCGGCTCGCACCTGGGCATCAAGACCACCATCGTCATGCCCACCACCACCCCCTCGCTCAAGGTCGAAGGCGTGCGTTCACGGGGTGGCCATGTGGTGCTGCACGGCGAAAGCTTCCCCCACGCCCTGGCCCATGCCCTGCAACTGGCCGATCGCGACGGCGCGACTTTCGTGCCGCCGTACGACGATCCTGACGTCATCGCCGGGCAGGGCACCGTGGCCATGGAGATCCTTCGCCAGCACCCCGGCCCGCTGCATGCGATCTTCGTCCCGGTCGGCGGCGGCGGCCTGATCGCTGGCATCGCCGCCTACGTCAAGTACCTGCGCCCCGAGGTCAAGGTGATCGGCGTCGAGCCGGAAGACTCCAACTGCCTGCAGGCCGCCATGGCCGCCGGCGAGCGGGTGATCCTGCCGCAGGTCGGCACTTTCGCCGACGGCGTGGCGGTGGCGCAGATCGGCGCGCACTGCTTCGAGCTGTGCCGCCACTTCGTCGACGAGGTGGTGACGGTCAGCAGCGACGAACTGTGCGCGGCGATTAAGGACATCTATGACGACACCCGCTCGATCACCGAACCCTCCGGCGCCCTGGCCGTGGCCGGCATCAAGCGCTACGTGGCCCGCGAGGGCCTGCAGGGCCAGGCCCTGGTGGCCATCGACTCCGGTGCCAACGTCAACTTCGACCGCCTGCGCCATGTGGCCGAGCGCGCCGAGCTGGGCGAGCAGCGCGAGGCGATCATCGCCGTGACCATCCCCGAGCGCCCCGGCAGCTTCCGCGCCTTCTGCCTGGCCCTGGGCAAGCGCCAGATCACCGAGTTCAACTACCGCTACTACCCGGGCAAGGAGGCGCGCTTGTTCGTCGGTGTGCAGACCCACCCCCTGCACGACCCACGGGAGCAACTGCTAACCAGCCTGCACGAGCAGGGCTACCAGGTGCTCGACCTGACCGACAACGAACTGGCCAAGCTGCACGTGCGCCACACCGTCGGCGGCCACGCGGCGCCGGGCGGCGGCGAGCGGGTACTGCGCTTTGAGTTCCCCGAGCGTCCTGGGGCGCTGCTGGGTTTTCTCGAACGCCTGGGCAAGCGCTGGAACATCAGCCTGTTCCACTACCGCAACCACGGCGCGGCGCAGGCACGGGTGTTCGCTGGGTTGGAGGTGCCGGACGACGAGCTGGCCGGGCTGCCGCGGGCGCTGGACGAGATGGGCTATCAGTACTGGGACGAGACGGAGAACCCGGCGTATCGGCTGTTCATGGGGTAGGTTTGCCCTGGATCAACGC
Source organism: Pseudomonas sp. P110(2024) (assembly GCF_057480795.1). Lineage (NCBI taxonomy): Bacteria > Pseudomonadati > Pseudomonadota > Gammaproteobacteria > Pseudomonadales > Pseudomonadaceae > Pseudomonas > Pseudomonas sp. P110(2024). Next base: position 312,899 of record NZ_JBLIYT010000004.1, read on the forward strand.
GCCCACGCCCAATTCGGCGGATGCTCAAAGCCTACCGTCAGCTTGAGAGGATCCGGCCATGAGCAGCACGTTCTTCATTCCCGCCGTGAACATCATGGGCATCGACTGCCTGGAGGAGGCGATGACCGCGATCGCGGGCTACGGCCTGCGCAAGGCGTTGATCGTCACCGATGCCGGGCTGGCCAAGGCCGGCGTCGCCGAGCGCATCGCCGGGATGCTGGCCATGCGCGACATCGATTCGCGGGTGTTCGACGGCGCCAAGCCCAACCCGAGCATCGCCAACGTCGAGGCGGGTCTGGCGATGCTGCGTCGCGAGGGCTGTGACTGCGTGATCTCGCTGGGGGGCGGGTCGCCCCATGACTGCGCCAAGGGCATCGCCCTGTGCGCCACCAACGGTGGGCATATCAGCGATTACGAAGGTGTGGATCGCTCGGCCAAGCCGCAGCTGCCGCTGATCGCTATCAATACCACGGCGGGCACCGCCAGCGAGATGACCCGTTTCTGTATCATCACCGACGAGGCGCGCCACGTGAAAATGGCCATCGTCGATCGCAACGTCACGCCGATCCTGTCGGTCAACGACCCGGCGCTGATGGTCGGCATGCCCAAGGGCCTCACCGCCGCCACCGGCATGGACGCGCTGACCCACGCCATCGAGGCCTATGTCTCCACCGCCGCCACGCCGATCACTGACGCCTGCGCGCTCAAGGCCGTGAGCCTGATCAGCGACAACCTGCGCCAGGCGGTTGCCGACGGCGGCGACCTGGTGGCGCGGGAGAACATGGCTTATGCCCAGTTCCTGGCAGGCATGGCCTTCAACAACGCCTCGCTGGGCTACGTGCACGCCATGGCGCACCAGCTGGGTGGCTTCTATGACCTGCCCCATGGCGTGTGCAACGCGGTGCTGCTGCCCCATGTGCAACGCTTCAACGCCAAGGTCAGCGCCGCGCGCCTGCGTGACGTGGCCAAGGCCATGGGGGTGAAGGTCTGCGGGCTGGACGCGGAGCAGGGCGCCGGGGCGGCGATCTCGGCCATCGAGCACCTGGCGGCGGCCATCGGCATACCGGCCGGGCTGGCGGAGCTGGGGGCCAAGGTCGAGGATGTGCCGGTGCTGGCGGCCAATGCGTTGAAGGATGCCTGCGGGCTGACCAATCCGCGGGTGGCCAGCCAGGTGGAGATCGAGGCGATCTTCAAGGCCGCGTTCTAGTCCGGTCGCGTCATCGCGGGGCAAGCCCGTTTCCACGAGGGTCGCGAAAAACGACCCTGATGGGGCTTGCTCAGCGTTCGCGCATGAAGAACCCGGCCACGTACTTGCGGAAGGTCTCCAGGCTCTTGAAGTCGGCGTAGCGCTTGAAGTTCTCGGCATCCGGCTCCGGCCCGATCGGTTGCTCCAGCAACGACACCGACAGCACCCGGTCCTGGTCCGAGGTCAGCACAAGCTCGTCCATCACCTGGCCGCCGATCACCGGGCGGCGCATCAGTACCTTCACCCCTTTGCTCGCCATCCAGTCGATCAGCGACACCAGCGCCTTGAGCGGCTCGCGCTCTTCGTCGCGGTACACCGGGAACAGGTGCGCGCGCGAAAGCACCGGCACGCTGGCCACATGGATCAGCTCGTAGAAATGGCTGCCGGCGGTGGCCGGCGAGTACAGCGCCAGGGCCAGCAAGGGGCCTGAGGCGCGGTTACCGCCCCAGTAATGGTGATGACCTTGGAAGTCGAAGCCGTCCTCGCTGCGGTTGTTGAACAGCTTGCGGCCCTTGATCTGGTCGACGCAGTCGAGCAGCAGGCCATGGCGGCGATGGTTGCCGAACACCGTGGCCTCGCGCAGGCGCGCCTTGAGCATCATCATGTGCTTCATGTCCAGGCGTGTTTCCAGGTAGTTGCTGGCCGGCACCCGCTCCAGCAGCGGATAGCGGCTGGCGACGCCGCGCAGCTCGGCGAACTGGGCGGTGAGATCCTTCTTCAGGTGGGTGGCGTAGACGTTCAGGCCGCTGGCCTCGATCCAGGTCAGCAGCAACGACAGCAGCCGCTGCTGCTCGCGGCGCTCGCCGGGGTCGCGTGGTCCGGCGGTCGTTTCGCCATCACTGGCACGGCGGTAGTCGCCAAGCAGCCGCAGCGGCGCATCCGGTGCCAGCCAGGCCGCGGGAGGCGTGTTGTCCTCGGCGCTTGCGCCGGTCTCGCGCTCGTCCTTGCTGAACGGGCAGCCCGGGGTATGTTCGGCGGTATCGGGATTGTTGCGCAGGAACAGGGTGCCGGTGTTGCCGTTCAGCGACACATTGAGCACCGGCAGGGCATCCTGGCGGCAATCGCAGGCCAGCCACTGGTTGGCGCTGCGCACCTTCATCAGCCACTGGTTGGCCTGCAGCAGGCGGGGGCCGGCCAGGGTGCCGGTGGCAAAACTGGCCAACAGTTCCTCTTCGGCCAGGGTCAGGCTGCGCACCTGCGCGCCAGATTTTTCGATGATACGCATTGAGAGGCAGCTCCAAGCTACAAGCCTCAAGCTTCCAGCAAAGCGCGATGGCTTTCAACTTGAAGCTCGCGGCCTGGGGCCCGCCGCTCACTGGCCGCTGAACAGTTTAGCGGCGCGGGCGCGGATTTCCTCGGGGGTGAGGTCTTCCTTGTGGGTAGAGACGAACCACAGGTTGTTGAACGGATCCATCAGGGTGCCGCTGCGGTCGCCATAGAACTGGTCCTGCACTGCGCGCACTTGTGTCGCGCCAGCACGCAGGGCCTGGGCATAGACATTGTCGCAGTCCTCGACATACAGGTGCAGGCCAACCCCTGGGACCTTGATGTCCTCGCTGGGCTTGAGGCCGCCCTCCATGTCACAGGGTGAGCCGAGCATCAGTGACGAGTCACCGATTTTAAGCTCGGCATGGCCGACGCTGCCGTCAGGGCCTTCGAGGCGGAACATCTCGATGGCGCCGAAGGCCTGCTTGTAGAATTCGATGGCCTTGGCGGCCTCCCTGATGCCGAGGTAGGGGGTGATGCTGTGCTGGCCTTCGGGGATGGGTTTGACTGCCATTTGCGTAAGCTCCTTTCACGTGGGTTGTTGTTTGCAACAGCCTGGTGATTAGAGTCGTCTAGGCGGATGGAAAATCGACAGTCGAGTTATATCGATTGTCTATAAAAAACCTGTTTTGTGGCTGATGCGGTCGGTGTAGGAGCGGCCTTGTGTCGCGAAAGGGGCGCGTAGCGGCCCCAGGATTTGATGTTGATGCATCAATCGCCGGGGCTGCTACGCAGCCCTTTCGCGACACAAGGCCGCTCCTACAGGGGAAGTGCGTGAAGCTTTAGAAAATGTAATCAGTCGTCAGGAAGCTCGACTGCCGGTTACGGATGATCTCGCTGATCAGCTCCTTGTTCGCTTCCTGGAACTTGGTCGCCACCAGGGTACGGATGGAAAACACCCGCAGCGCATCATGCACCGACAAGGTCCCCTCGGCGCTGTTCTTGCGGCCGTTGAACGGATAGGTGTCCGGCCCGCGCTGGCACTGGGCGTTGAGGTTGATCCGGCCGACCTGGTTGGCGAAGGTGTCGACCAGGGCGCCGACGGTCTCGGGGTCGTTGCCGAACAGGCTCAGTTGCTGGCCGTAGTCGGAGTCGAGCACGTAGTCGATCACCGTCTGCAGGTCGCGGTAGGGCACCACCGGCACCACCGGGCCGAACTGTTCCTCGTGGTAGACACGCATGTCCTGGCTGACCGGGTAGAGCAGGGCGGGGTAGAAGAACGAACCTCGACTCTGCCCGCCGCCTTCGTTGAGCACTCGCGCGCCCTTGGCGGTGGCGTCCGCCACCAGGCCGTCGAGGTAGTCGACCTTGCCCGGCTCCGGCAGCGGCGTCAGCGCAACGCCCGGCTCCCAGGGCATGCCCGGTTTGAGTGCGGCGAGCTTGCGCTGGAACTTGTCGAGGAAGGCATCGACCACGTCCTCGTGCACGAAGAGGATCTTCAACGCCGTGCAGCGCTGGCCGTTGAACGACAGGGCGCCAGTAACGGCCTCCTCGACGGCGTTGTCCAGGTCGACCTGGGGCAGGACGATGCCGGGGTTCTTGGCGTCCAGGCCCAGGGCCGCGCGCAGGCGGTGCGGGCGCGGGTGGAGTTTCTTCAGGTCGCTGGCGGCCTTGTGGGTGCCGATGAAGGCGAACACGTCGACCTTGCCGCTGGCCATCAACGCGCTGACGGTTTCGCGGCCGCGCCCGTAGATGACGTTGATCACCCCCGGGGGGAAGCTGTCGCGGAAGGCCTCGAGCAACGGACGGATCAAGAGCACGCCGAACTTGGCCGGCTTGAACACCACGGTGTTGCCCATGATCAGCGCCGGGATCAGCGTGGTGAAGGTCTCGTTGAGCGGGTAGTTGTACGGGCCCATGCACAGCGCCACGCCCAGCGGCGCCCGGCGGATCTGCCCCAGGGTGCCCTGTTCGAGCTCGAAGCGGCTGGAGCGGCGGTCGAGGTCCTTGAGCGCGTCGATGGTGTCGACGATGTAGTCGCAGGTGCGGTCGAACTCCTTTTCCGAGTCCTTGAGGTTCTTGCCGATCTCCCACATCAGCAGCTTGACCACCGCCGCGCGCTGCTCGCGCATGCGCGCCAGGAAGGCTTCGACATGCTGAATGCGCTCGGCCACGCGCATGTTCGGCCAGGCGCCGCGGCCCTTGTCGTAGGCGGCCACAGCTGCGTCGAGGGCGGTGAGCGCGGTGTCGGCATCCAGCAGCGGGGCGCTACCTAGGATCACCTGGCGTTTGCTGTCGCCTTCCTTGAGCCATACCGGACTGCGCACGGTGGCCAGCGGGCCGTCCCAGCGGCGCAGCTCGCCACCCACCAGGTAGTCGCGTTGCTCAAGCGGCGCGCCCAGGCGCCAGGCTTCGGGGATGTCCTCGGGGGCGGGAAACAGCGAATCGAGCAGACGGTCCATGGGTACTGCACCTCTCAAATCCGGATGATGAAACGCTTCAGCTTGCGAGCATGCGCCGACCGGCTGAAAATTGCCAGCCTGGCGCAGCCGCTGGCGGTCATTCCTCGAAAGGCGGCGGGAACACCTCGTCGTCCAGCAGCCTCATCGCGCCGATCGACAAGCCATAATCCATGGCCCGCGGGTCGGCGAACGTGCGCAGGCGCCGCCACAGCCGCGGCTGAGTGTAGTCCGGCAAGTCCTGCAGTCCACGCAGTTCACGACGATACTGCAGGGGCAGATCGTTCCAGATAGTCCAGTCGTCGACATCGGTGTCTGCCAGCATCTCTTCATAATCGGCGTCGGCCACCAGCAGATCGATGTTATTTCGCTCGTAGTAGGATTGGATCTGCTGGGTGACGCGTTCGCTGAGTTCGGCGCTCTCCAGCCACAGCGCCTGGGCCGCGATCCGAGACAATTGCAGGTTGTCCGGCAACTGGGTAAAGCGGTTGTCCCGTAGATCGAACACGACGGGGCGCCAATCGTCATCGCTACGGATGCCGGGGGGCCAGTCGGTGAGCTCGCAACTGTTGAGGTTGAGCATGTCCAGCGCATTCTGCCGGCTCAGGTCAGGACTGCGGGCCAGTGGATTGTGCGACAGGTCCAGCAGGCGAAGATTGTCGAGGCGATCCAGAGCAACCTGGTTGGCGTCGTTCCAGAGGATGCTGTTGCCTTGCATATCAAGCCATTCCAATGTGTGTGGCATGGCGACCGCAGGGATCTGCTCGAAGCCGCAGTTTGTCAGGTGCAGGCGTTGCAACTGGGGAAACCGTTCGAGGAACTCTGCGGGCAGTTCGCTCAAGGCGGGGTTCGCGGCCAGGTCGATCCGCTGGATATGGGTGAAGCGGTCAGGCAGCGCCAGCGAGGCGAGGTCATCGTTGGTCAGCCCCAGGTCGGCCAGGTTGATCATGTGGATGAGCTGGCCTTCTTCCTGTGAGTATTCCGATATCCGTTGCCAGTTGCTCATCAGCCTGCGCGCGGCAGCCTGGCGCAGCGGACTCTCACCTGCCCAGGCACGTACCCGGGCACGGAACGCCAGCAGTTGCTGCTCCAGTTCGGTGAGTTGCTGCATGGGATCCAGGCCAGCCTCGAACCATTGACTCAGTTGCTCGTTGACCTGGAAATCGGCGGACTCGGGGTAGAGCGCTCGGTAGCGGCGCCAGAACGTGCCGACATCGATACGCCGAGCGGGTGGCGCAGGCTCGTCCATGCCGCCGCGCAACTGGCCGCGGTTGCCCCAACCTGGCGCCGAGTCTGTCAGTAGACGTCGGACCATGGCAGGGTCCGAGCGGGCCAGGTCGTTGATCTGTTGGCGCAACCCATCGCCATTGGTGCTCGTCAGACCCAGGGCTGCACGGTCGTTGGGAGACAGCGCCTGCACGACCGCACGGCAGAGATCGTGGTCTTGTTGTAGAGGGGCTGGTCGTTCGCCAAGGTAGGCTTCGTAGCCCTCGGCTGACTTGAGCACGGTACAGACACGACTGGTGTCCTGGCCACCGGCGACAAGCAACAGCGGGCCTTGGGGGGACGCGGCCCGCAGTTCCAGGCGCAGTTGCTCCGGCCAACCAGGCAGCTGTGGCATCGCGTTGATGATCAGGCGCTCGCTCAGCAGGCTGGCTTGCTCGGGGAGATACAGCCCCTTCAGGGCGTTCTTCAGGATGCTCTCGTCACGCTGATCGACGCGTCGCAGGCGCTGGCTGCCGTCTTCGAGGGTGACGGGTTCGAGGCTTTCCATCAGTGGACTGCTGGCGAGGCGTGACATGGCCTTGCCGGCCAGATGCAGCCCGCCGATCAGCGCCAGGTTCAGGCCTACCGACCTGAGGTGGGCCATGGCCTGCGCGCGGTCACCGACCTGCCAGGACTCATAACCTTCGTAGGCTTCATCGAGCAGTTGGTAGGCAATCACCGCGGTCATGACCGTGCCCAAGGCGGGGACGAACATGCCGGCAATCATCAGCATGTCGAGACCGGCGCTGGCCCAGAGGGCCTTGCGCGTCTTGAGCGCCTGTTCGTCGGCCTGCGCGGTAGGCACGGCCAGTTGCCGGGCTTCGTGCTTCAGGCGTGCCACGTGGTCGTCGTGGAGGAAGTCGAACAGGTCTGCGGCGATGGGCAGGGGGCGCAAATGCAGGTCGCCACCGGCATTCTGGCGCAGGCGGCTGGCGAACTGGCCCTGCTGCTCGCTTGGCACATAAACCATGAAACCTTGGCGAAACGGCTCCTGCTGCAAGTCGCTGCGCAACTGGCTATGCAGCGCTTCGAGGTTGTCGAAGGCGCGCAGGCTGTCTGTCTGTCCCGGCAGGTACAACACGATGCCTGAAGTACCGGTATCGATCAGGGTCGCCTCGTGCAGGGTGATGCCGAACAGGCTCAGTTGGCTGCAGGGCAATGCTTCGCCATTTTCCGGCAAGGTCTGCAGCGCATCCCATCCCGCACCACTGAGGCGGTTGCGGACTCGCGCCAGGTCAGCCGCCAGACGCAGGCTGTCCTGGTGAACGCGCAGCGCCGCCGGGCGCACGCCGGACGCGGCGAAGGCGGTATCGAGGTGATCCTGGTAAGCCTGCCCGAGGTCCAAATCGCGACAGGTTCTGGCGAACACTTCGGGTGTCAGTGCCAGGGGCTTGATGCGGATCTGCTCCGAAGGCAGGTCGATGTCGACTTCGGTCTCGCTGTCGCCCAGGGTCGTCTTGCCCGTGATCACGGTCTGGCTGACATGCCAGTCGCTGTCCAGGGCGAGGGCGCTGTCGCGGCTGAAGGTCACGGTGTCGCTGAAATTGTGCAAGGCGGCTTCGAGCAGGCTGCGGTGTTCGTGGTGGGTGAGGTAGACCTGGAAGCTGTAGAGGTGCTTCACCCAGACCAGTGATGTACTACGCAGTGGCGCACTGAGTCCGTGTTGCGTGCGCAAGCGTTCGGTGAGCAGGGGCTCGGCGAATTCGTTGATGTTCTTTAAACCGCGCAGGTGCCGTGCCATCGCGCGTTGCGCCCGCATCAGGCGTACCTGGCTGGTCTGGACCGCTTCGCGCAGGTGCGGCGCGGCATTGGCGAACCAGGCCGCCTCGGCGCCGGGCAGGCCCTGCGCCGGCAGGATGGCGTCGCTCAGTTGCTGCCAGTGCCCTGCGCTGGCCTCCCGGGCCCAGACGGGCAGCTGGCGTTGCACAAGGGCATGGTGTGAGTGGGGGATATTCGCTGTCATCTGTGGCTCCTTGCAAAGCGCACATCAGAGCAGCCGTGACGGAGCTGCCGGTGGTACATGGTTGTACCGGCAAAACGAACCTCAATATTGGCCGCGCAGCGCCGATAAATGCGTAATCGACTGCCATCGCCTGCCTATGATCACTCCCCAGCACTCTCAAGAACCCACGCCAGCGCCAGTAGGGACGTTGCGCCAATCGCTCAATCGCCTGCTGCCGGTCGGCCTCGCCCTGGTGGGGATCGGCCTCTCGGTCGCCCTGGGGCATCTGGATGCACAGCGCGAGCGCACTGAGCAACTGGGCAACCTCGCCGCCCGGCTGGCGGGCCTGCGTGGCGCGCTGGAAGCCCAGCTGGGCGCGGCGTTTGGCCAAGCCGAGGGTATCGCCCAGCTGATCACCGCCGATGGCGGCATCAGTGAGGCGCACTTCCACGGCATGGCCCGTGATGCCCTGCGCGCTGTGCCCTACATGCGTCATATCGCCCTGGCCCCGGGGGATGTCATCCGAGATGTTTACCCGATGGCGGGCAACGAGCGGCTGATCGGGCTGGATTACCGCCAGCTGCCGGACCAGTTCCCGCTGGTGCGATCGGCCCGCGACCATGCCCAGCCGGTGCTGGCCGGTCCCCTGCAGCTGTACCAGGGCGGTCGGGCGTTGATCTACCGGCGCCCGGTGTTCGTCACCGGCAAGCGGGGTGTGCGGTTTTATTGGGGCAATGTGTCGATCGTCGCCGATATCGACCGCCTGCTGCTGTCCGCGGGGCTGCGCCTGGACACCGAGTTCGAGCTGGCCGTGCGTGGCAGCGACGGCAAGGGCGCCGAAGGTGCGCTGATCTGGGGCGATCCACGGTTGTTCGAGGCGCCGCAGGTGATGATGACCGTGGCGGTGCCGGGCGGTGCCTGGCAATTGGTGGCCGTGCCTCGGGGCGGCTGGTCGGGGCTGGACCTGTTCGGCTCGCCGCTGTTCCTGTTCGCCCTGAGCTGCACGGGGCTGTTCAGCCTGTTCGTCGCCCAGCTCAACCGCAAGCAGCGGTTGCTCGAACAGCGCAACCGCGAGCTGCAGCGCTACCAGGCCCAGCTCGAGCGCCTGGCCCACTACGACACCATCACCGGGCTGCCTAACCGGATTTTGTTCCAGCAGCAGTTGGGCACGGCGATCCTGCAGGGGCATGGGCTGGCGGTGCTGATGCTCGATATCGACGGCTTCAAGCAGGTCAATGACAGCCTCGGCCATCCGATGGGCGACCTGTTGCTGCAGCAGGCGACCGCGCGCTTCTTGCAGGAGCTGGACAGCCAGGACCGCCTCTGCCGTCTGGGCGGTGACGAGTTCGTGTTCATGCTGCAAGGTGCCCAGGGCCAGGTGAACCACCAGGTCCGTGCCTTGCTGCGCTGCCTGCAGCGGCCGTTCGACCTGAACGGCAATGCCGCCCTGGTCACCGGCAGCATCGGCCTGGCCTGGTGTCCGCAGCATGGCGAGGACGCCGACAGCCTGTTGCGCCATGCCGACACCGCCATGTACGTGGCCAAGGAAGCCGGGCGCGATGCCTGGCGTCCCTATCACCCGGACATGACCGAGCGCCTGCAGCAGCGCCTGGAGCTGGAGCGCAACTTGCGCCGGGCCCTGGAACACAACGAATTCGAGCTGTGGTACCAGCCCAAGGTCGATCTGTTCAGCGGCCAACTGGAGGGCGTCGAGGCCCTGCTGCGCTGGCGTGACCCTGAGCATGGCCTGGTCTCGCCAGGGGAGTTCATACCCCTGGCCGAGCGCACCGGGCTGATCATTCCGCTCGGTGAGCGGGTGCTGGAGCTGGCCTGCGCGCAGCTGGCCGAATGGCGTGCCGGCGATGGCCTGCCCGGACCGTTGGCGATCAACGTCGCAGCCCTGCAGATCGAACGCAGCGACTATGTCACCAGCCTGGCCTCGGCACTGGAACGCCATGGCCTGCCGGCCAACCTGCTGGAGGTGGAGATCACCGAGAGCCTGCTGATGGAAAGCCAGCAGCAGGCCTGCGCGGTGCTGGCGCAGTTGCAGGCCATGGGCGTGGCCACGGCGGTGGACGACTTCGGCACGGGCTATTCGTCGCTGGCCTATCTGCGCGCGCTGCCGATCGATCATCTGAAGATCGACCGTGCCTTCATCAAGGATCTGCCCGGGGACGACGACGCGGTGGCCATCGCCAGGGCGATCATCGACCTGGGCCATGCCCTGGGTTTTCGCATCACCGCCGAAGGCATCGAAACCCAGGAGCAATACGATTTCCTGCGCCATGCCGGTTGCGACCAGGGCCAGGGCTTCCTGCTCGGGCGGCCGATGCCGGCCGAGGCGCTGCGCCGCTGGCTGGCCGACAACCACGAACGGCGGCATCGCCCACCGGGGCGTTAGCTCGCTTCGTCTACGCCCAGGCTCGCATACCCCACCCGTGGCACCTGCCCCAGGCGCTGCTCGACCAGTGCCAGCAGCGACTCGCCGCTGGCCAGGTAGGCATCGCCGAAGTCATGCCCGCCCAGCGCGCTGGGGTGGGCCACCAGCTCCAGCACGCCATGCGCGGGGGCCAGGCCGGCCTTGAGGTCGGCCGGGGTGCAGACGAAGTCGGCGGTGCTCCCGGCGAGCTGACGCAGGCGCCAGTTGAGCAGGGTCTTGAACGCACGCTTGGCCGGTCCGATGTTGTGCCCGAGGTTGCGCGCCAAGCGTACCGGCACGCCCTGGTCGCGGGCGAAGCGGGCGACGACGGTGCCCACCGGCCAGATGTTGTGCACGTGCTGGTGCGAGTCCAGGTGACTGGGCATCAGGCCATGGTCCAGGCAGTGTTTCCACTGGGCCTCGAGTTCCGCTTCCACCGCGGCACGTTCCCGGCGCGACAGACGCAGGGTGCGTTGCTTCAGGCGCAGGTCGAACTCGCCGTGGGGCGTGCAGAAGCGTGGCTCGGCAAGGATCGCCTGGCTCAGCGGCCGGCCGTAGGTGAGGTTGAAGTGCAGCCCGATACGCCCCTTGAGCAGTGGCTGCTGGGCCAGCGCGCAGGCGGCGGCAAAGGCTGGCATGTTGGCCATGGCCGTGGCCGAGCTGATCAGCCCGGCCTGGAAGGCGTGCAGGATGACCGCGTTGGTGTGGGCACTGAGGCCGAAATCGTCAGCGTTGACTATGACCTGGGATGGCATCCGGGCGCTCCTGTGGCGGGGTGGGGGCGACAACATCGGCTTCGTAGCGCGGCGAGCGTCTGCGCAGGCGCGGCTTGAGCCAGCGCCAGCAGCGCTGCGCCAGGCCCAGCAGCACGCCGTCGGGCCGCCAGCTGTAGCTGCTCAGGCGCCACTGTTCGAGCTGGCCGGTCATGCGTTCGTGTAGCTGGTGGCTGGAGTTGTCCAGGCTGACCCGCGAGGCGTCGATCCATTTCCAGTCCGCGTCCAGGCCCCAGTGGATCCACTCCTCCAGCAGCACGCGGCCGCTGCCCAAGTCACGGTGTTCGGGCATGAAGGCGAGGTTGTAGTCGTAGATCCGGCCGCGCTCCACCAGGCCCAGGCGGTAGCTGATGCAGCGCCCGTCCAGCTCCAGCAGCACCAGGCACACCAGGCCTTCGCCAGCCAGCGCGGTGAAGGCTTGGTACATCCACTGGCGGCGCAGGGGGCCGGAGAAGATGCCAACCTCGTCGTCGCCTTTCCAGCTTGCGGCCTCGACGGCGCTGATGGCGTCGAGCAGCTCACTCATGTTCTCGGCGCTGGCCGTGACCCGACGCACGCTGGCGCCACAGGCCTTGATCCGTTTGCGTGCGCGGCGCAGTTTGTAGCGCGGGTCGCCGCTGACCTCCTGGCGATCCTGTTCGTTGATGCGGTGCACCGGCACGCGGCAGGTCAGGCGCTGCTGCCAGGTGGAACTGGCACTGGCCCACTGGCGCAGCCAGCCTTCGTGCTCGGCGTTGTCGGGCACCTCGTTCAGTTGCAGCAGGGCATGGGGCAGGTGCTTGCGGATGGCCTGCAGGACTTGGTCGGCGTATAGCGCCGGCAGGTCGATGAGCAGGGCGATACGGTCGTTCAGCGGATAGCCCAGGTGGCGCACCACCGGGGCGAATAGCGGGCCGAAGGGCTCCCGGGCGCGGACCAGGGGCAGGCACAGGCACAGGCGTTGGTCCTGGTAGCCGAGCAGCACGCCGAGCTGCTGGCCGGGCAGCAGGGCGGCCTCGGCGGCGCACAGCCAGCCGAGGTGGTTGAACGGCGTGCTGCCGGGCAGGCGCCTGCGCAGCGCCTCGTAGTCGGCGGCGGGGAAGTCGTCGCTGCGCAGCGAGGCGCACCAGCTGAGCTGCAGGGTCATAAATTCAGCCCGCCGAGGCCGATGAGGCCGGGACCTCAGGCTTGCGCAGCGGTTCCAGGCGCGAGGTGGTGTAGCGGCTCTCGCGGTAGAGCCTCCAGCGGCCGAACAGGCAGTACACGTTCGTGATCCGTTTTTGTTCCTGGTAGCCCATGCGCAGGTGCAGCTTGAGCGCCGGGATGTTGTGCTGTTCGCACACGTCCACCACCTTGGTGCAGCCCTGGGCGGCCATGGCCTTCCACAATGCCAGCTGCAGGTCCACCGACAGTTCGGTGCCCCAGTACTTGCGGATCAGCTCGCCGCCGAACTCGAAGAACTCGCCTGGCCCGACCGGGAACCAGCACCCGTAGTAGTGGCGGTCGTGGTAGTGGCGGTTGCTGCCCCAGATGAACGCCACGGCGTCGTTGTCGTCGTCGAGGAACATCAACCCGGTGTGGCCCTCGGCGGCCAGTTCGCGCATGGTCTCGACCCGGTCGCCGAAATGGCGGGCGAAGGCCTGCACGTTATGCACGGTGATGCTTTCGACGCGCAAGGTGCCGTAGGGCTTGAGCCGGTGCGGCGGTACCGGGCTGTCCAGGTCGCGCTCCATCCACAGCAGTTCCCAATGGTAGAAGACGTAGTGCCGGAAGGCGCTACCGAGGGTGTCACGCAGTCCCTTGCGCTTGATGCGGTCCTGGATCTTGGTAAATGCAGTCATGGTGCCTCCTGGGCATGGCTGAGCGAGATGCGTCTCATGACGCGCTCCAGGTCAGGGCGAACACGGTCTGCCCTGGCAGTTGAAAACGGACCTGGCCATCGGCGCAGCTGAAGCTGGCGCGGCGGCTCTGGTTGTCGGGGCCGAACAGTTCGAGCTGGCCGGATGGGCAGTCGCCCAAGGTGAGCGCCACCTGTTGCAGGCGCTCGGCTTTGTTCACTCCCAACAGGCTGCGCTGGTGCTGACGGGCCATGGCCAGGGCGTCGACCTCGAAAGCGTCGTTGTCCAGGGCCAGCACCTGGTCCAGCCAGTGGCGTTGGATGAACTGCTGGGCCAGGCCCACCGGCTTGAGTTCGTAGCGCTGGTCGCCGGCATCGCGCAGCATGCCCTTGGGCCATTCGGGCTCGTCGGCGACATGGAACCAGTTGAGCATGTCGAGCAAGCCATCACCGGCGGCATTGATCACCACCGACGTCCACCACAGGCCGGCGTAGTGGGTGTTCTGCTCGTAGGGGCTAAGGCTCGAGCCGCTGGACAGGTTGGTCTGGTCCAGCAGCAGCGCCTTGCGCGGCCGGCCCTGGCCGTCCAGGCCGACCAGCTCGGCGGCCTGGCGCACGCTGTCACGGTAGCTGCGGGTGGCGAGCAGGTCGCGGACCATCCATTCGTGCCAGGCCAGGGCGTCGATCTGCGCGCCCTGTTCGGCGAGCAGGCGCCGTGCCCAGTCGATGCCACGGCGTTGCTTGCCATCGTCGGTGAAGGGGCCGCCGAGCAGGCGCGAGGAAGCCGGCATGGCGATGCGCACGCCGGCCTCGTGGGCGCCGGGGTATTCGCGCACGCGCCTGGCCATGGCCTGGAAGAAGTCGCGGTAGCTGGCGTAGTCGCGATAGTTGAGGTTGGGCTCGTCGGCAAAGGCCAGGTAGTGGGTGCCTTTGCCGCCCAGGGCCTTGGTCGCCTCGAGCCAGGCGTCAAGGCCATCGCTGCTGGTGCGGTCGCTGCGCAGGTCGGCGACCCGGGCGCTGCCGGCCAGCAGGGTGATGTCCTGGAGGATGCCGAAACGTTCCTGGTAGAGCTTGCGCCAGGTGTTCTCGAAGTCGGGTTGCCGTTGCAGCACGTCGACGAAGCTGTAGAAACCGGCGGCCTGGGGGCGCAGGGCATCCAGGGCGGCAAAGCTCGAGGCCGGCGGCAGCACATAAGGCAGGGCCACCCCTAGCCTCGGCGTGGGGCCGAGTACTTTGCTGCCCAGGGCCAGGCGCACCTGGCCTGGTTGCTGGGGCAGGTCGCCCAGGTCGTCAGTACGCTGGGCGAACAGATTGGTGGTGCCGTCGAGCCAGAATGCCGCCTTGCCGCTGCCCTGCAGGCCCAGGCGCCAGGTCTCGTCGCGGGTACTGACCGGCAGTGGCAACTGGTCGAAGCGCCAGTAGGCACGGTAGGGCTTGAGCGGCAACTGCACGCGGCGGCCGTCGCCGAGGCGTTCGGCGAACAGCCCGTGGACGCCGCCATGGTGCTTGCCGGCCAGCACCGCCCGTTCGCCGGCCTTGACCCGGAAGTACAGCTCGACACCCGGCCCGACCTCGGCGCTGAAGTGCACCTTGGACGGAGCGAACAGTGCACGGGTGCTGGCGTCGTGCTGTATACGGTAGTCGCGAAAGCTGTAGCCGGGCACTTCCAGGCGATAGGCGCCGCCAGCCGGTGTCAGCGGCCAGCGCTGCTCGCCGCGCACCTGCGTGGCGTCAATGCGCCGCTCGCCGGCCAGCCGGCCCTGTCCATCCAGCAGGTACAGGCGCTCCGGGTTGGCGTCGGCCTGCCAGGCCGGACGCCACTGGATGCGCAGCTCGTCGGCGCGGGCCGGCAGCAGGTACAGGCTGCCATCGCGGATCTCGCCCCATTGCACGGGCGCGGCGAGCGCTGTCTGCGCCAACAGCGTGGAGCACAGCAGCAGGGCTTTCATGCCGCCCTCCGTTGCAGCATCTGGCGCAGCGGCGCCAGGTCGGCGGGCAGGATGATCAGGGTCTGGCCCAGCGGCACGCCGCTGAGGCGGCAATACAGCACCAGCATGGCCACGGTGACTGCCAGGTAGGCAATGGATGAGGCCGCCGCCGCGCCGACGATCCCCCAGGTCGGAATCAGCGCCACGTTGAGCACCAGGTTCAGCGCGGCGCCCGCGCCCATCAGCAGCGACACCGTGCCGGGACGGTTCTTGCCCAGCAGGTCCAGGCGCAGGATGCTGGCGTAGCACAGGCCGAGCAGGCCCGGCAGCAAGGCCAGCAGCGCCGGATAGGCCGGCGCGTAGTCAGCGCCGAACAGGGTGACGATCAGCCACTGGCCGATCAGCGCCATGCTCAGGCAGGCGCCGAGCATCACCGTGGCCGTGAGGCGCAGCGCCAGGGGGGTCAGGCGCTCCATGCCGGCGTCCTGCTGCAGCAGGCGTTTCATCAGCGGCGTGGTCACCGCCTCGGGGACGATCAGCAGCAGTTCGGCGGCGGCGCTGGCCATGGCGTAGTGGCCCAGGGCGGTGCTGCCGAGCATGGCGCCGATGAACAGGTAGTCCGAGCGCAGGATCACCTGCTGGAACAATAGGTCGGGGTGGCTCTTGGCGCTGTAGCTCAGCAGCTCGCGCTGCCCGCCGCGATCCCAGCGCAGGGCCAGCGGGTGCTGGCGGCGCAGCCACCACAGGCCCAGCACCAGCACCAGGGCGATGCCGCACAGCCAACTGATCAGCGCGGCTTCCAGGGCCTCGTCGCGCCACATCCAGAACAGCCCGAGAAACAGCAGCAGCGGCGCCAGCGATTCGGTCAGGCGCAGGGCGTTGAAGGCGCCGACACCGCCGCTGGCGTTGTGCAGGGTCAGCAGACCGCTCTTGAGCACGGTCATCGGCACCGCCAGCAGCAACAGCCAGGCCAGCAGGCCCAATTGCACGGTAATTTCCAGATTGGTGCCCAATTCGCGCACCAGGAACACGCAGACCAGGGTCAACAACCCGGCCAGCAGGCAACCGTAGACCAGCACCTGGGTCAGCAGCAGGCCCATGTCGCGCTGCTTGGCCGCCTGGTAGCCCACCGCGCTGTTCAGGCCGCCGCTGGTGGCGGCGCTGATCAGGTCGGGCAGGGTGCTGAGCAGGGCGAACAGGCCGCGCTCGCTGGGCCCGAGGATGCGCGCCAGCAGCACGTTGCGCAGCAGGCGCAGAGCGATCATCGCAAGCTTGGTGCCCATGCTCAGCGCCAGGTGGCACAGGTAGCTGTTGCGGTTCATCAGCGTTCTCCGCGGCTGATGCGCCAGGCCAGCAGCGAAGGACGGCTGGCATTGCGCTGGCTCACGCCGATGCGCGGCAGCGCCAGCGGGTCGTCGTGGCCCTGGCAGATGCCCGGGCGGGTGCTCAGGGCGTAGGGGTAGCGGTGCGCGGCGACCCGCGCGCGCACGCGTTCGTCATGGTCGCCATTGGGGTAGCAGTACACCGGCAGCGGTTCGCGGCAGCCTTCGTTGAGCGCGGCGTGGCTGCGTTGCAGCTCTTCGTTGAGGCGGTGATCGTCCAGGTAGGGCAGCAGGGCATGGCTGGCGCCGTGGGGGCCGAAACGCACCAGGCCGGAGTCCTCCAGGGCGCGCACCTGCTGCCAGTCCATGGCCTGGGGCAGCGACTCCGGCGGGCAGGCGTCGGTCAGCACATGCAGGGCCTGGGGGCTGAGGCTCTTGAGGGTCTGCAGGTAGCGCGCCAGCACCAGGCTGCGGGCCTTGCTGTGTTCGTGCATGAAGTAGGCCGCCGGCAATGGCCGGCCAAGCTTGCGCAGGCGTTCGATCAGTTGCCGGCGGGCGTCCTCGCCATGGCTGCCCCAAAGGGTCTCGCCGACGCTCTCCCACCAGAAGCGCTGGCGGCTGCCGATGTAGTCGGTGGACAGGAAGATGCTCGCCGGCACCTGGTGGCGCTGCAGCAACGGGAAGGCGTTGACGGCATTGTCGCGCCAGCCGTCGTCGAAGGTCAGGGCCACCTTGGGGCGGGTATCGCCGCGGGGCTGCTCGTGGCTCTTGAGCAGGTCCATGAGGCTGACGCAGTCGAAATGGCGGTGCAGCCAGCGCAGCAGCCCTTCGAAGGCCCGGGGGCCAACGCACAGCTCGTTGCGATGGGGCAGGGCGGCGCTGGCGTCATCGGCCAGCACCCGGTGCAGCATGAGGATCACCCCGGCGCCGCGCAGCTCGGCGCGCCCGCGCGGCGACTTGAAATAGAACCAGCCACTGGCCTGCTTGATTTGAGTCTTGATCGGCATGTCCGTCGCTCATCGATTCTGGTCGGGGTTCCATTGGCTGTAGCTGTGCCCGCGCAGGAACTGCCACAGGCCCACGCTCATGCCGGCGAGGGTGACCAGCACGAAGGCGGCCAGGCGGAACGGGCGTGGCAACCGGCGGCGGGCGTCGAGCAGGCCGGCGATGGCGGCGGCATAGCCGAGCAGCTGCAGGGCCAGGGTCAGGCGGTAGAAACCGGGTTCGATGGCCAGCCACAGGTTGGCCAAGAGCAGCGGCAACAGCAGTACCGGGGCCAGGCGGCGGACCAGCTTGTGGCTGATCAGCGCGATGGCGTACAGGCCGTGGCGAGCCGGATTGAGCAGTTCGCGGCGTGCGGCCAGGCTCAACAGGCCACCGACGGTGACCCGCTGGCGGCGACGGAACTGCTTGTCGGCCTCGTCCACGCCCTGGTCCAGTACCACCGCCTCGGGCACGTAGACGATGCGCAACCCCGCGGCCGGGGCGCAGGTGCTGATGAAAAAGTCGTCGTTGACCTGCTTGGGAATCGGTTGATACAGCGTCCGGCGCAGGGCCAGCAGGGCACCGTCGGCCGAGACCATGCAGCCGGTGCGGTTCTCCACCTTGCGCACCCAGGCTTCGTAGTGGCGGTACAGGCTGTCGCCGATGCTCAGGCCCTTGCCCGGGTCGGGGATGATCATGTGCCCGGCGGTACCGCCGACCTGCGCGTCGGCGAACGGCGCCAGCAGCAGGCCGAGGGTATCGGTCGACCATTGGTTGTCGGCGTCGGTGAACACCAGCAGGTCGCCCGTGCACACCTGCACCGCACTGTTCAGCGCCCCGGCCTTGCCCAGCCGCGGCAGGTCCAGCACCTGCACCCGTGAGTCGCCCAGGGCCCGGGCCAGCGCCACGGTGCGGTCGCTGGAGCCGTCGCTGGCCACCACTACCTGCAATTCGGCGGCCGGGTAGTCCTGGCCGAGCACGCTAGCGAGCTTGGCTTCGATATGCCGCTCTTCGTTGTGCGCGGCGATCACCACGCTCACCCGCTGCGCCGGCAACGGCGAATGCGTGCGCCGGGCGAAGAACGGCGCGGCCAGGGTCAGCAGCAGCGGATAGCCGAACCAGGCATACAACGGCAGCAACAGGCATAGCCAGAAGATGAACTCAGCCACGGGCGGGCCTCCTTGCGGTGCGGTTGAACAGGCTGAGGATGAACGCCGCGCCGGCCAGGTGCAGGCGCAGCCAGTGCAAGCCCCAGAGTTGCAGGGTGAGCAGCGGGTCACGGTGCTGGCGGCTCTGGCGCAGGCTCAGGAACAGCGCGGGCAGGGCGCCGACCAGCAGGAAGAACAGGGCCGCATGGGGGAAACCGTCGAGCAGGGCCGACAGGGCTATGGCATCCAGTACCCAGGCCCCCACCGAAAGCAGCGGGAAGCGCAGCAGGCGCAGGCTGACGCCATGGCTGCGCAGCAGTTGCAGGTGGCTGCCCTGGCGCCACATTTCCTTGCCCAGCCATTCGCGCCAGTTGGCCTCGTAGCCCCAGTGCAGCACCGCGGGCTGGCGCAGCACCCGCAGGCGGGCGCCGGACTCGTGCAGGCGCAGGGTGAAATCCTTGTCTTCGCCGGTGCGCAGGCGCTCGTCGAAACCGCCGATCTGGTCGAACCAGCTGCGGCGCATCAGCAGGTTGGGGGTGGGCAGCCAGGTGCAGTCCTGCACCGTCTGCCCGGTGCGCAGGGTACGCCGTTGCCAGGCCTGGGCGAACCACGGGGCTTGGCGCGGGGTGTCGCAGTCCAGGGCGAAGACATCGCCTTCGCCGCGGCGCTGCAGGTCCAGCAGCAGGTCGAGCCAGTGCTCGGGCACCTCGATGTCGGCGTCGAGGAAGGCCAGCCATTCGCCGTGGCTGGCGGCTACGCCGGCGTTGCGCAGGGCGCCGATGGCCACCCCGGGCAGGCTCAGCACCTGGGCACCGTGCTCGCGGGCGATCCGCGGGCCGTCGTCACTGGAGCCGTTGTCCACCACGATCAGCTCGCAGGCCAGGCCCGCCGCGCTGGCCGAGCGCCGGGCGGCATCCAGGGTGCGGCCGATATGGCGGGCCTCGTTGAACATCGGGATGACGATGCTCACCCGGCTCATCGGGCCACCTCCACCGGCTGTTGTTCACGGGCCTGGCCCAGCAGCACGCTGGACAGTGCCAACATCAGCCACAGGTACTTGTGGCTGGGGGCGCTGAGGAACATCAGGAACAGGCCGATGGCCAGCATGCTCATGGTCAGGTGGGTCATCAGGTCGGCGCGGTCCGGGTCGCCGGCGGCGCGGAAGGCGGCGCGGGCCCGCCAGAAGTTGCGCAAGGCCAGGGCGATCATGCCGACGAACAGCAGGCCCGCCGGCAGGCCGACCTCGCTGAACAGCTCCAGGTAGGTGTTGTGGGCGCGGCGGTAGAGGTCGGTGGTCTTGCTGTTGACCGGGGCGAAGGCCTTGGAGAAGCCGGTGTCGGCGTAATGCAGCGGGAAGGTGCCGGGCCCGGTGCCGAGCAGCGGGCTGTGGCTGATCATTTCCTTGCCCACCACCAGGTAGGAGGCGCGCCGACCCAGCGATTCGTCCTGGTGCGCGTTGACCCCAGACTTGAGCAGCATCAGCGACTGAATGCGGTCGGCGTAGCCTGCCGGCATCAGGGCCACGCCCAGGGGCAGGACGATGGCCAGGCCGAGCATGGCGAAGCCCAGGTGGCGCGGACGGATGCAGGTCAGTTGCTCACGGTAGTTGTACAGCATCATGCCCAGGCTGATCAGCAGCACCACCAGCCCCGAGCGCGATTCGGTCTTGGTCATGCCCACCAGCAGCAACAGGCAGCAGCCGGCCCAGAACAGCTTGACCGGGATCTGCCGGGCCTTGATCGCCAGCCACAACCCCAGCGGCATGGCGATGGTGATCAGCAGGGCGAAGGCGTTGGGATCGAGCATGGCCGAGGCGCGGCCCTGCTCCTGGTACTTGGTGGAGAAGATCGCGAACAGGCAGGTCACGCACACGCTGACGGTGATCAGCCGGGCCAGCATCGGCAGGTTGAGGTCGCGGCCGACCAGCAGGGTGATGACGAACACCACCAGGCCCACCAGCAGCTCGCGCAGGTGTCCGCCCGACAGGGCCAGGTCGTCGCTGGTCCACAGGCTCAGCAGGTACAGGGCCATGAACGGCAGCAGCAGGCGCCACTGGTTGCTGCGCAGGCGCTCCCCGGGCAACTGGCGCACCGCCAGTTGCAGGCTGAGGATCAGCACCAGGCCGATGCCCACCAGCTTGGCGCCGGACACCAGGCCGTCCTTGAGCAGCCCCTCCAGCGGCACCAGGGTGGCGATCACCAGCAGGCCCCAGGCGGGCTTGCGGTACAGCACCAGCACGCCGGCCAGGCCGATCACGCCGCCGGGGGCCAGGAACGGGTAGGGGCTGGCCAGCAGCCCCAGGCTCAGCAGGGCCACCAGGGCCACCAGCGACAGGGGAATGATCATGCGACAACCTCCTCGGCCGTGCCCCGGTACACCAGGGCCCAGCGTTGTGCCAGGGTCGGCAGGTGGTAGCGTTCGCGTTGCGTGCGGCGGGCGCCGGCGACCAGCTCGGTGGCCTGCGCAGGATCCTGCAGCAGGGCCTCGAGGTGCGCGCCGAGCTCGGTGCTGGCCATGGGCGCGGCCAGCAGGCCGTTGCGACCGTGCTCGATGACATCGGGGATGCCGCCGACGCCGAAGGCCACCACCGGCACGCCATCCTGCATGGCCTCGAGCAGGATCATCGGCGTGCCTTCGGTGCGCGAGCTGATGACCAGGGCGTCCAGGCGCTTCATCCAGGCGCGCATGTCGCGCTGGAAGCCCGGCAGGGTGATGCGCGCGGTGAGGCCGGCGGCGTCGATGCGGGCCTGCAGGGTGTCGCGCTCGGGGCCTTCGCCGAGCATCACGGCATGGACCTGTGGGTGGCGCTGGCACACCGGGATCAGGGTGTCGAGGAACAGGTCGGGGCCTTTTTCGCTCGACAGGCGGCCGACATAGGCGGCGAGCCAGGGTTTTCTATCGCCTTGGCGAGGAGCAGACGTGGGAGCAGGCTTGCCCCGCGATTCACTGTTGTGTTCGGCATCGCCATCGTGGGGCAAGCCCGCTCCCACGCCTGCGGTCAGGTCAACCTCCTGGTGCTCGGGCAACCCGTTGGGAATCACCCGCAACTTGGCCTCGGGTACGCCGGCATCGCGATGGATGCGGGCGATGCTCTCGGCCACGCACACCACCGTGTCCACCGTCGGCGTGCGGCACAGTTGCAGGCTTAGCCAGGTATAGAAGCGCTGCTTGCGGCTGCGCGGGGTGAAACCATGCTGGGTACTGACCATCGGCAGGCGCCACAGGGTGGCGCCGATCCAGCCGAACAGCTGGCCCTTGAAGTTGTGGCTGTTCACCAACGGACGTTGCCCGCGCTGCGCGCCGAGTACCTTGAGCACCGCCCCCAGCCCCTGGCAGGTGTCGCACTCGACACCGGCTTCGCGAAAGCGCGCCACCAGCTCCGCCGGGGCATCGAGGAACAGCACCCGATGCTGGCCGGGGGTGGCCTGGCAGTGGTCCAGGAGCATGCGCTCGGCGCCGTAGAATCCGCCACTGCCGAGCAGGTGCAGGATCGGCCGGCCGGCGTGCAGCGCGGCGTTCAATTGCGCACCCAGTGCCACAGCCGTGGCAGCGACCAGCTTTTGTGCGGGTTGGGCAGCGCCGGGGCCTGGTCGTTGATCACCAGCAGCACCGGCAGGCCCAGCTCGTGGCTGATCTGCGCCGGATGCTTGAAGCGGTGGTCGAAGAACTCCCTGACGTAGACCACGGCGATCGCCAGCAGCAGGCCGGTGATCAGGCCGAACGGAATGATCAGGCCAGGTTTCGGGAAGCTTGCCGCGGTAGGTTCATAGGGGGCGCTGAGGATCCGCGCGTTGGACTGGCTGCCGTCGAGCAGGCCCTGGCCGCGGCTTTCCTCGTAACGCTGGGCATAGGTGGAGAAGGCCTTGTGCAGGGCATCGATCTCGGTATCCAGCTGGCGGGTCTTGCTCTGGGTCTCGCGCAGCTGGAGGATGCGCTTGCTGTAGTCGGCGATGCGCTGGGTCTTCTGCTCGATCACCTGCTGGGTCACCGCCAGGTCCTGCTGGCGCTCACGGATGCGGTTCTCGACGATCTTGAGGAACTGCGCGCGCAACTGGGCGATCTGCTGGCGGGCCATGACCATCTGGTCGGAGCCCGGCTGGAACACCGTGGCGTCGCCGTTGTAGCGGGCCAACTGAGTGGTCAGTTGCTCACCGAGTTGCTTGATCTCGCGGTCCTCGAAGGCGATGTTGTCGACCGTGGTGGTGAAGGTGTAGGGGAAGGCGTAGTCGGCCATCTTCGCCTTGTTGGCCGCGGCCAGGCTGCTTTGCAGGTAGTCGAGCCACTTCTGGTTCTGCAACTGGCGGTCACGTTGCAGGTTGAGCGCCTGCTCCTCGGTGTTGATGGCATTGAGGCGGAAGGTGATCTCTTCCTTGGGGTCCGACGAGCCGATGGCGGTCAGCAGCCCCAGGCGCTGGCTTTCCAGGTCGCCCAGCCGTGCCTGGTAGTGCAGTTTCTTCTGCTCGTAGAACGCTTCGGGCAGTTCGTTGGACTGCAGGTCCTGGCGGTTGGTCAGGAAGTTTTCCAGCAGGCGGCTGACGAACAGCGTGCCCAGCTTCGGATCGTTGGCGCCGTAGGTGATGGAGATCACGTTGGAGCCGGGCAGGGTCTCGACCTTGAGGTCCTTGACCGCCTGGTCGGTGAGGGTGTCGAGCTGGGTGTCGCGGTCATCGGCGACGGTGTTGCCGAACAGCCGGTGCAGCGGGTCGAGCACCGCGTGGCGCAGCGGGTCGAGCACGGTACGGCGCAGCAGGCCGGGCTCGTCCGGGTAATGGCCTTCCTTGCGCAGCTCGCCGATGGTCTGGCGGATCAGGGTTGGCGAGCGCAGGATGTTGCTCTCGGTCTCCATGTCGGCCAGCGACGGCGGGATGAACTGATCGGCCTGCTGGCTGAGCGCCGAGGTGGTGTCGCTCTGCGAAAGCTTCTTGGACTGCACGATGACTTCGGCGGTGATGTCGTAGCTCTGCTTGAGCACCAGCGGCAACAGCACGGCGATCACCGCGAACACCAGGAACACCCGTTTCACCAACTGGCGGTTGGCGAAGAAGATGCGGAAGAACTCATGCACATAGTTTTCTTTGGGTTGCGTGGTCATGGTCCGTCCCCCGGTCAGTTGCTGCTTTCTTTGTTGTCGACGCGGTAGCTGAAGCTGAAACCGAAGCCTTGGAACAGAATCACGTCGGCCAGTTGCCGGGATAGCTCGGCGGCGCTGGCCAGCTTGGTCTTGGGCACGTAGAGCATGTCTTCGGGCTGCAGGTAGGCAAGCTTTTGACTGCCGCCGGACAGTGCCTGGTCGACGTCGTAGTTGACCGCGTGCACGGTGTTGCCTTCACGGCGCATGATCACCACCGAACCGAGCTTGGCCTTGAGGGTCGGGCCGCGGGCCAGGGTCAGGGCCTCGAGCACCGATATCGGGCGGCGGATCTGGAAGGCGCCGGGTTGGCCGACTTCGCCGAGCACGTAGATCTCGTTGGCGGCGGTGGACTTGAGCAGCACGTCCACGCTCATGCGCCCGGGCAGTGTGGCGTAGCGCTCGTTGAGGTAGTCACGCAGCTGGTTGACGGTCATGCCCTGCAGCGGCACCGAGCCAATTTCCGGGAAAGTGGCGCGGCCGTCGTTGCCCACGGTGATGTCGCGGCTCATGCCGGTGCCGGGGTGGTTGAGGGCGTTCTTCAGGTTGACCTCGTCGGTCATCGGGCTGATCACCCGCACGGTGACCTGGTCACGGTTGGGCTTGAACACCCGCTTGTCCTGGTAGGCCTGGCGGATGGCGCTCTCGGCCTCGCCGGGGGTCATGCCCTCGACGCGCACCGCGGCGTTGGTGCTGGGCAGGGTGATGGTGCCGTCAGGCTGCACCAGTTGGTTGCCGTTCAGACCGCTGGCGGCCATGAAGTTGAGGTCCAGGGTGTCACCGGACTGGATGCGGTAGACCCCGGCCGAGCGGTTGCTGACATGGAAGATCACCTCCAGCACGTCCTGCGGGCGCAATACCTGTTCGCGGCGGGCGACCTCGGTGGCCTGGCTCTCGGCCGGTGGCGCGGTGAGGATCTGCACCGGCATCTGGCGGTCTTCCTGGCTGGCGCAGCCGGCCAGGGCCAGCACGCACAGGGCTATCGATGGGTATCTCATGGCGTTCATCCTGTGCGGCCTCTCAGAGATTTTCGTACAGCCACTTGGGCATGTAGTACTTGCGTTTGTTGAACACGCTGCCGATCAATCGCGCGCCGGCCTGGGTCAGGCGCTGGCTGGCCGCCTGGGCGACCTCCCAGCGGGTCTCCTCGGCGCATACCACCAGGATCACGCCGTCGACCAGGGTGCCGATCACCAGGCTGTCGGCACTGGCGTAGATGGCTTCGCCGTCGATCACCACGAAGCGGTACTGGTTGCTCAGCTGGTGCAGCAGTACGCGCAACTGCTCGTGGTCGAGGCGGTCGCGGCCGCGTTTCCAGGTGCCCACCGGCAGCACGTCGAACGGCTGGTCGGACAGGCGCACGATGCAGTCCTGGGCCAGCGGCGGGGTGTCCTGGTTGAACAGCAGGTCGCTGTAGCCGCGCAGCTTGCCCAGGCCCAGTTGCTGGCTGAGGCCGCCGGGCCTGAGGCTGGCGTCGATCAGCAGCACGTTGCCCGCGCTCATCAATGCCAGCTGGCTGGCGAAGGCCAGGGCGCTGGTGCTGGTGCCGCTGCCGGTGTTGGCCGCGGTCAGCAGCAGGGTGCGCTGGTCGAGGTCGAGCACGGTGGCGGTCAGGTTGGTCTCGCTTGGGGTAGCGATCGTCAGGCTTCTCGAGGATGAACCGTCCATCTCAGCTTGCTCCGTGGCCAGTGAAGACTTTGAACGGGGTCTTGAGCAGGATCTTCAGGTCCAGCATCAGGCTCTGTTCGTTGATGTAGCTCAGGTCCAGCTCTACGCGTTGGTCGAAGTCGATGTTGCTGCGCCCGGAGATCTGCCACAGGCCGGTCATGCCCGGGTAGATCGACAGCCGCGCCAGGTGGTTGTCGTGGTAGCGGTAGGCGTTGAACGATGTGGGGCGCGGGCCGACCAGGCGCATGTCACCGGTGACCACGTTGATCAGGTTGGGCAGCTCGTCCAGGCTGCTGCGCCGCAGCCAGCCGCCCACCGAGGTGATGCGCGGGTCCTTGTCGATCTTGAAATCGATGGATTCGGCGCCGTGCTTGTTCAGGTGGCGCAGCGAGTCCTTGAGCGCCTCGGCGTTGGCCACCATGGTGCGGAACTTGTACATGCCGAAGGCGCGGCCACGGTAGCCGGTGCGTTTCTGCACGAAGAACACCGGACCCTTGCTGGATAGCTTGATCAGCAGCCCCAGCACCAGGAACACCGGCGACAGCAGCAGCAGCAGGGTCAGCGCGGCCAGGCACGACAGCACGCGGTTGGTGCGCGACAGCGTCCAGGGCCGGCCTCCGGCGCGACCGGTGATCCAGCCACGACCCTGCATGTGGATGGCGGCATCGATACGCTGGCGGTGCGCCGGATCCATGCGTTTGTCCTGGTACAGCGCCTGCAGTTGCGCGCTCTTGGGTTGCCCTGTCATACCGCCCTCCGTTTATCTGGCTGCTCGCCCAGGGGCGCCGCTTCGCTGGCGGCGGGCGAGTGGTAGCTCTTGAACCAGGCGACAAAGCGCCCGAGCCCTTCATCAAGGCCTATCTGTGGGGTGAAACCGGTGACCCTGGCCAGCGCGCTGGCGTCGGCGCAGGTGGCCAGCACATCGCCTGGCTGCAGCGGCAGCAGCTCGATCACCGCGTTGCGCTGCAGGTGTTTTTCCAGCAGGGCCAGGTAGTCGAGCAGCTCCACCGGGCGCTGCCCGCCGATGTTGTACAGGCGCCAGGGCGCGTGGCTGCTGGCCGGGTCCGGGGCGAACGCGTCCCACTGCGGGTCGGCGACCGGGGGCAGGGGGATCAGCCGCACCAGGCTTTCGACGATGTCGTCGATGTAGGTGAAGTCGCGCTGGTGACGGCCATGGTTGAACAGCTGGATCGGCCGGCCTTCGCTGATCGCCTTGGCGAACTGCATCGGCGACATGTCCGGGCGGCCCCAGGGGCCGTACACGGTGAAGAAGCGCAGGCCGCTGCAGGGAATGCCATAAAGGTGGCTGTAGCTGTGGGCCATGGCCTCGTTGGCCTTCTTGGTGGCGGCATACAGCGACAGCGGGTGGTCCACTGGGTCCTCCACCCGATAGGGCGTCTGCTGGTTGGCCCCATAGACCGAGCTGGAGGAGGCGTACAGCAGGTGCTTGACCGGGTGGCGGCGGCAACCTTCGAGAATGTTGAGAAAACCGGCCAGGTTGCTGTCCAGGTAGGCCTGAGGGTTCTGCAGCGAGTAGCGCACGCCGGCCTGGGCCGCCAGGTGCACCACCACCTCCGGGCGCTCGCTGGCGAACAGCCGGGCCATGCCGTCGCGGTCGCCCAGGTCCAGGCAGTGCAGCGGAAAGTCGCCGACAGTCTGCCGTACCCAGTGCACGCGGGCGTGCTTGAGCGCCGGCTCGTAGTAGTCGTTGAAGTTGTCCAGGCCCACCACCTGGTGCCCCTCGAGCAGCAGCTGGCGGCAGGTGTGGGCGCCGATGAAACCGGCCGCGCCGGTCACCAGCACCTTCATGGCGCGTCCGCCTGCGGGGCGATTTGGCGCAGGCCGATGCCGCTGTAGTGCAGGCCGTGGGCGGCGACCTGCTCGGGGTTGTACAGGTTGCGGCCATCGACGATCACCCGCTCGCGCAGCTTGCTGGCCAGCATCGAAAAATCGACCACGCGGAAGTTCTTCCACTCGGTGCAGATCACCAGGGCGTCGGCGTCCTGCAAGGTGTCGTCGCGGGTGGCGCACAGTTGCAGGTCGTCCCGGTATCCGTACAGGCGCCGGCATTCATCCATGGCCTCGGGGTCGTAGGCGCGCACCGTGGCGCCTTCGGCCCACAGGGCTTCCATCAGGTAACGGCTGGGGGCCTCGCGCATGTCGTCGGTGTTGGGCTTGAAGGCCAGGCCCCACAGGGCAATGGATTTACCGGCCAGGCCAGCCAGGCGCTGCTTGAGCTTGGCGAACAGGATGCGCCGCTGTTGATCGTTGACCTCGTGGACGCTTTGCAGCAGACGCAACGGCATGCCGCTGTGGGCAGCGGTGTGTAGCAGGGCCTTGATGTCCTTGGGGAAGCACGAACCGCCGAAACCGCAGCCCGGATAGATGAAGTGGTAGCCGATGCGCGGGTCGGAGCCGATGCCGCGCCGCACCGCCTCGATATCGGCGCCCAGGTGTTCGCTGAGGTTGGCCAGCTCGTTCATGAAGCTGATGCGGGTGGCGAGCATGGCGTTGGCGGCGTACTTGGTCAGCTCGGCGCTACGGTTGTCCATGAACATCAGTTTTTCGTGGTTGCGGCAGAACGGCGCGTACAGTTCCGCCAGCTGGTCATGGGCCACTTCGTCGAGGGTGCCGACGATGATCCGGTCCGGGCGCATGCAGTCTGCCAGGGCGCTGCCTTCCTTGAGGAACTCGGGGTTGGACACCACGCGCGCGTGCAACTGGCTTTTGCCCAGGCGCTGCAGTTCGTCGCGTGCCAGGGCCATGACCTGATCGGCGGTGCCCACCGGCACGGTGGACTTGATGATCAGGGTATGGTCGGTCTCCATCAGCGCGGCGATCTGCCGGGTGACGTTGAGCACGTGGCTGAGGTCGGCCGAGCCGTCCTCGTCGGGCGGCGTGCCGACGGCGATGAAGATCAGCTCGGCGTGGCTGACCGCGTCGCTGGCCTGGGTACTGAACAGCAGGCGGCCTTCCCTGATGTTGTCCTCGAGCAGGTCCGACAGACCCGGCTCGCTGATCGGCGGCACGCCCTGGCGCAACTGGTTGATCTTGTGGGTATCGACATCCACGCACAGGACCCTGTGACCGACGTCCGCCAGGGCTGCTGCCTGTACCAGTCCGACATAACCGGTGCCAAAAACGCTCACGTCCATGCGCGGTGCCTCGTATGGATGAGTAAGGGAGATGAAACAGTGGTGTGAATTGGGTATAGCTCAGCCCGGTGGAATTGCGTCAAAGCAATGGCATGTTTCGTCGAATTTACAGACCCTGGTGAAACGGGCGATCTGCCACCAACCCGTTGCCAATCCGTGTGTTAGCGCGCATAGCTAGTGGCAATTGGCCGTTCGATGAACCGATGAACGGTTCAATGCAGCGGAATAAGCGGGTTTCAGGCGATAGAGAGAATCAACAGCAACTTGCGTTAGGTGCCAGATTCCGGTGTCGGTATGTCGTCGGAATTTTGACTTTTTTGCGTTGTGGTTTGTTTCACAGCTGCTACGGTTTGAGAAGATTTCCATGACTGGAGTGGCCGAAACATGCGCGGATGGATCAAGCTCTTGCTGTTGCTCGTCTATCTGGCCAGCTTTCATGCCTATTACCGCGAACGCATAGAAGCGCTGGGTATTGGCCTGCCCCTTGTGCTGTACCTGGGGGTGTTCGCGCTGTTGGCGCTGGCCCTGCTGCTGACGGCGTTCACCCGCCCCGGCTGGTTGCGCTGGGCGCTGGCGCTGGCGTTTACAATCAGCGCGATCTTTCTCGACGCTTATAACCGCATCACCGACGCCTATCTGACCTATAGCGCATTCGTGTCCATGGTCTATGCCGGCGCTTTCGTCCAGGAGGCCCTGCAGCAATACCACTACGCAATTACCCTGGCCGCGGCGCGAGCGCTGTTGCTGCTGTTTGGCCTTGGCTTGCGTCCGGGGCCGACCCCGTGGTTGCCAAGGTTGTTGCCACCCGTGGCGCCGGTGCTGGGCCTGCTGGTACTGATCGCCATCCTGTTCGTGCGCGCCGGCGAGGGCGCACGGGGTCTGCCGGTGATGTACACGCCGCTGGCCTACCTGAGCCTGTTCGGCTACGAGACCCTGCACGACCATGTCGGGCCGCGCCAGCCAGTGAGTCTGGCCCAGTCGGGGCCGGCGATGGCGCGGGATATCGTGCTGCTGATCGACGAGAGCATCTCGGGTAACTACCTGGACCTGAACACTCCGGCCGGGGTCACCAGCCACCTGGCCCAGGCCCAGCCGGGCGTTTCCATCGTCAACTTCGGCTATGCCGCGTCCATCGCCAACTGCAGCGCCGACACCAACGTCACCCTGCGCTACGGTGGCACCCGCGGTGATTACCTGCGCATCAACTCGACCCAGCCGTCGATCTGGCAGTACGCCAAACGCGCGGGCCTGGGAACGGTGTACATCGATGGCCAGCGCACGGGCGGCAACCTGCAGAACCTGATGACCGAGTCCGAGAAGCGCGATATCGACCAGTTCATCCAGTTTGACGACACCCCCGTGGTGCAACGCGACATGGCGGCGCTGGAGCGGCTGGTGGCGCTGCTCAAGGACGGCAAGCCGCAGCTGATCGTGGTGAACAAGGTCGGCGCCCACTTCCCGGTGCACGACAAGTACCCGGACGACTTCCTCAAGTATCAGCCGGCCTTGCCACGGGGGCGCTACGTCGATATCGCCGACACCGGCACCCGCGATGGCTTCGATGGCCGGGCCCAGGACTGGGTGCTGTACCGCAATGCCTACCAGAACACCGTGTTGTGGAATGTCGGCGAGTTCTTCCGCCGGCTGTTCGCCGAGGGCGACCTCAGCCAGGCCGTGGTGCTCTATACCTCAGATCACGGCCAGGATTTGCATGAGCGCGGCAACCCCGGCCTGAACACCCATTGCGACAGCGATCCGGTACCCGAAGAAGGCCTGGTGCCGTTGGTGGTGATCCAGGGCGAGGGCCTGCGCACGCTGGACTGGCAGGCTCACCTGCCGGCCAACCGCAACGCCTCCAGCCATTACAACCTGTTCCCCACGCTGCTCAAGCTGATGGGCTATGACGGCACGGCCGTGAGCGCGCTCTACGGCCGTTCGCTGGACATGCCGACGGATGACCCGTTTACCTTCAACGTGCGCTTCAATGCGCGGTTGGGGGCCAAGCCGGACTTTCGCCATATCGACCTCGGGCAGGTGGTCACGCCCGCCAGTGTCCTGGCGGGGCAGCCGATGCCGGTGGGCAAGGCTGACTAGGATCAGAAGTCGATGCTGGCGGAGACCTGCACCGTGCGTGGCGCCCCCAGCCCCAGGCTGGTGAGCAGCGGCATGCCCCAGTAGGCCTTGTTGGTCACGTTCTCCACCGTGCCACGGAAGGTCACCGGGTGGTCCGCCACCTGCAACCGGTAGCGGGCACCGACGTCATATATCGTGTAGCCGGGGATCGACTGGCTGTTATCGTCGCTGATGTACTGCTTCGATACGGCGGTGGCATTGGCGGTCAGGGTCAGGCCATCGAGCAGCGGGGTGTCCCATTCCACACCCAGCTTGCCCTGCAGTTTCGGCTGGCCGGTGGCGGTCTTGCCTTCCTCGGCGGGATTCTCGGCCTTGGTCACCTTGGGGTCCAGGCGAGCCACGCCGCCCATCAGGCGGACATCGCTCAGCGGGGTACCGAAGAAGCTCCATTCGAGGCCGCGATTACGTTGTTCGCCACCGAAGGAGAACACTTTGGTCACCGGGTCAGTGAAGCTGCTGGGGCGTTCGATCTGGTAAAGGCTCAGGGTGTGGGCGAAGTCGCCGAGGTCGAGCTTGATGCCGACTTCCCTCTGCTTGGACTTGTAGGGGGCGAACACCTGCCCTGCGTTGGGCGCGGTAATCGGGGCGATGGCACCCTTGCTCAGGCCTTCGATGTAGTTGGCGTACAGCGACACTTCGTCGGTGAGCTTGATCAGCACCGCCGCTGCCGGCGTCGTGGCGCTTTCGTTGTAGCGCGTGGTGTGCGCGCCGGTGCTGACGTTGAAACTGTCGCTCAGCACCTGCTGGCGGCGCACGCCCAGGGTGAATTGCAGGCGCTCGTCGAGGAACGACAGGGTGTCGGCCACTCCGTAGCTGCTCAGGCGCGACTCGGTATGGGCGATGGCCGGGTAGCTCCTGGCGGCCTCCGGTCCCCAGACCGGGTGGTAGATATTGTTGATCCACTCGGCCCCCGGGACGTTGCGCCGGCCATAGTCGCGTTGCTTGTCGGAGTAGTGCGTGGCGTTGAGCGACCACTGATGGCCCACGCCGAAGGTGTCGAAATGGCCGCGCACGCCGGCTTCTCCCGAGGTCTTCTTCAGGTCGATCTTCAACTGGCCCATGTTCGTCTCCATATCCCCGGCGGTGTTGAACACTTCGGCGAGCATGGTGCCGCTGTAGGCATAGTCGGTCTTGCTGGTGCCGGCCGCGGCATAGGCCGTGAGGTTGTCGTTGAGGTCATATTCGCCGCGCACGATCACGCCCTTGTCGCGGGTCTGGACGAAGCCCCAGTCCGGGTTGAGCAGGGTCTCGGACTTAGGCGGCCTGGGCACCGGCACGCCCGCGGCCAGGCCGATGCCGCGGTTCTGGCCCCTGACCCGGTCCTCGCTTTCGTACAGGTCGGCGGACAGGCGCGCCCGCTCGCCGCGCCAGTCGAGGCCCAGGGCATTGAGCTCGGCCTTCATCCGCTGATGGTCGGTTGCTGTATCACCGTCGCGATAGACGCTGTTGAAGCGCACGCCGAACTGCTGCTGCTCACCGAAGCGGCGGCCGACGTCGAGGTGACCGCCGAACTGTGCGTCGGACATGTAGGTGGTGGTGATCCGCGTCAAAGATTCGGCACCCGCGCGCTTGGGCACCAGGTTGATGCTGCCGGCCACCGAGCCGCCCGGCGGCATGCCGTTGAGCAGGGCGGAGGGCCCTTTGAGCACTTCGATGCGCTCGTACATCTCCGGCGAGATCCGGTAGTAGGGCGCCATGCCGTACAGGCCGCCGATGCTCACATCGCTGATGTTGGAGTTGAAGCCACGGATCGAGTAGTTCTCGCTGTAGGTACCCTTCAGGCCGTTGCTGAACACGGCGGGATCGGTCGCGGCAATCACGTCGGTGATGGTCTGCGCCTGGGTGTCCTGAATGTACTGGTCGGTGTAGCTGATGGTGCTGAACGGCGTCTCCATGAAGTCCTTGTTGCCCAGCAGGCCGACCCGTCCGCCCGAGGCCACCTGGCCGCCGGCATAGGCGGGGGGCAATGCGCTCGGGGCGTCGAGGTTGCCCTCGACCCGGGTCTCGGTCAGCTCCAGGCTGCCATTGGTCTGGCCCTGTCGGGTCTTTTCCACTGCCTCGGCCTGCTCCACGGTCTGCGCCGCGGTCACGCCCATGGACACGCCGCCCAAGCCGAGGAGCAAGGCCATGTGCACGGCGGTGAAGGTGCGATTGAGGTCGAAGTGGGGCACAGCCGGCTGCTGCACCGGGCTGACACGCTGTTGCGACATGCTGGAGTCCTTTCGATTCGCAAGTGAGTGAAGGCATTCACTAGGGATTCCGAATCAGAAGGGAAAAACCTCAATGAAAATCATTGGCATTTGTCGCGTGTCGACGATTACCCCGGGAGTGCCAAGGGATGCAGGGCGCGGAATCCCAACGCTTCTTCCACCAACCAGTCATGCACCGCCCGCGCGCCAGGCTGGCTCAGCCCGCCCGGCGGATACAGCAGTACATAGCGCTTGTGGTTGGCGATCGGCACCCCGAACGGCACGATCAGCGCGCCGCGCTCCAGCTCGTCGTTGAGCAGGGTGCGTCGGGCGATGGCCACGCCGACACCGGCAATGGCCGCTTCGATGGTCAGGTGGTTGCGGTTGAAGGTGTGCCCACGACGCACATCCAGCCCGCCAGCGCCGATACCGTCAAGGTAGAACTCCCATTCGGCGTACTCCGAGCTGCCACGCCAGGCGGTGATGTCGTGCAGCAGCGGGTAGTGAGCCAGGTCCGCCGGCCCGTGCAGGGGCGGGCGGCCGCGCAGCAGGGCAGGCGAGCAGACCGGAAAGATCTGCTCGTCCAGCAGCGGGGTGGAGAGCATGCCCGGGTAGCTGCCGTCGTTGAGGTCGATGGCCAGGTCGAAGTCTTCCGGGTGCAACGCCTGGTTGCTGTCCTCGGCCACCAGGCGCAGTTCGATATCCGGGTAGCGCTGCTGGAAGCGCGGCAGGCGCGGTGTCAGCCACTTGGCCAGGAACGACGGGATCGAGCGCAGGCGCAGGGTGCCGCGGATTTCGCCGGCATCCAGGCGCAGCAGCTCGGCCTCGATGCTGCCGTAGGCCTCGGCCACGGTCTGCGCCAGGCGCTGGCCTTCGGCCGACAGCTCGACGCCGCGGGCGCGGCGCAGGAACAGGCGAAAGCCCAGGCGCTCCTCGAGCTGGCGCATCTGCTGGCTGACCGCGCCGGGGGTGATGTGCAGCTCCTCGGCGCAGCGGGTGAACGACAGGTGCCGCGCCGCACAGGAGAACACGTGCAGCCAGACGAACACCTGGCCGTTGAGCGGGCCTTTCATTGTTTAGTCCTGCTAAAGGCTTATGTAGGAAGTTTCGTTGGTCAAGCTGGCCTGAGCGCGGCAGTATCGCGCAACTTGGCAATACCGCTCAAATTTTCCAGAGAGCCGTGGCACATCGTAAACGGTTGTCACGGCCAGGCATTAGCATGGCTATCAGTGTTTTCGACCTTTTCAAGATTGGCATCGGCCCATCCAGCTCCCACACCGTCGGCCCCATGCGCGCGGCGGCGACCTTCGCCCAGGCCTTGCGTGAGCGCGGCCTGCTGGCCCAGGTGCGGCGGGTCGAGGTGCGTCTCTACGGCTCGCTGTCGGCCACCGGTGTTGGTCACGCCACGGACCGTGCCTGCCTGCTGGGGTTGATGGGCCAGTGGCCGGACCGCATCGACCCGCACAGTATCGAGCCACGCATCGACCAACTGATGCAGGAGCAGTGCCTGATGCTCGATGGCAGCCAGCCGATCGAGTTCCAGTACAGCCGTGACATGCGCCTGCTCGACGAGAGCCTGGCCTATCACCCCAACGCGATGACCCTGGAGAGCTTCGACGGGCAGGGCAGCCAGTTCAGCCAGACCTACTTTTCCGTGGGTGGCGGCTTCATTGTCGAGGCAAGCGAGATCGACGCCCCGCAGGACGGTGCCAGCCAGGTCGCCTTGCCTTACGAATTCTCCAGCGGCGCCGAGTTGCTGGCCCTGTGCAAGGCCCACAACCTGAGTGTCAGCCAGTTGATGCTGGCCAACGAATGCGCCTGGCGTCCGCAAAGCGAGGTGCGCGAAGGCCTGCTGAAGATCTGGGCGGCCATGGGCGAGTGCGTCGACAACGGTCTGCGCAACGAAGGCATCCTCCCGGGCGGGCTGAAGGTCAAGCGCCGGGCGGCGCGCCTGCACCGCAGCTTGCAGGAGGTCGGCAAGCCCAACGTGATCGGTTCGACCCTCAGCGCCATGGAGTGGGTCAACCTGTTCGCCCTGGCGGTCAACGAAGAGAACGCCGCCGGCGGGCGCATGGTCACCGCGCCCACCAACGGCGCGGCCGGGATCATTCCGGCGGTGCTGCACTACTACATGAAGTTCAATCCCGGCGCCTGTGACGACGACGTGGTGGCGTTCCTGCTGGCCGCCGCCGCGGTGGGCATCCTGTGCAAGAAGAACGCCTCGATTTCCGGTGCCGAAGTGGGCTGCCAGGGCGAGGTGGGCTCGGCCTGTTCGATGGCCGCCGCAGGCCTGGCCGAGGTACTTGGTGCCACGCCGCCGCAGCTGGAGAACGCGGCCGAGATCGCCCTTGAACACAACCTCGGACTGACCTGCGACCCGGTTGGCGGGCTGGTGCAGATCCCCTGCATCGAGCGCAACGCGATCGCCGCGGTGAAGGCAATCAACGCCGTGCAGATGGCCCTGCGCGGTGACGGCGAGCATTTCATCTCCCTCGATCGGGTGATTCGCACCATGCGTGACACTGGCGCGGACATGCACGCCAACTACAAGGAAACCTCCCGCGGCGGCCTGGCCGTCGCGTTCGTCGAGTGCTGACACACAAGCGCTTTCCTGGGCGGGACGGCTTCGTGAGAGCGGGCTGTTCCCACAATCCTGATTGAACCTGCAACACCCGCTGTACCTGCGACAAAAACAACTACAAGGCGATACCCAATGACTGATGTACAAAGCACCGCGAGCGTTCGTGCGGATTCGGCTGCCCTGGCTTCGACCAGCGGCTCGACCACCTGGAACCGCCACGACACCACCTGGACCCTGGGCCTGTATGGCACGGCGATCGGCGCCGGCACCCTGTTCCTGCCGATCAATGCCGGGGTCGGCGGTTTCTGGCCGCTGCTGATCCTGGCGCTGCTGGCGTTCCCCATGACCTTCTTCGCCCACCGGGCGCTGACCCGCTTCGTGCTGTCCGGGCGCAAGGGCGGCAACGAGGACATCACCGAGGTGGTGGAGGAGCACTTCGGCGTCGGTGCCGGCAAGCTCATCACCTTGCTGTACTTCTTCGCGATCTTCCCGATTCTGCTGGTCTACAGCGTGGCGCTGACCAACACCCTGACCAGCTTCTTCGAACACCAGCTGCACATCGGCGCGCCGCCACGGGCGCTGCTGGCCTTGCTGCTGATCTGCGGGTTGATGATCGTGGTGCGCTGCGGCCAGCAGATCATCGTCAAGGCCATGAGCCTGCTGGTGTATCCCTTCGTCGCCTCGTTGCTGTTGCTGGCCCTGAGCCTGACTCCCAACTGGAACGGCGCATTCTTCGCCCAGGCCAACGAAGGCATCAGCGCCTCCAAGCTACTGCTGACCCTGTGGCTGGCGATCCCGGTGATGGTGTTCTCGTTCAACCACTCGCCGATCATCTCGGCGTTCGCCGTCGACCAGAAGCACCGTTATGGTGTTGACGCCGACCGCAAGAGCGGCCGCACCCTGGCCACCGCTCACGTGATGATGGTGCTGACGGTGATGTTCTTCTGCTTCAGCTGCGTGCTGGCGCTGAGCCCGGGCGACCTGGCCGCGGCCAAGGCGCAGAACATTTCGATCCTGTCGTACCTGGCCAACCACTTCCAGACCCCGGTGATTGCCTTCGTCGCGCCGCTGATCGCGCTGGTGGCGATCACCAAGTCGTTCCTAGGCCACTACATCGGCGCCAGCGAGGGCTTCCAGGGCATGATCGTCAAGAGCCTGCGCGGACGCGGCAAGACCTGGCCGGCCAAGCGTCTGGAGCGCGTCACGGCGTTGTTCATGCTGCTGACCTGCTGGGCGGTGGCGACCCTGAACCCGAGCATCCTCGGGCTGATCGAGAGCCTGGGTGGGCCGGTGATCGCCTGCTTGCTGTTCCTGATGCCGATGTATGCGGTGCAGAAGATACCGGCGTTGCGCCAGTACTCGGGCAAGCTGTCGAATGTGTTCGTGGTCGTGATCGGGCTGATCACGCTGTCGGCGATCGTCTACAGCTTCATGGCCTGACCGATGATCGCGGGGCCAGCCCGCTCCCACGCATTCAGGTGGGAGCGGGCTGGCCCCGCGATCCGTTCAGGTCAGACGCTTTCCAGGTGCTTGATCGCAGCCTTCAGGCGCTCCGCGGGTTGCGGCTGGTCCTGGTGGGTGATGTCCGGCGCCTTGCGCACGCGACCATGCTGGTCGACCCAGTGGCCGTTGATGAAGTAACGGTAGCTGGCGGTGCCGGCGTTCCAGCCCTGGTCAAGCAGGCCCTGCAGATGGAAGGTCTGGGCGATCTGGCTGAGCGGGCCGCTTGGGCTGCCATCCAGGTGCAGGACGATCGACGGGCTACCAGCGGGCGCGAACGGCAGCTCGCTGTAGCCGCCCCACACCTTGGCCTGAAACACCTGGACCGGGTGCGTGGTCTGGATGATGGAGGCCCTGCCGGTGACCTTCTTCTGCACGGTATTCACCAGCAGGTCGAGGGTCAGGATAGGGGCGCCGAGCAGCCCGTTGCTGACATTCAGGCGGGTATGAAAAAGTCCGAAGGACATGCTGATTCTCCTTGTCTGCTCAGGCTTTCTTGGCGGCCTTGGTGGCCGGGCTCTTGGTCGAGGCGAGGGCTTGGTCCAGGGCTTTGCCCACGGCGCCGCTGGCCAGTTGCTTGAGTTGCGCGACGTCACCGGTGGCGATCACTGCCTCCAGGGTGGCGTTGTGCAGTTCGGTCGTGAGGTCGACGTTCGCCAGTGTCTGGATGCGTTTGAGTTCAAGCACGACGGGTACGTTGTCCACTTCGATCCAACGCTGGCCGTTGTAGTAACGGTAGCTGGCCGTGCCTTTCTGCCAGTCCAGGTCGAGCAATGCGCGCAGTTCGAACTGCTCCGGCGAATTGGCGTGCGGGCCGCCCTGGTTGCCACGCACCGTCAGCAGGATCTTGCCTTCGCTGGGCGGTTGCACGGTGAGGTAGCTGTAGGTGCCCCAGGCATCCAGCGCCAGCTCCAGCGGTGGGTTGGTGGTCTGGGTGATCAGCGCGTGGCCGTTGACGCTGCGATCTGGCGTGTAGACCAACAGGTCGAGCTGCAGGCGCGGGGCGCCAGGAGCATTGGTTCCAATGAGGTAGGACACCGGGAACAGGCCTTCCGACGGTGCGGTCAGCGATACAGACATGATTGCCTCCGTTGCATTCAATGAATGAAATACCGTAACCAACGCTTGCGCAGGCGGGCGGAGGAAAAGGGGAGAGGCAGGTAGACGGGCGGATGTACTGGCGTGCCCGGTGCGAGCGGCTGTTGGCAGCCGGCTTGTGCAGCCATCCCTGAAGTGCGGTGCCGCCTGCCTGGCAGCCCGCTTGAGTTAAGCAGGCAAAAGATGCCGTGATGGCCTTTTTGCATTATGTCCGACGAGTGGTG
This sequence comes from Pseudomonas sp. P110(2024), assembly GCF_057480795.1. Classification (NCBI taxonomy): domain Bacteria; kingdom Pseudomonadati; phylum Pseudomonadota; class Gammaproteobacteria; order Pseudomonadales; family Pseudomonadaceae; genus Pseudomonas; species Pseudomonas sp. P110(2024). The sequence continues at coordinate 351,084 of NZ_JBLIYT010000004.1, forward strand.
ACATCCAGGTCTGCAAGCCGGCTCCCGCCCCGTGAGAACCGGCTTGTCCCGCGATGAGCTCTACAGGGCGGACCGCCTCACTTCGACTTCTGCTGCAACGCCACGAAGCTGCGGCGCATGTCGCTGGCCCAGCCATCAAGCACCGGCTTGACGTCGTTCAGGGTCAGTTGCGTGGTGTCGTTCTCCAGCGCCTTGCCGCTGCCCTTGCGCACCACCTGGGCCAGCACGTTCTGGCTGCCGCCATCGAGGAAAGCGGCCTCCACGGCGATGTCCACGGCCTGGTCGCGACCGCCGGCGGCGGTGTTGACCGCCGCGGCCACCAGGGCGATCGGGATCACCTCGTAGGGCTTGAGGCCTTCGGTGCTGGTGGATACCGCGGTGATCGCCGGGCGCACCACGATGGTGTTCGGGCCAGGCTCCTTGACCAGGGTGAGCACGCTGCCCAGTTCGCGGCGCATGGCTTCGTTGAAGTAGCGGGTGATCGCCTGCAGGGTCTGCGCCGAGATCACATTGGTCGGCTGTGGCTTGGGATAGAACTGGCTCGGCTCGATGAACACCTGGGTGTACTGGTTGGCCTTCACGTCCGGGTCGATCCAGCGCATCACCGGCGCGCCGGAGACGCTCTCGGCGGGCTTCAGGCGACTGTAGTCCTTCAGGAAACCGGAATAGTCCTTGGGATCGACACGGTTGCTGGAGCAGGCAACCAAGGCCAGCAGAGCAGCGCACAGCAGGGTGGTGCGAGGCAGGTGCTTCATGATGACGAGGTCCATGAGGGAAGTGGCCAGAACAACGCTAGCAGGTGGTTGGCCGAAGGCCAGCGGTCAGGTGTTGACGGTTGCCGTTTCCTACGGCGCTGTCTGAGTGCGCCGACTATCCATTGGTCTTTGAAGCTGGAAAAGTATGCCCTTTACGGGTATGTTTAGGAGTGCCGGCCATGGATGTCTGCGAGCGAAGGGAGTTTGCCCGCTGGCAACTCAAGGAGTGCGTACCAGACCACCTGCTCTGCCGCGCTGTTCTGGAAATGCAGAGTGGGCTGGTTGACGCGAGCCTTGGTGGCTTGCTGTTCAAGAAACGTGTTGCGGGCCTGTGCAGCGGCAAGCGGGGAGGCTACCGAACACTGCTGTCGGCTCGCATCGGCAGTCGCTACGTGTTCCTTCATGGGTTCGCCAAGAGCGACATGGCCAATGTCACGCCGGCCGAGCAGAAAGCGCTTCAGTTCGCCGGCAGGGTCTTTCTGAAATTGTCACCCCACGCCCTGGCCACGGCATTGGGTTGTGGCGTATTGATGGAGGTCCACTGTGACCAGCAAGCTCATTGAATCACTACGCGTCGACCTCTCGGACCTCGAGCAGGCAGGTGCCGTCGGCAAGGTCACGTTGCGCGACTTCGAGGCGATCTGTCCGGCCCCGGTGCGGGCATTCAGCGCCCAGGACATCCGCCACCTGCGCGAAGCGCTGAACTTCAGCCAACCGGTGTTCGCCCTCCACCTGCACACCAGCGCATCGACGGTACGCAAGTGGGAGCAGGGCGAAACACGCCCGGCAGGGCCCGCCTTGAAGCTACTGAACATCATTGCCGACAAGGGGCTGCAGGCCATCCTCTGAAGCAGGGTTGTCAGCCCAGCGCCTCGCGCAACCGGTACCACAGCATGCCCAGCGCCAGCAGCGGCGAGCGCAGTGCCTTGCCGCCGGGGAAGGTCAGGTGCGGCACCGCGCTGAACACGTCGAACCCCTGGCTGTGCTCGGTGGCGATGGCCTCGGCGAGCAGCTTCGCGGTCCAGTGGGTGACGTTCAGGCCATGCCCGGAATAGCCCTGGGCATAGAACACGTTGGGGTGCTGGCCGAGGCGGCCGACCTGGGGGAAACGGTTGGCGGTGATGCCGATCATGCCGCCCCACTGGTAGTCCAGGCGCACCTCGGCCAGTTGCGGGAACACCTTGAGCACCTTGGGCCGCATGTAGGCGCCGATGTCCTTGGGGTCGCGCCCGGAATAGTGGCAGGCGCCGCCGAACAGCAGGCGGCGGTCGGCGGTCAGGCGGTAGTAGTCCAGCCCCACCTTCTGGTCGCACAGCGCCATGTTCCTTGGGATCAGCGTACGCGCCAGGGACTCGGGCAAGGGCTCGGTGGCCACCACGTAGCTGCCGGCCGGCAGCACCTTGCCGCACAGGCGTGGTTCCAGTTCGTCGAGATGAGCGTTGCAACCCAGGATCAGGCTCTGGGCGCGCACCTTGCCCCGGGCAGTGTGCAGCGTCACCGTTCGGCCATGCTCGATGCGCAGCACCGGGCTTTGCTCGAAGATCCGTACGCCAAGGCCGAGGGCGGCGCGGGCCTCGCCCTGGACCAGGTCGAGCGGGTGCAGGTGGCCCGAGCCCATGTCCACCAGGCCGCCGGCGTACAGGTCGCTGGCGACGATCTCGTGCATGCGATCGGGGTTGACCAGGCGGGTTTCGTGGCGATAACCCAGTTCGGCCAGGTCGCGCTGCTCGTCTTCGAAGGCGGCGAACTGGGCGGGGGTGTTGGCCAGCTCGCAGAAGCCCCAGCGCAGGTCGCATTCGATACCGTACTGCTCGATGCGATTGGCCACCAGGGCCACCGAATCGATGCCGGCCTGCTTGAGGTAGCGCACGCCGTCCTGGCCGACGTGGCGGGCGAAACCGGAGACGTCATGGCCGATGCCGCGGATCAGTTGGCCGCCGTTGCGCCCGCTGGCGCCCCAGCCGATGCGGCGCGCTTCCAGCAGGATCACCGAGAGGCCGCGCTCGGCCAGTTCCAGGGCGGCGTTGACCCCAGTCAGGCCACCGCCGACCACGCAGACATCGGCCTGCAGGTCCTGGTCGAGCGCAGGGTAGGTGGCCGTCTGGCGCGCCGAGGCGGCGTAATAGGAGGCGGTGTGTTCGTTCATCTGTGGCATGGGTGGGCTCGGCTCAGCGATTGGACTTGATCTTGCTCCAGGAGCGGGTCATCTGCCGCAGGATCGCGGGGCTCTGCATGGTCGAAACATACAGGTTGTCCAGCACGTCCTGGGGCGGATAGATCTCGGGGTTGTTCACCAGCGCCGGGTCCATGTCGGCCTTGGCATCCGGGTTGGCGTTGGCATAGCCGACCGTGGCGCTGACCTTGGCGATCACCTTGGGGTCGAGCAGGTAGTTGATGAAGGCCAGGGCCTGCTCGGGGTTCTTGGCGTCCTTGGGGATGGCCAGCAGGTCGAACCACAGGTTGCTGCCTTCCTTGGGAATGCTGTAGGCGACCTTGACACCATTGCCAGCCTCCTCGGCGCGGTGGGCGGCCTGCAGCACGTCGCCGGAATAGCCGAAGGCGATGCAGACATCACCATTGGCCAGGTCCGAGACGTACTTGGAGGAGTGGAAGTAGGTGATATAGGGGCGCAGCTCCAGCAGGCGGGCCTCGGCCTTGCGGTAGTCGTCGGCCTTCTCGCTGCGCGGGTTCATGCCCAGGTAGTTGAGGATGGCCGGGAACAGTTCGTCCGGCGAGTCCATGAACGCCACGCCGCACTGCTTGAGCTTTTTCAGGTTCTCGGCTTCGAACAGCACCGCCCAGGAATCGATCTTGTCGATGCCCAGCACCGCCTTGACCTTGTCGACGTTATAGCCGATGCCATTGGTGCCCCAGAGGTACGGTACGGCGTACTGGTTGCCCGGGTCGTTCTGCTCCAGCTGCTTGAGCAGCTGCGGGTCCAGGTGCTGCCAGTTCGGCAGCTTGCTGCGATCCAGCGGCAGGAACGCGCCGGCCTGGGCCTGGCGCGCAAGGAAATGGTTGGAGGGCACGACCACGTCGTAGCCGGTGCGCCCGGCCAGCAGCTTGCCCTCCAGGGTTTCGTTGGAATCGAACACGTCATAGACCACCTTGATCCCGCTGCTGGCCTGGAAGTCGGCCAGGGTGGTGTCACCGATGTAGTCGGTCCAGTTGTACACGCTCACCGTCGGCTGGGCCTGGACGGCGGCGCCGAACAGCAGGGCGAAGGTTGCGGGGATCAAAGCTTGCGGATAACGCATGTCGACACCTCGTTGGTCTTGTTCTTCGAATTCGGTGGTGTAGGGGCTGGTTTGCAGCCCATCGCCGGCAAGCCGGTTCCCACAGCAATGGTGTTGCTGGTGTGGGAGCGGGCTTGTCAGTGAAGGGGGGCACGGTACCCCCAAGGCGGATCACACGCTGAGCAGCAGGAACTCCCGCTCCCACGAGCTGATGACGCGCTTGAAGTTCTCATGCTCGGCACGCTTGACCGCAACATAGCCCTGGACGAACTGCTGCCCCAGGTACTGCTGGACCTTTTCGCAGTCTTCCATGTGCTGCAGCGCATCTTCGATGGTGATCGGCAGGCGCAGATTGCGTCGCTCGTAGGCGCGGCCCTGCACCGGGGCGCTGGGCTCGAGTTTTTCGACCATGCCGATATAGCCGCACAACAGGCTCGCGGCGATGGCCAGGTAGGGGTTGGCGTCGGCGCCCGGCAGGCGGTTCTCCACGCGCATCGCTTCGGGGCTGGAGGTCGGCACGCGCAGCCCGGCGGTGCGGTTTTCCTCGCCCCACTCGACGTTCACCGGCGCCGAGGTGTCGGGCAGGAAACGACGGAACGAGTTGACGTTCGGCGCGAACATCGGCAGCAGCTTGGGAATGTATTTTTGCAGGCCGCCGATATGGTGCAGGAACAGCTCGCTCATGCTGCCGTCGTCATTGGCGAAGATCGGCTTGCCGGTGGCGATGTCGACCACGCTCTGGTGCAGGTGCATGGCGCTGCCCGGCTCGTCGGTGATCGGCTTGGCCATGAAGGTGGCGGTGACGTTGTGCTTGAGCGCCGCCTCGCGCATCGTGCGTTTGAACACGGTGATCTGGTCGGCCAGGTCCAGGGCGTCGCCGTGTCGGAAGTTGATCTCCATTTGCGCCGGGCCGTCCTCGTGGATCAGCGTGTCCAGGTCCAGGCCCTGGATTTCGCACCAGTCGTAGACGTCCTCGAACAACGGGTCGAATTCGTTGGCGGCATCGATGGAGAATGACTGGCGGCCACTCTCGGCGCGACCCGAGCGGCCCAGCGGCACCTGCAAAGGCAAGTCCGGGTCTTCGCAGCGCTGGGTCAGGTAGAACTCCATCTCCGGCGCGACGATCGGTTGCCAGCCCTTGTCGGCATACAGCTTGAGGACCTTCTTCAGCACGTTGCGCGGCGACAGCTCGATGGGGTTGCCCTGCTTGTCGAAGGTGTCGTGGATGACGATCGCGGTCGGTTCGATGGCCCACGGGATCTGGTACACCGCCGTGGGATCGGGGCGGCAGACCATGTCGATGTCGGCGGCGTCGAGCAGGCTGTAATAGATGTCGTCGTCGACGTAGTCGCCGGTGACGGTCTGCAGCAGCACGCTCTCCGGCAGGCGCATGCCGCGCTCGTGGAGGAACTTGGCGGTCGGGGCGATCTTGCCGCGGGCGATGCCGGTCAGGTCGCTGATCACGCATTCGACTTCGGTGATCCGGTGTTCTTTCAGCCAGGTGGACAGCTGATCGAAGGGGGCGTTCATACAAACCTCTTGGTTGGGTAGTTGTGGTGGGATGCAAGGCGTTCATCGCCGCAGGGCACTTCCCACAGGTGACGCTGAGGTCTATCTTGGTCGCAGCCTCCGCGGCGATCTATCCACTTTTTTCGACAAGCAATGCACCAAAAGAGTGCATCTAGGACAGCGCGTGACAACGCCAACCGCCTTGCAGGTCCAGGATTACCGCACCACCGATGTGACCGAACAGACCCGCGCCACCCCTGGCTGGCAGCAGCAATACCGGCAGATGTCCCCCGGGCATTTCAACGGTCAGTTGCGCTGGCTTGGCCTCGATGGCGTGGAGGTGTACGAGGAGCGCCTGAATACCCGGGTCGAGCAGTTCTTTCGCGCGCCCAGCGGCGCCCTGGCGTTCTGCTTCGACCGCAGCGAAAACAGCCTCTATCTACTCAACGAAGACAGCCGCAATATCTGGATCACCCCGGAGAACTACCAGGAGGTGGCGGTGGTGTTCGAGCAGCCGTTTTTGGCCAGCCATGGCCTCGACCTGGAACGCCTGCGCGGCTTGTTCATGGTGCCACTGAGCTGCCAGCAAAATGCTTTGTTCGGCAACTGGCTGAGCGCCACGCTGACCCGCTTGGGCCAGGCCGATTGCCCGCTGGAAGGCGGGGCGTTGGGCGAGCAGTTGCTGGAGGACTGCCTGTTCATCCTCGACAACGCCGGGCAGCATCTGCAGGGGGATGCGTTGGGGCGGCGCGACGAGGAACGGGCGATCATGCGTCGGGTCAGCGAGTGGGCCGCCGACTGCCCCGACGAAACCCTCAATCTGCTGCAGTTGGCCAAGGTTGCCGGTGTTTCCGTGCGTCAGTTGCAGCAAGCCTTCAAGGGTTTCACCAATCTGCCACCGGCGCAGTGGTTGCGCCTGCGTCGTCTGAACGGCGCGCGGCGTGACCTGCTGGTGGGGGACGCGACCGTTGCCGAGGTGGCGATGCGTTGGTCGTTCTGGCACCTGGGGCGGTTTTCCGAAAGCTATCGGCAGCTGTTTCACGAACTGCCCAGTGAGACGCTTCGGCGCGGCAGGGGCTGACCGGCCGGCAGCGCGCTCGCGGTTTCGAAGTTCTTGCCCCCGCTCGGCAGCGGGGGCAAGCCGCCAGATCAGTTGCGATCCAGCCACACCGTCTGGGCATTGGTGAACTCGCGCACGCCGAAGTGCGACAGCTCGCGGCCAAAGCCACTTTTCTTCACGCCACCGAACGCCACACGGGGGTCGGATGCGCAGTAGCCGTTGATGAACACGCCGCCGGTGTCCAGCGTAGCGGTCATGCGCTCGGCCAAGGCGTAGTCGGCGGTGTAGATGGTCGCGGCCAGGCCGAACTCGCTGTCGTTGGCCAGCGCCACCGCGTGCTCGGCGTCACGAGCGCTGATGATCGCCGCCACCGGGCCGAACAGCTCCTGTTTGAACGCGGTCATGTCCGGAGTGACGTTGGCGAACACGGTCGGCTCGTAGAAGTTGGCCGCGCCTTCGACCTTCTTGCCCCCCAGCAGCAGGGTGGCGCCTTCGGCAAGGGTTGCCTGGACCTGGCCATCGAGTTCATCGCGCAAGTCGTAGCGTGCCATCGGGCCGATGTAGGTGGCGTCGTCCAGCGGATTGCCGATGGTCAGCGCACGGGTGGCCTCGACGAACTTGTGGGTGAACGCCTCGACAATGCTTTCTTCGACGATCAGGCGCTTGGCGGCGGCGCAGACCTGGCCGGTGTTCTGGTAGCGGCCAATCACGGCGGCCTTCACGGCAGCATCGAGGTCGGCATCGGCCAGTACGATGAACGGATCGGAGCCGCCCAGCTCCAGCACGCACTTCTTAAGCGCCGCACCGGCCTGCGCGCCAATGGCCATGCCGGCGCGCACGCTACCGGTGAGGGTGATAGCGGCGATGCGCGGGTCGTTGATGGCGCGGGTGACGCCTTCGGGGGTGACATTGATCACCTCGAATACGCCTTCAGGCAGGCCGGCGCGCTTGAACAGGTCGGCCAGCAGGTAGGCGCTGCCCATTACGTTGGGCGCGTGTTTGAGCACATAGGTATTGCCCGCCAGCAGCGCCGGTACCGCGCCGCGCAGCACCTGCCAGACCGGGAAGTTCCATGGCATCACGGCGAGGATCGGGCCCAGCGGGCGGTATTCGATGCGGGCTTTTTCGATCTGGGTCGGCTCCGGCGCCAGCATGGCCGGACCGTGCTCGGCGTACCACTGGCACAGGCCGACACATTTGCTGACTTCGCCACGTGCCTGGCTGATCGGCTTGCCGATCTCGCGGGCGATCATCTGGGCGAAGACTTCGGCGTTGGCCTGCAGGGCCCGCCCGAGCTCGACCAGGTACTCGCTGCGCTGACCCAGCGACACGTTGCGCCACTGGTTGTAGCCGGCCTTGGCGCGTTGCAGCGCCGCGTCCAGCGCGGCGTCGGTGTCGAAGGCGTAGTGGCCGATCCGTTCGCCGCTGTAGGGATCGACGGAAATGGCGTGGGTCAGGCTGCTGATCTCGCTCATGGCAGGACTCTCGTTGTTTTGATCGGATGAGCCCAGACTAGGGGTGGCGCGCTTTAATGAAAACTGAATAATAATGAGCGAAACATTCACGTTTGGAGAATGATCGTGGACCTGGTGCAACTCGAGATGTTCAAGGCCGTGGCCGAGCACGGCAGCATCAGCGCCGCCGCCCAGCAGATCCATCGGGTACCGTCGAACCTGACCACCCGCATCAAGCAGTTGGAGGAAGACCTGGGCGTCGAGCTGTTCATTCGCGAGAAAAGCCGCCTGCGCCTGTCGCCGGCCGGCTGGAACTTCCTTGAATACACCCGGCGCATCCTCGACCTGGTGCACGAGGCGCGGTTGACCGTGGCGGGCGAGGATCCCCAGGGCACCTTCGCCCTGGGTTCGCTGGAGAGCACCGCGGCGGTGCGCATCCCGGCCTTGCTGGCGGCGTACAACCAGCGCTACCCCAAGGTCGACCTGGACCTGTCCACCGGCCCGTCGGGGACCATGCTCGAAGGCGTGCTGTCCGGACGCCTGGTGGCGGCCTTCGTCGATGGCCCGGTGCTGCACCCGACGCTCGAGGGCATGCCGGTGTTCGAGGAAGAGATGATGGTCATCGCGCCGCTGAACCACCCGCCGGTCAGCCGCGCCCGTGATGTCAACGGGTCGAGCATCTACGCGTTCCGCGCCAACTGCTCGTACCGCCACCATTTCGAGAGCTGGTTCGTCCACGACCAGGCGGTGCCGGGCAAGATCCACGAAATGGAGTCGTACCACGGCATGCTCGCCTGCGTCAGTGCCGGCGCGGGTCTGGCGATGATGCCGCGCAGCATGCTTGACAGCATGCCGGGGTGCAGCACGGTTAGCGCCTGGCCGATGGCCGAGGACTTCCGCTACCTGAAGACCTGGCTGGTGTGGCGGCGGGGCACGGTGTCGCGCAGTTTGAGCATGTTCATCAAGCTGCTCGAAGAGCGTCGTGAGCTGCCCGCGCCCTGATGGACTAACGGTGCGCGGCGATGCGAATCCCTGCCTCGGAAGCAACCCCAGAAGCAGAACGGCATCCGCTACCTACAAGGCGGTATTGGCCAGGACGAGGCCAATGCCCTGCGCCGCACGCCCGGCTATGACCTGCATATCACCCTCTCGACGGGAGCGGACGGCAAGTTCCAGAGCGGTGCTGCGCTGGATATCCAGTCGGCCCAGGGGCAATCGGTGCTGGCGCTACAGGACGTGGGGCCGCTGATCTTCGTGCAGTTGCCTGCGGGGCACTACCGGGTGATCGGCAATGCCGATGGCCGGACCGTGCAGCAGCAGGTGACGGTGGACGGCAAGGCGCCGGCGCGGGTTGATCTGAACTGGCGCTGAAAGCTAGCCCTTTCAAGGTGTTTTGGGCGCTAGGCGATTGACCGAGTGAGGGCTACCACGTATCCGCCGTCAGGCTTGCACCGCCTATCAGATCGAGCGCCGCGCGGGCGGCGCTCGATCTGATAGGCGCAGGAGGCTTCGCGGCGAACAAGAAGAGGCAAAATACGAATGAACCCTTGAATGGAACGCAGTGTCCTTAGCCAATAGTGGCAAATTACTTTCCACTTTCTGTTCATTCGGACAATAATCGAAGAAGTATTACCACTTGTAACCCGGTTGGATGTGCCGGGTCGCCGGTGCATAACGAGGGGCGCAGCCCCCACTTGCCCGCAGGTACGCGCAATATCGCGGGCCTGCCCGTGAAGACCATCAGGAGAAGTCATTTAATGAAGACCCATCTCGCCACAGCGTTGGTTGTCGCCGTATTGGCATGCGCTGGCGCCAATCTGGCCCAGGCCGCCCAAGTATCCGGTGCCGTGGGCGCCACTAGCCAGGGTGACATGACCTACCGTATCGGGTTGTCGTTCGACTGGGATAAGAAATGGCTGGAAAGCAGCACTGGTCACCTGACCGGTTACTGGGACGCGGCCTACACCTACTGGGAAGGCGGGGAGGCCAGCGGCGCCCACTCGCTGTCGTTCAGCCCGGTGTTCGTCTATGAATTCAGTGGCTTTACCTATACCCCGTTCATCGAGGCCGGTATCGGTCTGGCGGCATTCTCCAAGACCGACGTGGGGGACCAGCGCCTGGGGTCGTCGGTGAACTTCGAGGACCGGATCGGTTTCGGCCTGAAGCTGCCGGCGGAGCAGAAGATCGGCATTCGCGCCATGCATTATTCCAACGCCGGGTTGAAGCAGCCTAACGATGGGATCGAGTCGTACTCGCTGTTCTACAGTAAAGCCTTCTGAGCCGGGCAAGCCCGCTCCTGCCGCGAGGGAGCGGGCTTTAGTCGTTAACGCACGGCCTTGATCGCCAGCACATTGCACAGCGGGTGCTCCAGCACATGCGCCGTCGTGCCGCCGAGAAATGCCTGCAAGGCATCGTGCCGGTGGTTGCCCATGACGATCACATCCACCCGGTGGTCGGCGATGTACTGGGTGATCGCCTTGACCGCCGGTCCTTCGAGGAAGTGGCGGCGCTCCAGGTCGATCTGGTAGTGGTCGCCCAGGCGGTTGAACGCCGTGCGCTGGGCCGTGCGCACGCTGGTGTCGAAACCTGGCATGGTCACGGTCCCGGCGCCGAAATCGGCGATATGGGTCCTGGCCGCATCGCATACGTGCAACAGGTGCAGCTCGGCGTCGCACTGCAGGGCCAGGGCGTGGGCGCTACGGATCACCTGGTCGTCCAGGTGTTCGCCAGTGCCATGGCTGTTGAGGTCGACCGCCGCGGCGATCTGTCGGGGCAGGGGCAAGCGGATATCGCTGACCAGGTGCACCGCCACCGGGCTGTCCTTGAGCAGTTGCCAGTCCAGCGGTGTCACCAGCAGGCGCTTGAGGATGGGTTCATGCTGCACGTCCTTGACCAGCAGGTCGCAGCCCAGGCGCTCGACCTGCTCCAGCAGGCTGCCCAACGGGTCGCGGGTCAACAGCAGTTCGGTGGAGACATCCAGGCCGGCATTGCGCAGTTGCTCGGCCTCGTCAGCCAGCCACTGGCGGTTGTCCTCGAGCAAGCGTTCGCGTTCGCGGCCGTCGCTCATCAGGCCGAAGGTGTCGACATCGTCGACGAAGACGTTGAGATCCAGCAGGGCCCCGCTGGATTCGGCCAGCGCCGCGGCGCGCTGCAGGGCAGGCGTATGGCGCATCTGCGGGCCGAGCATGACCAACAATCGCTTGAACTGGCTCATCTCACACCTCCACGTGTGGCAGCCCCCTGTTCAGTCTAGACCCGCCGCCGATGAAATCCCGTGGAGCGACGGCGGGTCGTCTTTCAGTGCGGCGCGCGTGGGATGGTCTTGAGCAGGTCTTCCGGGCTGATGTGCCCAACCACCTGGGCCACTGCGCTGCCCGGGGTCGGCAGGTCGATGATGTGGCTCTTCATCTTGCCGATCACATGCATCTCGCAGGGTTTGCAGTCGAACTTCAGGGTCAGCACCTCGTCACCCTGGATCAGCTGCATCGGCGCCACCTTGGTGCGTACGCCGGTCACGCCCTTGGCCTGCTTGGGGCACAGGTTGAAGGAGAAGCGCAGGCAGTGCTTGGTGATCATCACCGGCACTTCGCCGTGCTCTTCATGGGCCTCATAGGCCGCGTCGATCAGCTGCACGCCGTGGCGGTGGTAGAAGTCGCGGGCCTTCTGGTTGTAGACGTTGGCCAGGAACGACAGGTGCGACTCCGGATACACCGGCGGTGGCGTGGTCTCGGCCTTGCGTCCGCCACGCGGGTGCGCCTTGACCCGGGCTTCGGTCAGCGCCTCGATGGCTTCGCGGCGCAGGGCCTTGAGCTGCGAGTTGGGGATGAAGTAAGCCTGCGGGGCATCGAGCTCGATGGCCGTGGCGTGGTACATCGTGGTCCCCAGCTGGCCGAGCAGGTCGTGCAGTTGGTCCAGGGCCTGCTGTGGCTTGTTGGCTGCACCGAACGGCCCGTCCAGGGCCACTTGCACACTGACACCCTCTTCACTGCTGAGGGTGAGCATCAGGCGCTGTTCGCGCAGTACCGCATGCCACTCGACACCCACCCGACGCTCGGCGGAGGTGCGCTGCAGCGCCTGCTGCCAGTTGTGGTCGAGGTTGCGCGACAGCGGGTGGTTGGGGCGTAGCTTGTACAGGCCCTCGGGCATCTCGTTGGGCTCGACACGGTAGCGGTAGCGCTTCTGGCCGTCTTCCTCGGATTCGCTCTTGAGTTCGGCGATGTTGGCGCGAAAGCCCACGACTTCACGCTTGACCAGCACATTGAGGCCGTCGCCGTTTGTCAGCGGCACATCGGTGGCCACCAGTAGGTCGCGTTTGCCGACTTTCTCCACCACGCCGACCGGCAGGCCGGTGAAGGTCGGCGAGTCGAAGGCGCCGATGTCGATCTTGCGATCACTGACGAAGTAGTCGGTGCTGCCGCGGTGGAAGGTCTTGTCCGGGTCCGGCACGAAGAAGTGTTCGGTACGCCCACTCGAGGCGCGGGCCAGCTCGGGGCGGTCCTCGAGGATGGCGTCGAGCTCCTTGCGGTAGTGGGCGGTGATGTTCTTCACGTAGGCCACGTCCTTGTAGCGGCCCTCGATCTTGAACGAGCGCACGCCGGCATCGACCAGGTCGCGCAGGTTGGCGGTCTGGTTGTTGTCCTTCATCGACAGCAGGTGCTTCTCGAAGGCCACCACGCGGCCCTGGTCGTCCTTGAGGGTATACGGCAGGCGGCAGGCCTGGGAGCAGTCGCCACGGTTGGCGCTGCGACCGGTCTGGGCGTGGGAGATGTTGCACTGGCCGGAGAAGGCCACGCACAGCGCGCCGTGGATGAAGAACTCGATGGCCGCGTCTGTCTCGGCGGCGATGGCGCGGATCTGCTGCAGGTTCAGCTCGCGGGCCAGCACCAGCTGGGAGAAACCGGCCTGGTCGAGGAACTTGGCCCGCTCCAGGGTGCGGATGTCGGTCTGGGTGCTGGCGTGCAGCTCGATCGGCGGGATATCCAGCTCCATCACCCCCAGGTCCTGCACGATCAGCGCATCGACACCGGCGTCGTACAGCTGGTGGATCAGCTTGCGCGCAGGCTCCAGCTCGTTGTCGTGGAGGATGGTGTTGATGGTGGTAAATACGCGGGCATGGTAGCGCCGGGCGAACTCCACCAGTTCGGCGATATCACTGACCTCGTTGCAGGCGTTGTGGCGCGCGCCGAAGCTCGGGCCGCCGATGTAGATGGCGTCGGCGCCGTGCAGGATCGCTTCGCGGGCGATGCTCACGTCACGGGCAGGGCTGAGCAGTTCCAGGTGGTGCTTTGGAAGGGACATGTCGTTATAGGTTCGGGCTGTCACGGTAAGGCGGGCATTGTAACGGTGAATCGGTGCGGGGGCATCCATAACTGATGAACTTGCCCAAACGGTGGTAGTGGGTCTGGCATTTTTGTCAGTTATGCGTGCGGCGCGGTGGTGATAGCGTTGGGCCCAAAATCTTTCTGCGAAAGGTTATGCGATGACTTCCAACCGTTTGGCTGTGATCGACCAGCAGCGATCAGTGTTGGGGAGCTCCAGCCTGCCTAGGGCTTACACGCCGTATGGGGCGGTTTCTGATAAGCGTGGAGCAGTTTTGGCCTATTGCGGCCAGGCCCGTGACTCACTGACAGGCCATTACCACCTGGGCAATGGGCATCGGACCTTTAATCCTTTGCTGATGCGGTTTAACTCGCCCGATCGATTGAGTCCGTTTGCGGTGGGGGGCTTGAATGTCTACGCGTACTGCATGGGTGACCCTGTTAACCGGAACGATCCAACGGGGCGTGTCGCGACGTTGAACGTGGCGTTGTACACGGCTGGCGGGTATGCGTCAGGGAAGTTGCATGAGCACTTGCTGACCCTTTGGAACATGTTCAGTTACAACGTGGACAGAGCCAAGGCACTGACGCTAGATCCAGCAGCGGTCAGGGATCTCCCGGCGCTTTCCAAAAGGGATGTAGGACAAGCTGTACTCGGCGCTGTGACCAGTACTGTTGCATTTGCTGTTGCGGCAGGCGGTACGTACAACGAGCTTCAGATGAGTGCCAAGGCTGTCGACATCATTCCAGCTGCCCCTGGCGTATCTGATCCGGTTGGGGAAATCGTTCTACCGGTGCTCAATCTTCTGACCGCTGGTGCCTCCAAAATGAGCGATGCCATGGCTGGGGACTTGAGTGGGAAGTATAAAGAACTTGCTCGCAAGGGGTCAGAGAAAGTCCAGGAGTTGAACGCCAGAGGGGCGTCTATAAGACAACCTGATGGTGCCTCACAAGGAAGAGGAGCTAGTCGGACGAGCACCCTGACTACTAGTTCGGTTTGAGGGGCACGCCGCCTGACAAGCAGATGCAGTTGGCAGGCGGCGTAGTGCAAGAAAAGTCGACTTGAGGCGATCAGCCCTTGGCCGCCATCGCCGTCACTTCCACACGCATCCCCTCGAACGCCAGCGAAGCCACGCCCACCGCCGCGCGCACCGGCCATGGCTTCTTGAAGAACCGCTGGTACACCTCGTTGAACGCCGCCCGGTCGGCCATGTCGGTCAGGTAGATGGTCAGGTGCAGTACCCGGTCCATCGAGCTGCCGGCGCGCTCCAGGGCGACCTTGAGCGCCTGCAGGGTGCATTCGCACTGGGTGGTGATATCGCCCAGCTCTAGGCTGCCGTCGGCCTGCACGGGGATCTGGGTGCTGACCAGGATGCCGTTGTACTCGGCAACGTCCGAGGAGATCGAGTCGGCGTCCGGGTCGGGGGTGTAGATGATGTCGGTGTTTGCCATGGGGGTTCGCCTTGCAACGGAAGGAAACCGCCAAGCCTACGCGAGCGGGCTGAACAGGTCGAGGCGTGGCGGCCGGTCGCGGGTATTTGAAATGCGTGCCGCGGGCGGTCAGAATCGCGCCCCGACCCGGCCACTGGCGCCGGGCCCAGGTTGTCAGAAGAGGCTTGCGTTGAACGAACACACATTGTCCATGCGTCTGGAACGGGTGGCCGCCCATGTGCCGGCCGGGGCGCGCCTGGCCGATATCGGCTCGGACCATGGCTACCTGCCGGTGGCGCTGGCGCGCCGCGCTGCGATTGTCGCGGCGGTGGCCGGCGAGGTGGCGCTCACGCCCTACGAGGCTGCACGACGCACCGTGCGCGAGAACGGCCTGGAGGATCGCATCACCGTGCGTCATGCCAACGGCCTTGCGGCCATCGAACCGGGTGACGGCATCACCGCGATCACCCTCTGCGGCATGGGCGGCGAGACCATTCGCGATATTCTCGAGGCTGGCAAACAGCACTTGGGCGGGCACGAGCGCCTGGTCCTGCAACCCAACGGCGGCGAGCCGGCGTTGCGCCAGTGGCTGATGGACAACGACTACCGGATCGTCGGTGAGGAAGTGCTGCGGGAAAACCGTTTCGACTACGAGATCATCGTCGCCGAACGTGCCGACGCGGTCACCTACACGGCTGAGGAGCTGTATTTTGGTCCGCTGCTGATGCAGGCGCGCAGCCCGGCCTTCCTGTTCAAATGGCAGCGTATGCTGCGTCAGAAGCAACAGACCCTGGCCAACTTCGCCCGGGCACGTCAACCGGTGCCCGAGGACAAGCTGCGGGAGATGACCCGCCAGGCACGCTGGATCAGCGACCTGCTGGCTTGAGGCCTCTTACTTGGGGTTGACCACGCTGGCTGGCACCTTAAGCACCAGCACACCCCCAAGCACGATGGCCACGGCCAGTACCTGCAGGGCCAGGCCCGGGTTGGCGGTGCTGTCGCGCATCCAGCCGATCAGGTAGGGCGCGGCGAACGAGGCGATGCTGCCGAACGAGCTGATCATGGCGATACCGGCGGCCTGGGCGCCACCTGCCAGGAACGCCGGCGGCAGTTGCCAGAACATCGGCAGGGCGGCGCTGGCGCCCATGCCGGCAACCACCAGCCCGGTCATCACCAGCAAGGCATTGCCCGGTGCCGAGCCGGCCAGGGCGATACCGGCGGCGGCCATCAGCAGCGGCGCGCACAGGTGCCAGCGGCGTTCGCGCCGGCGGTCCGAGGAGCGCCCGCAACCGAGCATGAACAGGCACCCGGCCAGGTAGGGGATGGCGCTGAGCAGGCCGACCTGGCCGTCGCTGCCGATGCCGGCACCGTGGATCAAGCTGGGCATCCAGAAGGCCAGGGTGTTGACCGCCAACATCACCGCGAAATACACCGTCACCAGCAACCAGACCTGCGCGTTGCCGAACAGGCCGCGCAGCGAACTGATGGGTTTGTGCCGCTCCTCGCCGGTCATTTCTTCGCGTAATGCGCGCTTTTGCCCGGCATCGAGCCAAGCGACCTGCTCGAAGCTGTCCGGCAGGCACTTGAGCACCACCAGTCCGAGCAGCACCACCGGCAGGCCCTCGATCAGGAACATCCATTGCCAGCCGCGCAGGCCGCCCTGGTCGTGAAAGGCCTGGAGGATACCGCCGGACAACGGCCCCCCGACCACCCCGGCGAGGGGCACGGCAATGGCGAACAACGCGGTGACTTGCGCGCGCCGCCGCGCAGGGTACCAGCGGTTGAGCACCACGAGGATGCCAGGGAAAAAGCCCGCTTCGGCCACCCCCAGCAGAAACCGTAAGGTATAGAAGCCGGTAGCGTCCTGCACCCACATCATGCCGGTGGACAACAGGCCCCAGACCACCATCAGGGTGGCGATCCAGCGCCGCGGCCCGATTCGCTCCAGGGCCAGGTTGCTGGGCACGCCGAACAGCGCGTAGGCGATGAAGAACAGGCCGGCGCCCAGGCCGTAGACCGTGTCGGAAAAGCCCAGGTCGGCGCTCATCTGCATCTTGGCGAAGCCGATATTGATGCGATCCAGATGGGCGAACAGGTAGCACACCAGCAGAAGCGGCATCAGCCGCCAGGTGATGCGGGCATGGGTGGCGTCGCAGGCGCGCACGGGCGTGGCCGTGGAGGTATCGATCGTATTCATGGTCCGGGACGTTCTTGTTGTTGTCCCGGCAGATCATGCGGCGGTGTCGCGGGCGGGCAAATGCACTTTCAGCAAGATGGCTGGTATTTTCCCCTGGGCTTAGAGCTGCGAGCAGTTGCCCATCTGCCGGTAGTCGACTTCGCGGGTCTGGCCCTGGTGGTCGACGTAGACCATGTGCGCGGTGCCCACCTGGCAGTCGGCGTCGTTGCTGGCCGGGGTGATCGAGATGACTTTGGCGATGTCCAGCGGCATGCCGTATTCGTAGGTGCTGGCGGTGGTGTCGGCCAATGCGCCAAACGAGGCGAGGGTGGCGCTCAGGGCGAGCAGGGCGATGGAACGGTTCATGACAGGCTCCTCATTCAGTGCGGATAACCTAATGATCCATTCATTTGTGTTTCACAATAAATGGGCTATCCCGTGATAGATTGCTGCCTTTCATGTATGAATGAGGGTGTCGGCCCATGGACATGCTGCATGCGATGCGAACCTTCGCCCGGGTAGTGGAGTGCGGCAGCTTCGCCGCGGCAGCCCAGGCCCTGGACATTTCGGCGGCGCAGGTGTCGCGGATCGTCGCGGAGCTTGAGAATCAGCTGCAGACCCGCCTGCTGCACCGCACCACCCGGCGCTTGCGCATGAGCGAGGCGGGGGAGCGGTTTCTGGAGCGTACCCGACAGATCATGCTGCTCACCGAGGAGGCGGTGGACGAGGCCCGTGGCGCCCACCTCACGCCTCGCGGCCACTTGCGTTTTCATTGCACCCATGGCCTGGGCTTGCTGATGATGCCGCTGGTGGCGCGCTACAACGCCACTTGCCCGGAAGTGGTGATGGAACTGACGCTGTCGCAGCGCAACCCCGACCCGCTGGCCGAGGGCCATGATGTGGTGATCACCATCGGACAGGGGCTGCCGGATTCGCAACTGATCGCCATCCCGCTGGGCAGCATCCACAGCATTCTCTGCGCCTCCCCCGAGTACCTGGCCCGCCACGGCGTGCCCGAGCGGCCTGAGGACCTGCATGAGCATGTCTGCCTGCGCACGGTCGACCCGCTGTTCGAGGAGGACTGGTCGTTCGAGGGGCATTCCGACAGCTGTGTGATCGTGCCCCAGGACACCTTCCTCACCAACGTCGCCGACGCCATGCTCAAGGCCACCGAGCTGGGCATGGGGGTGGGTCTGTTGCCGTACTATTCGGCCAGCCAGGCCATGGAGGAGGGGCGCCTTTGCCGGTTGCTGGCGCCACATCGGCTGCGCCAACGGGAGATCTACGCGATCTACCCGTCGCGGCATTTTCTGGACGCCAAGGTGCGCACCTGGCTGGATTTTCTCAAGGAACAACTGCCGCTGCTATTTGCCGAGCATCAGCGAGTGGCGGATGAGCCCCGCTACTGGCGTTGACAGACAGTCGGGTCAACGGCTGTCTTGATCCTCGGCGCTGCCGCCCGACGCTCCAGCCCCGGAGCCTGTGGCTTCACCGGTGCTGTTGGAGCCACCGGCAGCGCCGTCGGCAGCATCGGAATCGGTGCCGGTGTCACTGCTGTCGTTGTCCTTGCTGCCACCGGTGCTGTTGACGCTACTGCCGTCACCGGCAGTCTTGCCCTGGTCGGTTGAGCGTTCGGTGTGGCTGCCGCCACCGTTCATGTCGGTTGCCGCAAGGCTCAGGGTGGCGCCGCTACCAAGCAGCAGAGCCAGCAACAAGGCGAGGGGACGTGGATTGGCCATGATGAATCTCCTGTCGGATGACGTGTCATGGTTGGGCCGCCACAGCCGCGCCAAGGTGCCCGTCAAGCGACGGGCGGTCCTTGGTATGAGCGGTCAGTGCGCCTCGGGACGCGGCGCCTGCTGGCCATGCGTGGTGTCCATCGCCTCCAGCGTCGGGTGCTCCTGGGCCGCGTGCATCAGGTCCTCGGTCACCCGCAGCTCCGCGCCGGTCGGCGAGAAGGTCGCGGTCGGCGCGAAGGGCGCCGGGTGCTCCGGTGCCGGGCGCTTGCCACGGCGCCAGAGGAAGAAACCGACCATTGTCAGGTTGATGGCAGCAAAGGCCCAGAACAAACCGGCCTCGCCGTAGGCGGTCATCATCGGTGAAATGGCCAGCGGCGCCATGGCCGAGCCCAGCGAGTTGATCAACAGCAGCCCCTGGATCATCGGCACCAGCGCGTCGGCCGGGGCACGGTCGGCGGCGCTGCTGACGGCCACTGGATACAGCGCGAACACACCGCCGCCGAGCAGGAACAGCAGTGCTGGCAGCAGCACGGTGTCGGCCGGCAGCAGCACGATCAGCACCGACAGCACGGTGCACAGGGCGGCCAGGGCGATCAGCACGTCCTGGCGGTCCTTGCGATCCGACCAGCGCCCGACCGGGTACTGCAGCAGCATGGCGCCAAGGATCACCCAGGCCATCATGTCGCCGACCTTGCCCACATCCAGGCCGATGCGTTGCAGGTACAGCGGCAGCAGGGCGTAGATCCCGGCGATGGCGACCCCCGAGCCGAAGCAGCCGACCAGCCCGGTCGGCGCCACACCCAGCAATTGCCGCGGCTTGAGCGGCTCCACCTGGTCCAGCAGCGGCGATACCCGTGGCAGGATCACGATCGGCAGCACCGACAGCGTGGCGAGCATGCCGGCAACCATGAACGGCGCGGTCTCGCCCCAGCCGGTGACTTCGCCCAGGCCAGCCTGGGCGATAACCCCGGCGCCATAGAAGGCGATCATGTACAGCGCCAGGAGGCGCCCACGGATCTTGGCGTCGCCGGCCAGCAGCAGCCAGCTCTCGATCACCAGGAACACCCCGACCGCGGCCCAGCCGTTGATCAGGCGCAGGGCGAACCACCAGGTGGTGTCGTAGAACAGGCCCTGCAGCAGGATGGTCGCGCCGATCAGGGCGGCGAAGCTGCTGTAGGCGCGGATGTGGCCGATGCGCAGGATCAGGCGGTCGTTGAAGATCGCCCCCAGGGTCAGGCCGATAAAGTAGGCCGAGGAGACTACGCCGATAGTGGTCGCCGATTCGCCGGCGGCGCCCAGGCGCAGGGTGGTCAGGGAAGACAGCACGCCATTGCCCAGGGCAATGATGAACAGGCCGAGCAGGGGTGCCAGCGCCATCGCCAGCAAACGCACAGACATAGTTACCTCAAGGTTGAAAAGAGCTCAGATGCGCCTTTTCGGCTGCACGGGCCGGGTCGTGGCGCGGTGCAGTGCGACCTGGGCGGGCTGCGACCTTGGCAAGATTCAACCGCAGACCTGATAGAGGCAGGCCAGGCGGGGGCGGTTGAGCCTGTTGCACATGCGCGATGTGATGAGGCGTGAACGCTGTCTTTGCGGGCGGTTGCCACCGGCTGGGGCGACGGGCGAAAAGGAGGCGGGATTTTAAGGCCTGTGCAGGATTTGCCAAGTAGGAAAAGGCTGCGACGAGTAGCCGCAGGTGCGTCAGCCCAGCCGCTTCGCCGTCAACAGCAGGGATTGCGGTACCTGGCTCTGCGGATGCTGCGGTTCCTGCAACGCCAGCAGGCCGAACCCGGCCAGTTCCAGCGCTTTGAGCCAGCTGCCCAAGGTGCGGAAGTACCAGGGCATGGGGCGCCAGTCACCGGCAAAACCGGCGAACGACTCCTCGCGCCAGCCATCTTGGTAGTGGCCGGCGGCGGCCGTCCACGGGTGCAGGGTCTGGATCAGCAGCGTGCCGCCGGGCAGCAGCAAGGCCTGCATGGCGCAGAGCAGGGGGATGATGTCCTGTTGCAGGAGGGCGAAATTGGCGCACACCAGGTCATAGCCGTGGCCGATGTCCACCGTGCCTTCGGCCAGTTGCCGGTAGCTGGCCAGGTGAACCTGTGGTGAGCCCGCCGAGTGCGCGGCGGCAACCAGCGTCCCATCGCCATCCACACCGACCGCGTCGATGCCTCTCGCCGCCAGGGCCCGCAGCAACCAGCCCTCGCCGCAGCCGAGGTCGAGCACCCGGGCAGGCTGACGTGCGAGCACGGCGAGCAGTATCGCCTGGTCGGTGACCTCGCGGCGGGAGGCGATGGTGCCGGAGCGTACGGCCTCGATCCAGGCCTGGGCGTTGTGCCGCCAGCTGTCCAGCAGGGGATCGGTGGTGGTGGGCATGGTCAGGTTCGATGAAGGTGGGTGGCTTCAGCATAGGACAGCCTTGTATCCGAGGTCCTTTGCTCTGCACACTGGCGCACCTGCGAAGGAGCATGGCATGGCACTTGCGAAAGCGGATTTCACCACGCGCCTGCTGGTCGATGCCGGTATCGGCCCTGGCATGCGCGTGCTCGACGTTGGATGCGGCAGCGGCGATGTGAGCTGGCTGCTGGCTCACCTGGTGGACGGAGATGGAGCGGTGGTCGGCGTTGACCAGGCGGTGGGCGCCCTTGAAATCGCACGCCAGCGCGAGACACCCAAGGGCGCGGCGGTACCTGAGTTCGTGCAGGCTGACCTGCAGGCACTGCCCGAGTCCCTGGGTTTGTTCGACGCCATCGTCGGGCGTCGGGTGCTGATGTACCAGGCGGAGCCGGTCAAGGCCCTGCGCCTGTTGGCCCGGCACCTGCTGCCCGGTGGTCTGATGGTGTTCCAGGAGCATGACGGCAGTCTCACCCCGGCCAGCCTGGAGCCTTTCCCGTTGCATCACAAGGCCCAGCAATGGCTGCAACGGATGCTGGCCCACGAGGGGGCGGACCTGCATATCGGTTTCAACCTGCATCGGCTGTTCAGCGAGGCGGGGCTGGCGGTCGAGGACCTGCGCGCCGAGTGCCTGGTGCAGACACCCGACAGTGCCTACCCCTTGGCCGATATCGTTCGCGCCTGCCTGCCGCGGATCATCGCCCATGGCGTGGCTACGGCCAGGCAGGTCGGGATCGATACGCTGCACGCGCGACTGGAGGCCGAGCGACTTCAGTCGCGGGGCATCTACATAGGCGACATGGCCTTTGGCATCTGTGCGCGCAAGCGCTGAACAATGTGTTTATTTGATCAAGGAGATATCGGATGGCGCAGTACACCGCACAAGTGACCTGGAACCGTGACGGGCAGGATTTTCTCGGTAACCGCTACAGCCGGCGGCATGTATGGCGTTTCGATGGTGGGGTGGAAGTGCCGGGCTCTTCCTCGCCCCATGTGGTGCCGTTGCCGATGTCGGATGCCTCGGCGGTGGATCCTGAGGAGGCGTTTGTCGCGGCGTTGTCGAGTTGCCACATGCTGTGGTTCCTGTCCCTGGCGGCCAAGCGGCGGTTTTGTGTCGAGCGGTATGTTGATGATGCCTTGGGGGTGATGGGGGTCGACGAGGCAGGGCGCATGGCCATGACCGTGGTGACCTTGCGGCCGGTGGTCGAATTTTCCGGGGAGCGGCGGCCTGGGGTTGAGGAGTTGGAGCGGTTGCATCATATGGCGCATGAGGCGTGTTTTATTGCCAACTCGGTGAAGACTGAGGTTCGGTGTGAGCCGGTGGTTTCTGGGTGAGATATTGATTGTTGATTGTTGATTGTTGATTGTTGATTGTTGATTGTTTAGAAAGTTGTATGCGCATTCATTTGCGATGTCGACGCTTAATCACCTTTCCGCCCTTACGGCGGGTTACTTAATGAGATGGTCACCCCGGCACCCTGCGAGGCGTACGCTTTCGCAGGGTGCTTTTACTTCGGAGACCGT